>NZ_DATKTK010000029.1:0-4092 GCF_035531155.1 Sulfuricella sp. | reverse complement strand
GTGCGAAGCCTGGGACTACCTGCGCCGCGACAACCTCTCCGCCGCCGAGTGGGACACGCTGCAGCGCAAGACCTTCTACGGCCAGGAGAAGAAATCGCTGGCCTACGTGCTGGGCGTGATGAACCTGATCCTGCACGGCGTGGATGCGCCCAACATCCGCCACACCAACACGCTCGGCGAGAACGTGATGGACATCCAGCAGAAGGATCGCCACGACATCGTGCTGGCCAATCCGCCGTTCGGTGGTGGCGAGCGCAAGGAGGTGCAGCAGAACTTCCCGATCAAGTCCGGCGAAACCGCCTACCTGTTCCTGCAGCACTTCATCCGCAAGCTGAAAGCCGGCGGCCGCGGTGCCATCGTCATCAAGAACACCTTCCTCAGCAACACCGACAACGCCAGCGTGGCCCTGCGCAAGGAGCTGCTGGAAAGCTGCAACCTGCACACCGTGCTCGACTGCCCCAGCGGCACGTTCCAGGGGGCGGGCGTGAAGACGGTGGTGCTGTTTTTCGAGAAGGGCTCGAAGACGCGCAAGGTCTGGTTCTACCAGCTCGATCCGGGCCGCAGCATGGGCAAGACCAATCCGCTCAACGATGAGGATCTGGTTGAGTTCGTGGCCTTGCAGGCGAGCAAGGCTGAGAGCGACAAGAGCTGGACGGTGGCGGTGGCGGATGTGCACAAGGCGACGTGGGATCTGTCGGTGAAGAATCCGCACGCGCCGGAGGCCGAAGCGCTGCGGAGCCCAGAGCAGATCATTGCGGACATGCTGGCGCGGGATGCGGAGACGGCGCAGATTCTGGAAGAGATTCGGGGGATGTTGTGAGGGATAAAGTGGCGCCCATAATCGGATGGCCTATGGTTCCCTTGAACGAAGTAGCCACGATCAGCTTTGGAACACGTGTTACCAAGAAAAGAGATGCGGGCACTCTTTACCCGGTCTATGGCGGTGGCGGAGCGACTTTCGCATTAGACGAATTCAATAGGGAGAATTGCTTCATCGTCTCTCGATTCGGCATGTCCGAAGAATGTGTGCGCTTCGTCTGCGGAAAATTCTTCCTCAACGACAGTGGCCTCACCGCCGATACCCTCGATAAAGGCCGATTACATCAAAGGTTTCTGGACACTTACCTTGTCGGCATGCAACCTCAAATCTACGGATTAGGGCGCGGCACGGCACAGAAAAATCTGAACGTCAGTGCTTTCAAGGAAATGCTTGTCCCGCTTCCCCCACTGGAGGAGCAGAAGCGGATCGTTGCGGTGCTCGATCAGGCCTTCGCCGCCCTCGACCGCGCCCGCGCCCTCGTTGAGCAGAGTCGGTGTAATGCAAGCGAGGTTTTCGATAATGTTCTAGCTAGTGTAGACGGCGAGCAGAGGCTCTTAGGCAGTCTTGTAACCGTTCGAACCGGCAAGCTTGACGCGAACGCAGCCGTAGAAAACGGGCAATATCCATTTTTTACATGTGCGAAGGATGTGTACGCGATCGACAGATTTGCCTTCGACTGTGAAGCCATCCTGCTTGCCGGAAACAATGCCGTCGGCGACTTCAACGTCAAGCACTATCGAGGCAAGTTCAACGCGTACCAACGTACCTACGTCATCACAATCAACGACACGAACCAGCTCATTTATCGGTACCTATATTTCCAACTGGTAAGGAGCTTGAAGCACTTCAAGGAAGAATCCGTTGGCGCCGGAACAAAATTTCTGAAGCTCGGCATGATCAACGGGTTGAAAGTCTCGGTACCTACGGCCGCGCAACAACAACACGTTGTAACGATGTTGGACACCCTGCTCGAAAAAACCCAACGCCTCGAAGCCCTCTACATCCGTAAGCTCGCCGAGATCGACGAACTGAAAAAATCTTTGCTGAAAAAAACTTTTCCGGCCAGCTGACCTAGCCTTCGCGTCCGAACGAATCGGTGGACGGGTACCGGAGATGCTTTACGAATCCGGGTCGGTGGCGGGACCGCCAACCCAGTCGGTCTGGCCACCTTCGCTCAGTGCACCGGCGTCGAAGCCGTTTTTCAACGTGATGGCACGGGTTTGCAGGTGACCACTTGAGCGCAGGCGCTCGCAATACTTGTGCAGCGTGGACGCATCTTCGGTCAGGATGAGATCGATGTCTTCATGGCTGGCCTGAGCCAGCAATTTCACGTCATCGCGCACCACGGCACGGTTGTCCTCGGCGCCCCGCTGACCGAGCGCGTTCCACAGCTTTGCGGCTTCTTTCCCGTGCGGGACATTGAACTCGAGAATGCGGAAGTTGCCGAGCGGCAAGTCCGTGATGGGCTGCTTGATGCTGAATTCGGCCGCCACGATGGCCGAGAAATACATCGGCACATTGTTCGTCAGAAGGTGGCGGTAGTACTGCGTGGCAGTTGCGTGGTGAGGGCGATTTTCGCTGACCAGAGAAATCAGGAAGCTGGTATCCAGCAGCACCGACGCACTCATCCTTGACCGCTCCGCAGGGTTTCCAGCCAGTCATCGGGCACATCCGCCCATGTCTGCGTTCCCTTGCGCACCAGTTCACCGAAGGCTGCTTCGTCCCAGGTCGACGGGGTGTCCTCGAAGCCCAGCAGCGTGAGATTGCGCAGTTCGCCGTTGTGCAGGTTTTCCTCGGCGGAAATCCGGAGAATGGCCGGCTTGTAGAGACGATTGCGCTCCTCGTCACCCAGCAGTTTATGGCTGCTGGCAATGGTCAGCACCTTGCCGTTGTCCAGTTTCAGGTGGACATTCGCCTTGCTGGTGCCGCCCAGATCGGTGATCTGACCGTGCAGGTATTTCTTGACCTCTACCCACATGGCGGTCGTCTGGTCACGGTAGTCGGAGTGCGCATCCACGCGAACGAAGTTTGTGCCGTTCTGGTCGGCCAACGTGTAGCGGCGATGGGGGTTTTTGCGTGCAGCCGCCTGCCAGCGCTCGACAACGGCTGCACGCCTGGGGTCGATCAGGCCCAGTTGGGCGGGATTTTGCAGCTGTCCGACATCGGCCCACAGGTGAGCCGCTGCCAGCAGGCCGCTGGCAATCAGGACAAGCGAGCCTTCCGCGATGGCGATCATCACCTGGTTGGGATCGATATCCTTTCCCGATCCGGCAAGAAATTCGCCGACGTCCTTCTGGAACTGCCCCAGCAATGCCAGCGGAACGTGCGCAGGCCCGACCTCGGCATCCTGGATGCGGTCGTTCAACGCGAAGCGAAGGGTATTGGCCGGTTGCATGCGACCGATTGTAGTGTCTTGCCATCCCGATGGGGATGGCTGCCGGAGAACGGGCAATAAGAACCCCCGCGTAAGTTCCGAAGAACCAAGAGGCGGGGGCCATGTTGGGTGACATGTTAACGCACGGTGTTGCGCCTGCTGTTGATCTTGACCTCCACTCCCTTGTGAGGCGGTGAGACGTGGACGACAGGCCCGCAGGGGCATCGGCATGGATGCCGATGCCTTTTCGCCAGGACAGGAGTCCTGTCGAAAAGCCCGGCCGCGGCTCACGGACTTGGCGGGCGCAGCCCGACAAGCGCCGAGGAGGGTCGCCTTCTCTTGGTTACTTCTCTTACTCCGGGCATCCTGCCCTGCGCCCTTCGGGCCAGCTACGCTGTTCGCGCACGTTCCTGACGTGCGCGTGGCGATTCAAGAGAAGTAACGCGCCCTCCGCAGGAGGACGCAACGCTTTGGCTCTACTTGATGCGGCATGGACAACCTGTCCGCGATTTTCGATGTGCTGCGGCGGAACCTGCAGGTGAATATCGAGGTTCGTGCCGCGTGACGGGATGGTTCCTCCGTCCAGAAAAGCGAAAGGCCCCGGTGAACGCACCGAGGCGCTGACGCCGGCCGGGAACCCCCAACCCACTTGTTGACAAGTATCGGTGGCGCATCCATGGGAAGGCAAGATTTCGCGGCTTCTCGTGGGCGCTCAAGCGTTGCCGCCAACATGTGACACAACCGTGCTACATTCGCACAAGATGAATCCGCCCTGGAGTGTTCCATGAGCACCACGACCATCCGCCTGCCCGACGAGTTGAAGAGTCGCATCGCCGCCGCGGCGAAGAGGGCCGGGACCACGCCGCACAATTTCATTGTCGAGGCGATCGCCGAGAAG
>NZ_DATKTK010000028.1:0-2093 GCF_035531155.1 Sulfuricella sp. | reverse complement strand
TTGATAATCAAAGAAGTGAATAAGTACCAAGCCAGCGATTGCCAAGTCCAGCATGGTGCGTAAAAAAGAATATAAAACCCGGCGATTGGCAGCTGCTGTGCGGTCCAGTGCGAGCCAGTCACGTAACACCAGCTTGCTTTTCGGGTAAGTATGAAAATTTTGCCGGTGTGCATCCAGGTGATTGAATAAGAATCTGGATTTCATTGCAGATCGTCCTCCATCTTTTCGTAATCTTCCATTCTCTGTAGCTCTTTGTGGTGCGTTTTAATTTTCAGATAGAGCGAAAGGCCTGCGGCAAAGACAATCAGCGCGAGAATAAAGCCCAGATAGAAGAGATGATCTTCAAGATGACCATGGAAAACACGAATAAAAATGAGCGTGGCAATGACTAAAGTTAAGGTCACACGAATATAGCCCAGGAAAGTACGCGTACCCGCAAACACTGTTCTGTCCATGGCGAGAAAGTCACGCAGAACCATCTCTTTTTTATTACAGTCATCATAGGGCAGACGGCGCATGATACTCTTTGTTCCTTTCGTAAGGGTGGTGAGCGAGGCGTAGCACCGAGTATTATAAGGCAATGTGGATGGATAAGGAACACTCCGCCATGTCGGCCACGTGCATGCCAGGAGCTGAAACCTGCGTCGACAGCGGCAGTCACAAGGGTTGCGTGACACAGTGTATCCTAAGCCGGAGAAGCCACTCTGGCTGACCAGGCAAACGTGGCTACATCCGCTTTATACAGGAGTAAGCGATATGCCCCTCGCAAGCCTGCTTAAGAAACCATGGAAACCTTTGTTGCCATTGGCCGTGTGTTCTTTGCGGCTGGTGGGCGCCGCAGGTTGATGGACGCCGCCGCCTATGACGCTTGGTATGATACCCCTCGCGGGCGGTGGAGGTGGATCGGCACGGCGGAGTTCCGCCTGCTTTCCAGTCTCCTGCAGGCGCAGCCGGGGAACACACTTCTGGACGTGGGCTGTGGTACCGGCTGGTTCACCCGCCGCTTTGCTGAAGAGGGCCTCCTCGCCACTGGCCTGGATCCCAACCCGGACTGGCTTGCCTTCGCCCGCGCCAAGGACCCTACCGCGATCCGCTGGGTAGCAGGATACGCCCGCTCCCTGCCTTTTCCTGACCGTAGTTTCGACCAGGTGGTTTCGGTTGCGGCCCTGTGTTTTGTGGAGGATGAACGGCAGGCCGTGGCCGAGATCGTGCGGGTGGCGCGCCAGCGTTTTGCCATCGGCTGGCTCAACCGGGCAAGCCTGCTCTATGCGCAGAAAGGGCAGGGCGGCGGGAGCGGGGCCTACTATGGGGCGCGCTGGCATCGTCCCGACGAGTTGCTCGACTTCTTCTCCGGTTTGCCGGTACGCCGACTGGCGGTGCATTCCGCCATATTTCTTCCTGCCGGGAACCGGGTGGCACGGACGATGGAACGGCTGCTGCCCCACACGCTGCCCTGGGGCGGCCTGGTAGCCATTTCGGGGGAGACGGAATAGCACAGATCGGAGTGTACTGGGGTGCATTGACAAATGGCGGGGGTTCTTTTAGTTTCGTGGTTTCAAATTCTATTAACTAGCGAACAGTCGAGGTGGCCCATGTTTTTCAAACAACGCAGCAATGCTGATGGTACCCTGTCCTACTTCTACGGATGTGGCAGCAAGGGTTCGGCGGTGGCGGTGGATGTCGTGGCTGGCGATGAGCAGTGGTTTCTGGATGAAGCGCAAAAGGCCGCCGTGCGGATCGGCTTTGTGATTGACACCCACATTCATGCCGATCATTTTTCCGGCGGCCGGAAACTGGCGGAACTGGCGGATGCGCCCTACTGCCTGCACGAAAGCGACGTGGGCAAGGTCCATTTCCCGATCCGCGGGCTCAAGGACGGCGAGGTGCTGGAGAGCGGTAATGTCATCACCAAAGTTCTGCATACCCCCGGTCATACTGCCGACAGCATCTGCCTGCTGGTCAGTGACCTGCGGCGTAGCGCCGACCCCTGGTTCGTGCTCACCGGTGACACCCTCTTCGTCAGCGGCGTCGGCCGGCCCGATTTGGGGGGAACGCCGGAGGAAATGGCGGGCCGGATCTTCGACAGCATCCAC
>NZ_DATKTK010000027.1:0-82524 GCF_035531155.1 Sulfuricella sp. | reverse complement strand
CATGGTTCGCTACGCGGACGACAGCGTAATCGGATTTCAGCACGAAGAAGAAGCGAAGGTATTTCTGGAAGCAATGAAAGAACGCCTCGCCAAATTCGGGCTGGCGCTACACCCGCAGAAAACGCGGCTGATAGAATTTGGTCGCCACGCAGAACAGCAGCGCAAGAAACGAGGGCTGGGAAGGCCGGAAACCTTCGACTTTCTCGGCTTCACGCACTGCTGCGCGAAGACCCGACAAGGGGGCTTCAAAATACTGCGACTGACGATCAATAAACGGCTGCGAGCGACGCTCGCGGCAATCCGGGAAAAGCTGAAACAGAAGCGACACGAACCGATAGGTCAGGTTGGCGCATGGCTGGCAAAGGTCATGCGCGGCTACTTCAACTACCACGCCGTACCGGGCAACCTGAGAAGGCTGGCCGGATTCCGGTATGAAGTATGCCGCGCGTGGCTCGGACAGTTGCGCCGACGCAGCCAGAAGGACAAGATGACATGGGCGCGGTTTGGCCGATTGGCAATGAAATACTTGCCATATCCTCGACGGGTGCATCCATATCCGTCACCGCGTTTCGCGTCATGACCCGAGGCAGGAGCCGTATGCGGCAATTCCGCAAGTACGGATCTGTGCGGGGGGTGTCGGGTAACCGGCATTCCTACCGCGACCCCCGCCGCACCGGCCCTTCGGGCTACCCTCGATTTTCCGGGCAAATCGGGCGGCCGCGTTAAACTCGGCCTTTGGCCTCAGACAAACGCAGCCGATTGCCCCCGATTCGCCCGAAAAACCGAGGCGGTGCAGAGGGGGAAGCGGGTGGTGTGCTTAGAGGGGTGATTCTCTTTAACTTCCACCCCTCTCGCCAACGCTCTCCCGGAGGGCTAATCTCCCCTAAGGTGTTTGCGTGAGCGCCAATATCCGCGTTATCGCCGCTTCCTGCTGTTGCAGCCTGGCGAGCGCGGCTACCGTTTCCCCCTCCCGTGCTTCCAGGATTGCGATCTGGCCGCGGATCATGTTGATGTCTTCCTCGCGTCTCTCCAGCGCGATTTTTTGCGTCTGGATCTGCTCCTGTACAGGGACGGGCAACTCCCTCAGCCACCAGTCGGTTTCTGCTTTCAGTTGCGTGAACAGATTGCATAAAGGCCCCACTACTTCCATGCCGAATTTCTTTGCCAGGCTGGCTTTGTCTGTCATCAGGTTGATCGGGCGGCGGCAGAATTCCGCGGTTTTTTCGCCGAACCGCTCCAAGTCCTGGCGGTAATTTTCCAGGCCGGAAAGCTGGGGTGGGGCAAGCGCAAAGCCAGGCAGTTGATTGAGTCGGGCGTATACGGCTTCGACCACGCTCATGATTTGGCGATTCTGGCGCTCGAAACCTTCAAGCAAGGTGGATGCTTCGCTGATCAGGGATTGCATTGCCTGGGTAAGCGCACTTGTGGTGGGGCTTCTCAGGATTTCCTTCAGATTTTTCGCCACCAGTTGCTTGACGTGTTCGCTGTCGAGGTGGTTGAGGAGTATGCCGCCCTGCCTCGCAATGAGTTTGCGCGCGATGTTGAAACTTTTCCATGCCTCCTGGCTCTGGTACTGGTCTGCCTGCAGACTTTGCTCCAGCCGATCCGCGACCTCGCGGTTTTTGCCGATCAGGCTGGCCAATGTGTCTTGTTCGTGATGCAGTTCGGCGTACCGGCGCTGCACGGCTGTGCGGCCGGTTTCAGTAATCAGGCTGATTTGCGCGAAAGCGGCGGAGTCCGACGGCGTGGTTTTCAGGATATCCAGCAGTTCATGGGCGCGCAGCAACAACTGCGGGTTGAGCAACTCGGCCGTATCCGGCAAGGCCAGGCAGTCTTCCGGCACCGTGGTCAGTTCGCCGCACTGCGGCAGGGCGTCCGTCATGCTGTGTCCGTTTCGGGCAGCAATGTCTCCGGTGCAACGGGCGAACCCTGGATTTCCACCACTTTGCGGCGTGCATGTTCGCCGTGCTTCAGGCTAATCCGGCTGGCCGGAACCTTGAATGCCTTGCGCAGAAAATCCAGTAGCCTGGTGTTGGCCTGCCCTTCCACGGCGGCGGCCGCGACCCGGATTTTCAGGGCATCGCCGTGCAGCCCGATCACTTCGGTACGCTTGGCTCCGGGCTGTACGTGCACGGTGAGGGTGAGACGGTCTTCCCTGAGCTGATACCAGTCAGCCATGTCAGGCAAGCTGCATGGCGAGGCTTTCCAGCCAAGCCAAAGGCACCATCAGCACCAGCTCGCAGATGATGAACAGCACTAGTGGAGAGAGATCGACATTGGCCAAAGGCGGGACCACCCTGCGCAGCGGCAGGAGGAACGGGTCGGTGAGCCGGCTTAGCACTGGCGCCAAGGGGGTGTGCGGGTTGGTCCAGGACAGGATCGCCTGGATGAAGACCGCGCCGAGCAGGATGTAGATGCTGATTTTCAGCAGCTTGATCACGGCCAGGAAGGCGATGGCAAGAAAGACGGAAGGTCCGGCCTGTAGCAGGAACAAACCGCCCAGCCAGGATACGGCGAGCAGCATGACGTATTCCACCAGCCAGGCCAGCACCAGCGAGGCCAGATCCAGACCGAACAGACCGGGAATGACCCGGCGCAGCGGCTTCACTGCAAAATCGGTGAGTGCCGCGATGAACTGCGAGGCCGGGTTGCGGAATGGGGCACGCACCCATTGCAGATAGAAGCGCAGCAGCACGGCCAACACGAACAGGCCGAGCAGGGTTTCGAGCAGGAATTGCAGGGCTTGGTTCAGCATGATCAAGATCCCCCGGCGCCGATTTTGCCCAGTTCGTCCCCCAACTCGCGCGAGCGCAGGCAGGCGGCCTGTGCGGCTTGGGTGATGACCCGCTTGATCCCGGCGGACTCCATCACAAGAATGGCGCTTTCGGTCGTGCCGCCCTTGGAGGTGACGCGTGCGCGCAGGGTGGCGGCATCCTCGCTGCTCTGGAGGGCAAGTTTTGTGGCGCCGAGGAAGGTTTCCAGGCTGAGGGCGCGCGCCTGGTCAGGGGTCAAGCCCAACCCCACGGCGGCTTCCTGCAATGCCTCGATGAACAGGAAGACATAGGCCGGGCCGCTGCCGGAAATGGCGGTGATGGCGTCCATCTGCTCTTCCCGTTCCAGCCAGAGCGTCATGCCCACCGCGCCGAGTATGGTTTCGGCCTGGCTGCGCTGGTTTTCGGGCACTTCGGGCAAGGCGCAGAGGCCGGTGACCCCCGCCAGCACCATCGCCGGTGTATTCGGCATGGCGCGCACGATCATGGTATGGCCGCCCAGCCAGCGGGAAAGATCGGCGCTGCGCACCCCGGCGGCTATGGAGATGACCAGCTTGCCGTCGAGCAGACCATGCAGCTGCGCGGCGACGCCGAACAGCTGCTGCGGCTTCACGGCCAGCACGACGATGTCGCCGGAAATGGCGGCCGCGCCGATTTCCTCTTGGGTGGCGACACCAAATTTTTCACTCAGATGGGCACGGCCTTCGGCGGAAATTTCCACCACATTGATGGCTTTCGGGTCGAAGCCCTTTTGCAGCAGGCCGCTGATGAGCGCGCCGGCCATGTTGCCGCCGCCGATGAAGGTGATGTTCATGGTGTTTTTCCCGAATCAATTAACCACAGAGACACAGAGAAACCCCGGGTATTGAAGTCATCCCTGTGCCTCTGTTTCGCTGTGGTGGATGTTATGCCGTTCCCCGAAAATCGCCGAACCGACCCGTACTATCGTCGCGCCCTCGGCTATCGCTGCCTCAAGATCGTCTGACATGCCCATCGACAGGGTGTCGAGCTGAAAGCCTTCGGCGTTGAGCTGCTCCAGCAGCTGGCGCAGGCGGACGAAGGCCAGGCGCTGTTTCGCCGGGTCGTCGGTCGGTTCGGGGATCGCCATCAGCCCCCGCAGTTTCATGCGCGGCAGGGTCCGCACGTAGCATGCCAGGGCCGGCAAATCCTCCGCCGTCACACCGCTTTTGCTGGCTTCGCCGCTGACGTTGACCTGCAGGCACACCTGCAGGTCGGGCAGGTTTGAGGGCCGACCTGCAGACAGCCGGTCGGCGATCCTGGCCCGGTCCAGGCTATGCACCCAGGCAAAATGTTCGGCGATCGGACGTGTTTTGTTGCTCTGGATCGGGCCGATGAAGTGCCATTTCAGCGGCAAGTCGTTGAGCGCTTCGACTTTCTCCATCGCCTCCTGCACGTAGCTTTCGCCGAAGGCGCGCTGTCCGGCCGTATAGGCCTGGCGTACCGCGGCGGCAGGAAAGGTTTTGCTGACTGCCAGCAGCTGGATGCCCGCAACCGGCCGGCCGGCTGCGGTGGCAGCCAGCGCGATGCGCTGCCGCGCGGCTTGCAATGCGTTTGCGATAGTTGTCATAATGGGGGGGACGCGTTTGTGCATAAGGGAAATTATAATGGAAATCTCGGATTTGCTTGCCTTTTCGGTAAAAAACAAGGCATCCGACCTGCATCTGTCGGCCGGCCTGCCGCCGATGATTCGGGTGCATGGCGACGTGCGCCGCATCAACGTGCCGGTGCTGGAGCACAAAGATGTCCATGGCATGGTGTACGACATCATGAACGACGGTCAGCGCAAGTTCTACGAGGAAAATCTGGAGGTTGATTTCTCCTTCGAGATTCCCAACCTGGCGCGCTTCCGCGTCAATGCCTACGTCCAGAACCGTGGCGCCGCTGCTGTGTTCCGTACCATTCCTTCCAAGGTGCTGTCACTGGAAGAACTGAAATGCCCGGAGATCTTCAAGGAAATCTCCGACCAGCCGCGCGGCATCGTGCTGGTGACCGGACCGACCGGCTCGGGGAAGTCCACCACCCTGGCGGCGATGGTCAATCACATCAACGAAAAAGAGTACGGCCATATCCTGACGGTGGAAGACCCGATCGAATTCGTCCACGAGAGCAAGAAGTGCCTGATCAACCAGCGCGAGGTCGGGCCGCATACCCTGTCTTTCAACAACGCGCTGCGCTCAGCCTTGCGCGAAGATCCGGACGTGATCCTGGTAGGCGAGCTGCGCGACCTGGAAACCATCCGCCTGGCGTTGACTGCGGCGGAAACCGGCCACCTGGTGTTCGGCACCCTGCACACCAGCTCCGCCGCCAAGACCATCGATCGGATCGTGGACGTGTTCCCGGCGGCGGAAAAGGATATGGTGCGCTCGATGCTGTCGGAATCCCTGCGCGCGGTGATTTCCCAGACCCTGCTCAAGACCAAGGACGGCACCGGGCGGGTGGCGGCGCACGAGATCATGATCGGCACCCCCGCGATTCGCAACCTGATTCGCGAGGCCAAGATCGCCCAGATGTATTCGGCGATTCAGACCGGCGGGAATATCGGCATGCAGACGCTGGACCAGAATCTGACTGAACTGGTCAAGCGCAACGTCGTGTCCAGTGCTGAGGCCCGCACCAAAGCCGCAAACAAAGACACTTTTCCAGGTTAAGGAAACGCATTATGGAACGCGATCAAGCAGTCAAATTCATGCACGACCTGTTGCGGTTGATGTTGTCGAAGAAGGCCTCGGACCTGTTCATCACCACCGACTTTCCCCCCGCCATCAAGGTGGATGGCAAGATGACGCCGGTTTCCAGCCAGAAACTGACGCCTCAGCATACCAAGGAACTCGCCCGCGCCATCATGAACGACAAGCAGGCATCCGAATTCGAGGCGAGCAAGGAGTGTAACTTCGCCATCAGCCCGCCGGACATCGGGCGCTTCCGCGTCAACACCTTCATCCAGCAAGGGCGGATCGGCATGGTGCTGCGCACCATTACGACAACCATTCCCACTTTTGATGATCTGGGGTTGCCGCAAGTCCTCAAGGATGTCGCCATGACCAAGCGCGGCCTGGTGATTTTTGTTGGCGGCACCGGCTCGGGAAAATCCACCTCCTTGGCGGCGATGATCGGTTACCGCAACCAGAACAGCTACGGCCACATCATCACCATCGAGGACCCGGTCGAATACGTGCACCCGCATATCAATTGCATCTTGACCCAGCGCGAAGTGGGCGTCGATACCGAGTCCTGGGAAGCGGCGCTGAAGAACACGCTGCGCCAGGCGCCGGACGTGATCCTGATCGGCGAAATTCGCGATCGTGAAGTGATGGAACATGCGATTGCTTTTGCCGAAACCGGGCACCTGGCGATGGGCACGTTGCATGCCAACAGCGCCAACCAGGCGCTCGACCGGATTATCAACTTCTTCCCGGAGGAGCGACGCCAGCAGCTCTTGATGGATCTGTCCCTGAATCTCAAGGCGCTGATCTCGCAGCGTCTCATCCCCAAGGTGGGCGGCAAGGGGCGCGCTGCGGCCATCGAGATCCTGCTCAATTCTCCGTTGATCTCGGACCTGATCTTCAAGGGCGAGGTCCACGAGATCAAGGAGATCATGGCCAAGTCCAACGAACTCGGCATGATCACTTTCGATCAGGCGTTGTTCAAGCTCTACGAGGCCGATCTGATCAGCTACGAGGATGCGCTCCGGAACGCCGATTCGGTCAACGACCTGCGCCTCAAGGTCAAGCTCCATGGCAAGGGCGCCAAGGATGCCAATCTGATGGATGGCCTGGAGCATCTGGATATCGTTTAGCCGACTCGTGGCAAGTTACCCATCGGGTGAATGGTCTATATTCTAAGCATTTGAATTCCTTAGCGCCCTCCGCGTCCTCTGCGGTTCAATTGTTTTTTGGCGGAACCCATGGCCAATCTCGCAAGCTTGCTCGAGCAGCATCGGGCCACCCCGGAAAAAATCCTCTACCGCCAGTACATCGACGACGCATGGCGTGACTTTTGCGCTGATGCTGTATTAGCCCTGGCGGCCCGCTGGCAGCATGCCTTCCGTACCGCAGGTTATGAACCGGGCGACCGCGTGGCGCTGTGCCTGAAGAATGGCGTCGACTGGGTGGCGATCGATCAGGCTGCGCTGGGTCTGGGCCTGGTGGTGGTGCCGCTGTATGCGGACGACAACCCGGAAAACCTGGCCTGGTGCCTGAACGATTCCGGTGCGCGCTTGCTGGTGCTGGAAAATACCCGTCTGCTCGACGCCCTGACCCGGGCGATGCCCTCCCTTCCCGCCATCATCTGTCTGCACGGAGACGCGCCCGCCCCCGCCATTTCTGCCTGCCGCTGGTTGCCCGAAAACGGCGGCTCGTTCGAGGCGCTCGAGCTGGACGAAAACACGCTCGCCACCCTCGTTTACACTTCAGGCACCACCGGGCGTCCCAAGGGCGTGATGCTGTCCCATCGCAACATTCTCAGCAACGTGGCGGCGGTGCTGGAAGTGGTCAGCCTGCATCCGGGCGATCTGTTGATTTCGGTGTTGCCGCTTTCCCACATGTTCGAGCGCACCTGCGGCTATTACGTGCCGCTCAAGGCCGGGGTGCCGGTTGCTTATGCCCGCTCCATCAATCAGCTGGCCGAGGATCTGGCTTTCCTCAAGCCGACGGTGATGGTTGCCGTGCCGCGGGTGTTCCAGCGCTTTCTCGCTCGGATCGAGCAGGCATTGGCCGCCTCCCCGCTCAAACGTGCGCTGTTTTCACTCACGCTGGCGCTGGGCTGGCGCAAATTCGAGCGCCGCGCCAGCAAGGTGGAGCAGGCGCTGTTCCGGTTGCTGCAACCCCTGGTTGCCGGGCCGGTGCTGAACCGGCTCGGCGGGCGCCTGCGCCTGACGGTGGTGGGCGGCGCGCAGCTGGAGGTGCGCGTGGCGCGATCATTCATTGGCCTGGGGCTAAACATGCTCCAGGGTTATGGCCTGACTGAAGCGTCGCCGGTGGTGGCCGGCAACCGCGAGCATGACAACGATCCGGTTACCGTTGGTGCACCCTTGCCGGGCGTGGCTGTCAGGGTCAACGAGGCCGGTGAGCTGCTGGTGCGCGGGCCCTCCGTGATGCTGGGCTACTGGCATAATCCGGAGGCCACTGCGGAAGTGCTGGATGCGGATGGCTGGCTGAATACCGGCGATCTGGTGGAAATCCAGGCGGGCAAGATCATCATCAAGGGCCGCACCAAGGATATTCTAGTGCTGTCCAACGGCGAGAAAGTGTCCTCCCAGGATGCGGAAATGGCGATTCTCGACGACCCCCTGTTCGAGCAGGTGATGCTGGTAGGTGAAGGACGCGCCTATCTCGTGTTGCTGGCCGTGACCCAGGAAAGCGATGAGAGAACTTTGATGAAACACGCCAATGCCCGGCTCAAATCGTTTTCCCGCTGGGTGCGGGTGCGCCGGGTGATCGCCTTGCAGGAACCATGGACGCTGGCGGAGGGCCTGTTGACGCCAACCCTCAAGGTCAAGCGCAACGTGGTGTACGACAAGTATCGCGAGCGGATCGAGGCGGTCTACCGGAATGGAATCAGAACGGTTTGACGACGACCAGGATCACTATGGCGACCAAAATCAGTACCGGAAATTCGTTGAACCAGCGATAGAAGACATGGCCGTGGCGGTTGCGGTCATCACGGAAATCCCGGAGCAGTTTGCCGCAATACCAGTGATAGCCGAGCAGCACCGTCACCAGCGCCAGCTTGGCGTGCAGCCAGCCGCCGGAAAAACCGAAGCCGAGCCACAGCCACAGACCGAGCGTAACCGCGACAATCGCGCTGGGCGTCATGATGCCGCGGTAGAGCTTGCGCTCCATCACCTTGAAACGTTCGATGCTGACGGCGTCTTCGCTCATGGCGTGATAGACGAACAGTCTCGGCAGGTAGAACAGCGCGGCAAACCAGGTCACCACGGCGATGATGTGAAATGCTTTGACCCAGAGCATGTCAGGTTCCAATGTTAAAATCCGGGGCAACTATAACGCATTGGGGGCGAGGGTGAAAGCAGGCAACATGTGGATGCGGGTCAGGAAATACCGGCCGGACTGGCTGACGCTGGTGCTGCTCGGGCTGATTGTCTATGTCTGGTTTCGTCCGCCGGCGTGGGTGTCGGACGAAAACCGGGCGGCCCCGGAGGTGGAGGCGGCGTTGCTGGACGGCAGGAAAATCAGCCTGGAACAGCTGCGCGGCAAGGTGGTGCTGGTCAACTTCTGGGCCACCTGGTGCCCCTATTGTCGCCATGAAATGCCCGACATGGCGCGTTTTTATCGCGATTACCGGGCGCAGGGCTTCGAAATCCTGGCCCTGAGCCAGGATGACGCGCCGGAACCGGTGCGCCAGTTCATGGCGAAAGAAGGTTACCATTTTCCGGTGGCGATGGCGGAAGTCCGGCATGCCGTTGCCTTCGGCGGCGTGAACCGGTTGCCGACTTCGTTCATCATCGACAAGCGCGGACGGGTGCGCCACAAAATCAGTGGACAGGTCCATTATGCGCGGCTGGAAGGCCTGGTGAAGCCGCTGCTGGCCGAGTAAACATTGGGAAAACCAGGGGACCCCCGGGTTTTCCGGCTGGCTGGCTTTACGCCTCGATGCCCTGGCTGAGCAGGTATTCTTCGTAATTGCCGGAGAAATGCTTGAAGCCGCCCTTGCCGTCGAGTTCCAGAACCTGGGTGGCGAGTGACGAGATCAGCTGGCGGTCGTGGCTGACGAAGATCAGCGTGCCCTTGAACTGTTCCAGCGCGAGGTTGAGGGATTCGATCGATTCCATGTCCATGTGGTTGGTCGGCTCGTCCATCACCAGCACGTTGGGTCGCTCCAGGATCAGCTTTCCGTAGAGCATGCGGCCCTTTTCGCCGCCGGACAGCACCTTGACCGATTTCTTAGAGTCGTCGCCGGTAAACAGCAGCCGGCCGAGGGTGGCGCGGATGATCTGGTCGTCGTCGCTTTTGCGGCCCCAGCGCTCCATCCATTCGAACAGGGTCATGTCGTCCTCGAAGTCGGCGTGATGATCCTGGGCAAAGTAGCCGATCTTGGCCTTGTCCGGCCACTTGACGTTGCCTTGGTCGGGCTCGATCTCGCCCACCAGGGTTTTCAGCAGGGTGGATTTGCCGGCGCCGTTGGGGCCGATGATGGCGAGGCGCTGGCCGGCGTCCAGAAGCAGGTTGAGACCATGGAACAGCACCTTGTCGTAGCCTTTGGCGACGTCCAGCAGTTCCACCGCCTGGCGGTGGAGTTTTTCCCGGTCGTCGGTTTCGAAGCGGATGTAGGGGTTCTGCCGGCTGGAGGGCTTGACCTCGACCATGCCCGACTTGAGCTTGTCGACCTGCCGGGCACGGCTGGTCGCCTGGCGCGCTTTGGAGGCATTGGCGGAAAAGCGGGCGACGAAGGCCTGCAATTCGACCACCATTTCCTTCTTCTTGGCGTTGTCGGAAAGCAGCCGCTGGCGTGCCTGCGTCGAGGCGATCATGTACTCGTCGTAGTTGCCGGGATAAATGCGGATCTCGCCGAAATCCAGGTCGGCCATGTGGGTGCACACGCTGTTGAGGAAGTGCCGGTCGTGGGAGATGATGACCATGGTGCTGGAGCGCGCGTTGATCATGTCCTCCAGCCAGCGGATGGTGTTGATGTCGAGGTTGTTGGTGGGCTCGTCCAGCAACAGGATGTCGGGATCGGAAAACAGCGCTTGCGCCAGCAGCACGCGCAGCTTGAAGCCGGGGGCGACTTCCTTCATCGGGCCGGTGTGCATCTCGACCGCAATGCCCACGCCGATCAGCAGTTCGCCGGCGCGCGATTCGGCGGTGTAGCCGTCGAGCTCGCCGAACTGGATTTCCAGTTCGGCGGCGCGCATGTAGTCGTCCTCGGTGGCCTCCGGATTGGCGTAGATCGTGTCCTTTTCCAGCTTCACCTTCCACAGTTCGGTGTTGCCCATCATCACCACGTCGAGCACCACGTTGTCCTCGTAGGCGAACTGATCCTGACTCAGCTTGCCGAGGCGCTCGCCGGCGTCGATCGAAACGTTGCCCGAGGACGGCTCGAGATCGCCGCCGAGAATTTTCATGAAGGTCGACTTGCCGCAGCCGTTGGCGCCGATCAGGCCATAGCGGTTGCCGTCGCCGAATTTGACCGAAACGTTTTCAAACAGGGGTTTTGCCCCGAATTGCATGGTGATGTTGAAGGTGGAAATCAATATGGAGCTGCCCTGAATTGTGCTGTAAAAACCAAGCATTATACCAAATAGCGCGCAAAATAAGCAGCCCTTTATCGTGGCGGAGCCGGTTCTCCTGCGGGAGTCCTGACGAGTCCGGCCTTATCCGCTACAATCATCATCACCCCCGAACTTTTCATGGACAGCCATGGTTCCCCATTTAACTACAGCGCTTACCGGCCCCCTGCTCGCTTTGGAGCAGCATATTCTGGACGCGCAGCCGCGCATCGAGCATTGGTTCCGCACCCAATGGCAGGATCGCGCCGCGCCGTTCTACGCCTCGGTGGACTTGCGCAACAGTGGCTTTAAACTCGCCCCGGTGGATACCAACCTGTTCCCCGGCGGGTTTAACAACCTGAACCGCGACTTCATGCCGCTCTGCGTGCAGGCGGCGATGTCGGCCGTGGAGAAGGTTTGTCCCGTTGCGCAGCGATTCCTGCTGATCCCGGAAAATCACACCCGTAATACCTTTTACCTGCAGAACGTGGTGGCACTCGCTTCCATTCTGCGGCATGCCGGTTTGCAGGTGCGCATCGGCAGCCTGCTGCCGGAAATCACCGCTCCCACCACGCTCGATTTGCCGGATGGCTCGACCCTGACGCTGGAACCGTTGAAGCGCGAGGGCGACCGTTTGAAGCTGGAGGGCTTCGATCCCTGCGCGATTCTGCTCAACAACGACCTTTCGGCGGGAGTTCCCGATATTCTGAAAGACCTCGATCAACCGGTGATCCCGCCCCTGGGCGCGGGATGGTACACGCGGCGTAAATCCAGTCATTTCAGTGCTTATAACCAGGTCGCCGAGGAATTCGCCAAGCTGGTGAATATCGACCCTTGGCTGATCAATCCCTTTTTTGCCACCTGCGGCGAGATCAATTTCCAGGAGCGCCGCGGCGAAGAATGTCTGGCCGCTCATGTGGATGAGATGTTGCAGAACATCCGTGAAAAATACTGCGAATACGGCGTGAACGAGGAGCCTTTTGTCATCGTCAAAGCGGATGCCGGCACTTACGGCATGGGCATCATGACGGTGAAAGATGCCTCCGAAGTGCGGGATCTGAACCGCAAGCAGCGCAACAAGATGGCAGTGGGCAAGGAGGGGGTGGCGGTTACCGATGTCATCATTCAGGAAGGCGTATACACCTTTGAAAGTCTTGCCGACGCGGTGGCCGAACCGGTGGTGTACATGATGGATCACTTTGTCATCGGCGGTTTCTACCGCGTTCATACCAGCCGCGGCAAGGATGAGAACCTGAATGCGCCGGGCATGCGCTTCGAGCCGCTGGCTTTCCAGACTGCCTGCACCCTGCCGGACAATGCCGCCGGACCCGATGCCGAACCCAACCGTTTCTACGCCTATGGCGTGGTGGCCCGGCTGGCATTGCTGGCGGCGGCGATCGAGCTGGAGCGGCTTGCGCCATGAAACTGGCGATCATCCTCGACCCGCTGGAGTCGATCAAAACCTACAAGGATTCGACCTATGCCGTGATGCGCGCGGCGCATGCCCGCGGCCATGAAATCTACGTCATGGAGCAGCACGAGATGGTGCTGCGCGATGGCGCGGTGACCGGCTTCGTACGCAAGCTTGATCTGGTGGATGACGCGCTGCGCTGGTACACGCTGGAAGCGCCGGCCTGGCGCGCGCTCTCCGACTTCGATGTCACGCTGATGCGCAAGGATCCGCCCTTCGACATGGAATACATCTACAGCACCTATTTGCTGGAGCTGGCGGAGGAGCAAGGCGCACGGATTTTCAACCGCCCGGCGGCGATTCGCGACTTCAACGAAAAGCTTTCCACCGCAAAATTCCCCGAATTCATGCCGCCCACGCTGGTCACCAGGCAGGAGGTGCTGATTCGCGAGTTCATCGAAAAACACGGCGACATCATCCTCAAGCCGCTGGATGCGATGGGCGGCAGCTCGGTGTTCCGCATCCAGCGCAATGATCCCAATCTGAACGTGATCATCGAAACCATGACGCAGCTGGGAGCCAGAACCGTGATGGCGCAGCGTTACATCCCGGAGATTTCCCAGGGCGACAAGCGCATCCTGCTGATCGACGGCGAGCCGGTGCCCTACGCGCTGGCACGCATCCCGAAAGCAGGCGAAACCCGTGGCAACCTTGCTGTCGGCGGCAAGGGTGTGGCGCAGCCGCTTTCTGACCGGGACCAGGAAATTGCTGCCGTACTGGGGCCGAAGCTCAAGGAAGCCGGGCTGTTCCTGGTCGGCCTCGACGTAATCGGCGATTGGCTCACCGAGATCAACGTCACCAGCCCGACCGGGATGCAGGAGATCGCCAGCCAGACCGGCTTCGACGTGGCGGGAATGTTCGTGGATGCGCTGGAGAGAAAATGCGCTTGAATTCTTTTACCGCAGAGGCGCAGAGGCGCAGAGGGATTTTAACCAAGGGTTTTCTCCGCGCCTCTGCGCCTCTGCGGTTAGGAATGTTTTTTGCCGTGGCCGCGATTTTGACCGGCTGTGCCAAGGAAACCCCTGTCTACCACGAGCAGAGCTTCGTCTTCGGCACGATGGTGGAGGTGACGATTTCCGGCGAGGAAGAGGCGCGCGCCAGGGAGCTGGCGGGCAAGGTGCTGGCGGACTTCGATTATCTGCATCGCACCCTGCATGCCTGGGAGCCAGGCTCGCTGTCGCGGATGAATGCGGTGTTCGCGCAAAGCCCGTCGAAAGCGGCGGTTGTGCCCGGCTTGGTTCCGATCATCCAGGATGCCGCGCGCCTTTCGGAAATGTCAGGCGGCTTGTTCAATCCCGCCATCGGCAAGCTGATTAAACTCTGGGGGTTCCAGGGTGACGAGTTCACGCCGCAACTGCCCGACCCCGGGGAAATCGGGGCACTGGTCCGGGCCAATCCGCGCATGGCCGATATCGTGTTCGAGGGGATACAGTTTTACAGCAAGAACCCGGCCGTCCAACTCGATCTTGGCGGCTATGCCAAGGGCTATGCGCTTGATCTGGCGGCGGAGTACCTGCGTGCCCAAGGGGTGAAAGGTGCGCTGATCAACATCGGCGGCAATATCATCGCGGTGGGTAGCCGCGGCGGCCAACCCTGGCGCGTCGGCGTGCAGCATCCGCGCAAGGCGGCGGCCATTGCCTCACTGGAGCTTCACGACGGCGAAGCGATTGGCACTTCGGGAGATTACCAGCGTTACTTCGAGCTCGACGGCAAGCGCTACTGTCACATCATCGACCCACGCACCGGTTACCCGGCGCAGGGCGTGCAGGCGGTGACCGTGCTGATTCCCCGGGGGAACAATGCCGGCACGCTGTCCGATGTGGCCTCCAAGCCGGCTTTTATCGCCGGCGTGAAGGGCTGGCGCGCGGCGGCGAAAGCCATGGGAGCGGAGAGCGCCATGTTGATCGATGAGCGCGGCGAAGTCTACCTGACTGCGGCGATGAAAAAACGTCTGGAGTTTCAGGAAAAGGGGTTGGTATTTCATGAAGTTCCCTGATTCAGCGGCTCGTCTTTGCGGTAAAATGACCGTTTTGTGTTTGGCAGGAACCAAGGACTCCCAATGATCGGCATTCTAATCATCGCGCATGGCACCTTGGGCGACAGCTTGATTCACTGCGCCAGCCATGTATTCGGCAGCCCCCAGCCGCGGTTGCAACAGTTCGGGGTGGCGGTCCAGGATGATCCCGGTCGGCTGTTGCCGATGGTACAGGAGATTATCGAGGGGCTTGACGATGGCAGCGGGGTGCTGGTGCTGACCGATATGTATGGCGCCACGCCGAGCAATATCGCCTGCCGCCTGGTCGAGCCTGGCCGGGTGGAGTGCGTCGCCGGGGTCAATCTGCCAATGCTGGTGCGGGCGATCACTTACCGCAACGATCTGCTGGAAGCGGTAGCAGAGAAAGCGCTTTCCGGCGGCCACGATGGGGTGGTTCACGTTACCAAGGAAGCCTGCGATGTTACAGCAAGATATAGAGATCGTTAACAAGCTCGGCCTGCATGCGCGCGCCTCCGCCAAGCTGACCCAGATGGCGGGCCAGTTCAAGAGCGAAATCTGGATTGCGCGCGACGAACGGCGCATCAACGCCAAAAGCATCATGGGTGTGATGATGCTGGCGGCGAACAAGGGCAGCACTATTCACCTCGAGATCGACGGTGCCGACGAAAGTGAGGCGATGCAGGCCTTGGTGGCCTTGATCGCCGACCGTTTCGGCGAAGGGGAATGATGGTAATGATCGGCAGGAGCAAAGCGCGATGAGTTTTGCCATGCATGGCGTCGGAGTGTCCGGTGGCATCGCCATCGGCTATGCTCATTTGATCTCCCATGCGGTTCTGGAGGTTCCCCTTTACGCCCTGTCATCGGAGCAGGTTCCGAATGAGATCGCCCGTTTCGAGGCCGCGATAGCAACTACCCGCCTCGAACTGGAGGCGCTACGGGTGAATATCCCCGCCGGCTCCCCGGCGGAATTCGGCGCCTTTCTCGATCTGCACCTGCTGATTCTGGGCGACAGCACGCTTTCCAAAACCCCGGTCGACCTGATCAAGGGCCAGCGCCTGAATGCGGAATGGGCGCTGAAGCAGCAGATGGATGCCCTGCTCATGCAGTTCGAGCAGATCGAGGATGCCTACCTGCGTGAGCGCAAGGCCGATGTGGTGCAAGTCGTCGAGCGCGTGCTCAAGGCGCTGCTAGGTCATGCCGGCCACGTGCCGCTGGTCAGCTCGGAGTTGAGCCGGATTCTGGTGGCGCACGATTTGAGTCCGGCCGACATGATGCTGTTCAAGCAGCAGCGTTTCGCCGCGTTCATCACCGATGTCGGCGGCGCCACCTCGCACACCGCGATTGTCGCGCGCAGCCTGAACATCCCCTCGATCGTGGCGCTGCACCATGCACGCCAGCTGATCCGCGAAAACGAGTTGTTGATCGTGGATGGCCAGCAGGGCGTGGTGATCGTCAACCCGGACAAGCAGATCCTGGCCGAATACAAGCTGCGCCAGAGCCAGTGGGAGATCGAGAAACAAAAGCTCAAGCGCCTCAAGTCCACTGCCGCCACTACCCTGGACGGCACAGCGGTGGAACTGCACGCCAATATCGAATTGCCGCAGGATATCCCGCAGGTAAAGGCGTCCGGCGCCACCGGCATCGGCCTGTTCCGCAGTGAATTCCTGTTCCTCAACCGCGACGATTTGCCGGACGAGGAGGAGCAGTTTGCCGCCTACCGCAAGGTGGCGCAGGACATGAAGGGGCTGCCGGTGACCATCCGCACCCTCGACCTGGGCGCGGACAAGCAGCTCAGGTTCGCCGACCGCAGCGGCGACAACCCCGCTCTGGGGTTGCGCGCCATCCGTCTGTGCCTGGCTGAGCCGCAGATGTTCCATACCCAGTTGAGGGCGATCCTGCGTGCCTCCCATTACGGCAAGGTTCGCCTCCTCATCCCGATGCTGTCGTCGCTGAGCGAGCTGCGCCAGACTCTGCATCTGATCCGGCATGCCAAGCAGGAGCTGGCTGAGGAGAACACCCCCTTCGACACTGGCATCCTGGTCGGTGGCATGATCGAAATTCCCGCGGCGGCGCTGGCGGTGCAGGCCTTCGCCAAGAGCCTCGATTTTCTTTCCATCGGCACCAACGACCTGATCCAGTACACCTTGGCGATCGACCGTACTGACGATACCGTGGCGCACCTCTATGATCCTCTCCACCCGGCAGTGCTGCAGCTGATCGCCATGACCATTGCCGCCGCCGACAAGGCGGGCATTCCGGTTTCGGTGTGCGGCGAAATGGCGGGCGATGCCAGCCTCTCCCGCCTGCTGCTTGGCTTCGGGTTGCGCCAGTTCTCCATGCACCCGGCCCACCTGCTCACGGTCAAGCAACAGATCCTCAAATCCGACCTGCCTCACATCACCAGCGTGGCGCAGAAAATGCTCAAGGTGCACGAACCGGAGAAGCTGCACCAGTTGCTGGCGCGCCTGAACGCTTGAACCTAGAAAAAGCGATTAACCACGAATTTACACGAATAAAACACTAATGTTCACCAATAATCAATTGGTTAGCAAAGTCTTTCTGGCTCGCCTGTTTGGGGGCACGATGTTTGTCTCTAACTATTCGTGTTTATTCGTGAAAATTCGTGTCATTCGTGGTTCATCGCCGTTTTAAGGTTGAATGCCCGAAATCACGCTATAATTTCCGCCATGCATCCGCAACCCAACTCCGTCGGCATCGTCACGCCGCAGACCGCACACTTCGATACGCCGATCACCCTGAAAAGCGGCGCGACGCTGGACAGCTACGACCTGGTTTACGAAACCTATGGCACGCTGAACGCGGACAAATCCAACGCCATCCTGGTTTGCCACGCTCTTTCCGGCAATCACCATGTCGCCGGCTTCCATTCCGAGCAGGAGAAGCGGCCGGGCTGGTGGGACAACATGATCGGCCCCGGAAAACCGGTCGACACCGAACGCTTTTTTGTCATCGGGCTCAACAACCTGGGCGGCTGCCACGGCTCGACAGGCCCCTCCAGCCCGGATCCGAAAACCGGCAAGCCTTACGGCAAGGCCTTCCCGTTCGTGACGGTGGAGGACTGGGTGGAAACCCAGGCGAGGCTAGCTGACCGGTTCGGCATCGAAACTTTCGCCGCGGTGATGGGCGGTAGCCTGGGTGGGATGCAGGCGCTATCCTGGACCATCCTGCATCCGCAGCGCGTGCGCCATGCCCTGGTGATCGCCGCCGCGCCGGGGCTGACCGCGCAAAACATCGCCTTCAACGACGTGGCGCGCCAAGCCATCCTGACCGACCCGGATTTCCACGGCGGCGACTTCTACGCCCACGGCGTGGTGCCCCGGCGCGGCCTGCGTCTGGCGCGCATGCTCGGCCACATCACCTATCTGTCGGACGACGTGATGGGCGAAAAATTCGGCCGCATCCTGAAAAATGGGGTATTCCAGTTCGGCTATGGCGTGGAGTTCGAGGTCGAATCCTACCTGCGCTACCAGGGCGACAAGTTCGCCGACAGCTTCGACGCCAATACTTATCTGCTGATGACCAAGGCACTCGACTACTTCGATCCCACCCATCATCATCGTGTCGGTCTGAGCGCGGCGTTGCAGCCTGCCCAGGCCGATTTCCTGGTGGTATCCTTCACCAGCGACTGGCGTTTTGCGCCGGCCCGCTCGCGCGAAATCGTCAAGGCGCTGCTCGACAACGACCGCAACGTGAGCTACGTGGAAATCACCGCGGCGCATGGCCACGACGCCTTCCTCATGCCCGACCCGCATTACCACAGCCTGGTGCGCGCCTACATGAACAACGCTGCGAAGGGGCTGGGATTATGATCGAGCGTTCCGATTTTGCCGCCATCGCCCAATGGGTGAGGCCAAATGCCAAGGTGCTCGACCTCGGATGCGGCGATGGCAGCCTGCTGAAATACCTGAAGGAAACCCGCAACACCCACGGCTACGGGATCGAGATTGCCGACGCCAACGTGCTCGCCTGCGTGGAAAAGGGCGTGAACGTGATCCAGATGGACCTCGAGGCGGGTCTGTCCGGCTTCGAGCCGCAGTCATTCGATTTTGTCATCCTGTCGCAGACCCTGCAGGCGATGCACCACATCGAGCAACTGGTGACGGAAATTTTGCGCGTCGGTAAGCACGGCATCGTCACCATCCCCAATTTCGGCTACTGGCGCCGGCGCATCCAGATCATCGGGGGGCGGATGCCGGTGTCGAAGGACCTGCCCTACCAGTGGTATGACACGCCCAACATCCATTTGTGCACGTTCGTTGATTTTGAGGTGTTCTGCCGCGACCACGGCGTGCTCGTCCAGGAGCGCCACGTCATGTGCGACGGTGAGAGCGTGGCCTTCCTGCCCAACCTGCTCGGCAATCTTGCCGTCTATCGCCTGGAGCGGCGCGCCCTCGGCTAGAAAACGCGTTCATCGGCGGTCAATGCCGGTTTACAGGCCCTAATTCCATCCATCGACTATAGTGAAATCATCATCCGATCCTGGTTGAGGAGAATAATGATGAAAACACCGCTCAGTCTGTTGGCACTGGTCCTGTTCCTGCCCTTCGCCGCCCAGGCGGAACAGGCGCAGAAGTTCGATGACGTGGAGATCCACTATAACGCGCTGTCCACCATCGACCTCACACCGGAAATCGCCAGGAACTACAAGCTCACCCGCAGCAAGAGCCGCGGACTCCTGACGATCTCGGTATTGAAGAAGAACAGCATGGGGGCAAGCTACCCGGTGCCGGCCGAAGTCAAGGTTAACGCGATTACCGTCTATAACCAGCTGGTCAGCGTTGATATGCGCGAGATCAAGGAAGGCAGTGCGATTTACTATCTCGGCGAATATGGGATCGTGCTGCCGGAAACGCTGAAATTCAACATCAGCGTCAAGCCCGAGGGCTCTGCAAAGTCCCACAGCTTCGAGTACCAGCAGTCATTCTACTAGCCGGTAGCCTGGGTGAAGGATTGGAATTGGCCGCAATCCGGGGCGGCGCCCTACAACATCGCCATCGCTAGCCGGTAAAGCCCCAGCACGCCGAATCCCGCCACCAGCAGCCCGGCGGCGAGGCGCACGCCCTTGTGCTGCATGAAGCTCTTCAACTGCCGGGCGAAATAGCCCATCGCCAGCAGGTTGGGCAGCGTGCCTAGGCCGAAGGCGAGCATGACCATTCCCCCATATGCGGCGCTGCCGCTGGCCATCGCGGCCACCAGCACGCTGTAGACCAGGCCGCAGGGCACCCAGCCCCACAGCGCTCCCAGGGCGAAAGCCTGCGGTACCGAACGTACCGGCAGCAGCTTTTTCGAGTAAGGCTGCAGGCGCTGCCAGATGACGCCGCCGAGGCGCTCAAGCTGCACCACCATGTGGGAAAGTCCGGCCAGATACAGGCCCAGGAAAACCAGCAGCAGGTTGGCAACCAGGTACAGGGCCTGTTTGACCGGCAGCATGTCGCTCAGCATCATGCTACTCGCCCCGGCCGCGCCCACCAGCACTCCCGCCGCGCCGTAGCTGGCGATGCGGCCCAGGCTGTAGGCCAGATGGAAACGCCACTGCGGCACATTGGCCGGCATTTGCAGGCTCAATGCGCCGACGATGCCGCCGCACATGCCGACGCAGTGGGTGCCGCCGAGCAGGCCGACCAGCAGCGCCGAGATCAGGCTGACTTCAGGCATGGTTTTTGAGGATGAAAGAGATCATGGTCGGCCATTTTGACACAGCCGGCAGTTTCCGACAAAGCGGACCTTTGCGCCGCACCTCTGCACCAGAACTATTTCTGTCGCGCCTTTTCAGGTAAGGTAGCGCCTCCGATTATTGTTATTCCCGTATGTCTGAAAATTCCTCTCTGTGGCGGGCGATCTTCACCCGCAAAATGCTCATCTGCGTTTTTACCGGCTTCAGTTCCGGCCTGCCCCTGTATTTCCTGATCAGCCTGGTGCCGGCATGGCTGCGCTCCGAGCAGGTTGATCTCAAGGTGATCGGCTTGTTCGCGCTGATCCAGCTGCCCTATATCTGGAAGTTCCTCTGGTCGCCGCTGCTCGACCATTACGCCTGGCCGAAGATGGGCCGGCGGCGCGGCTGGATGCTGTTTACCCAGATTGCGCTGCTGCTTTCGGTGCCGCTGTTCGGCTGGTTCGAGCCGAAGCTGGACCTTTGGAGCATCGCCTACTTGGCCCTGGCTGTCGCCTTCTTTTCCGCCACGCAGGACGTCGTGCTCGATGCCTTCCGGCGGGAAATCCTGTCCGATGTCGAACTCGGACTGGGCAACTCCATCCACGTCAACGCCTACCGCCTCGCCGGTCTGGTGCCGGGCTCGCTGTCCCTGATCCTGGCCGACCATCTGCCCTGGAGCAGCGTGTTCCTGATCACCGCCCTGTTCATGCTGCCCGGCGTCATCATGACGCTGATGGTGAGCGAACCCGAACTCATCAAGTCCGGTCCGAGAACGCTACGGGCGGCGGTGGTCGAGCCGTTCCGCGAGTTCATCAACCGCCAGGGCTGGCGCGCTGCACTGCTGATCCTCGGCTTCATCTTCCTCTACAAGCTCGGCGACAGCATGGCCACCGCCCTGGCAACGCCGTTCTACCTCGACATGGGCTTCACCAAGACCGACATCGGCCTGATCGCCAAGCACGCCGGCCTGTGGCCCAGCGTCATCGGCGGGTTGTTGGGGGGGGTATGGATGATGCGGCTGGGCATCAACCGCGCGCTATGGCTGTTCGGCGTGGTGCAGGTGGTGTCGATTTTAGGTTTTGCCGCGCTGGCGCTGGTCGGCCACGACAAGATCGTGCTCGCCCTGGTGATTGGCTTCGAAGCCCTGGGAGTAGGCTTGGGCACGGCAGCCTTCGTCGCCTTCATCGCCCGCACTACCCACCCGCTTTATACCGCCACCCAGTTTGCCTTGTTTACCAGTCTGGCGGCGGTGCCGCGTGCCTTCATCAATGCTTCCACCGGGTTTCTGGTCGATCGGTTGGGGTGGTTTTCCTTCTTTTTGCTGTGTGCGGTGTTGGCGTTGCCGGGGATGGCCTTGTTGTTCAAGGTTGCGCCTTGGAGCGATGGGGAGGATAGGTATTTGTAGTGGGGTTTTGTGCGCTTCGCGCGGATGTTTTAGGTGTCGGGGGTAGCCCGACGAGCTAGTCCCTTTCTTTAAACGGCTAAAGAAAGGAACCAAAGAAAGCCGCCCCTATCCACCGCCCCTGCGGGGTTCCCTGCGTTGCTCGCCAAGCCGGGCTGCTGTGGAACTCGCGCTACGCGCTCAGACAGTCCTCGCAGAAATCCCCCGGCTTGGCTGCGCTACTCGGCGGCGGATCAAGGGGACCGAAAATCAAACCCATCCTCATCCTAGCCTTCCCCTTGAAGGGGAAGGAACAAAACACGGGCTCCGCCCACAAGACCCAAATCCACCTCTGCACCGCCTCGGTTTTCGGAAAAGATCGGGGGCCGTCGGCGAGGACTGTCTGAGCGCAAAGCGCGAGTTCCGCAGCCGCCCGATTTTTTCGGAAAACCGAGGGAAGCCCGAAGGGCCGGTGCGGCGGGGTGCCCTTTTGTTTGGTTACTTATATTTTGGGCAAGCAAAATAAAGTGACCTGCTGCCGGGCAGCCCCCGGCATATAAACATTCGCGCGAAGCGCACACAATCATTTAGCGCAGTGAAATCAGAGGTGCGCCAATTGTTATGTGGTTAAACTTTTGAGGAATGAACGAAAAAGAGATAAGTCCTCACGCTTCGACAGAAGCCGTGCAAGCGGATCAAGGTTACTTTGGGATAAGAGGCTATTGCCTAAAACGACAGCGTTCGCCGCCTTCTCCATCGTGTTCTCAATGGAGCTAACCCATTTTGTCCAATAGCGAAGCTCTTCAAACGTTAAGGAATCAATATCATTTGATTTGAAAGACTTGATATTGATTACCAGATCATTAACCAGTAGTTCTTTTAGGTCATTTTCCGGGTAAAGAACTTGAAGGCCAGCTATGTTGGCTATTGGTTCGTCAATAGCGTGGGGTCGTTGAACCTTACGTCCTTGCATAGCTTCTAAGGTTTCAATTTCAGTTTCGGTTGCCGGCCGTTGTAGGTTTAGCGTAGTTGTTCGGGCCTTTACCATGGCAGAGATGCGATGAACAATCTCTTCCGGGCAGCCGCTGCCGAGGCTCACAAGCGGGCGTGATTTCTTGTACACCCAATCAGCCCCTCTTTTCTGGCAACGGAAATTGTCTAACTTTTGCTCTAGCTCATCAAGCTGAAAGCTGAAGCTCCAAAGGCGATCCCTATTCTCTGATTCGGTGACGTCACGTTCGAATTTCTTCGAAAGGGTTTCGAACTCGACCCCAAAATAATTTTTCCCGCAGTCCTTACCAATGTTGGTCGACCTGCCGTCCTCGGTTTTGGCAATGTAGCCCTTCCCGTGAAGCGTGCGGCAATTGGAGAGACCGCATTTGATCTTGTCTTTGAATGCGTAGCGACCAATAATAGCTTCAAGCTTGTGATCGGACGGATTCATATCCGTGACAAATCCGGGAAGCTGCTCAATGTCTTCCCAGCTTTCAATCTTAACTAAGCCTTTGTCACTGTTTAGCGTAATCACTGATTGTCTCCGTTGTTGTTAAGAAAGTGGGAATGACGGGAAGAAAACCTCAAGGACAGGCCACGGTTCCAACTTTCTTATTCCCGGATCAGATCTAAACCGTGGCCCCCATTCCTTAACCTTCAGTCGCCAAATGGATTAATCACGCCCACACCGGCAGGCGCGAAGTGTCGGGTATTCCTTGTGGCGACCTGCAAACCGTGGGTAAGCGCTGTGGCGGCGATCAGCAGGTCGGCGCCGTCATTCCCCAATTGAGCGGAAAGAACACCCCAGCAACGGGATATGGCGGGGGTAACGGGCAATACCCGGTCGCCATAAAGGCGCAATAAATCCTCGATCCATCGGGTGAGTGATGCGGCGAAAGCGGGATCGCTTTCCCGTTTCTTTTCGATGCCGCGCTCGATTTCACCGATACTCACCACGCTGAGAAATAGATCGCTGTCCCGAAAACTCGTCAGCCAGCGCACTACTTCCGGTGATGGCTGACGTTTGCGCAATTCCGAAAGTACGACTGTATCCAGCAGGATCATGAGAAATCGATATCTCGCAGTGCCAGGGAGGGGCGTTCAACGACTTCCTCATCCCTGGGCATGGCCAGCAGATGGGCAACAAAACCCGGAGCTGCCGCGTGTGCGTTACGTTGCAAGGATTCGAAGGCCTGCTCGGAAAGAACCACTACCGCTTGCTTGCCACGGCGGGTAATGTGCTGGGGTTCGCCCCGCAAGGCGGCCTCTACCACTTGACTGAACTGGGTTTTGGCGTCCTGAAGACGCCACTGGCTTGCGCGCATGTTGTTTCCTTCGAGCTGGTCAGATTATCTGGTCTGATTATGGTCGCTAGTAAAGTGGCCGTCAAGGACAGCCCCGAGCCAGAACGCCGCATCGGAACGGCCAGTCGTAATCCACCGTCAACGGCGCATGGTCGCTGAAGCGCTGCTCCTTGTAGACAGCAGCACCTTTCGCCATCGCGGCGATGCCCGGCGTGGCGATCTGGTAGTCAATACGCCAGCCGACATTCTTGGCCCAGGCCTGGCCGCGATTCGACCACCAGGTATAGGCCTCGCCGGTGGCTTCCGGGTGCAGCTGGCGGTAGACGTCGACCCAGCCGATTTCGTCGAATATCTTGGTCAGCCAGGTGCGCTCCTCGGGTAGGAAGCCGGAATTTTTCTGGTTCGATTTCCAATTTTTCAGGTCGATCTCCTTGTGGGCGATGTTCCAGTCACCGCACAGCACCACTTCCCGTCTTTCTGCCTTCAGCGCTACCAGGTGGGGAGCGAAATAGTCCAGGAAGCGAAATTTCGCTGCCTGCCGCTCCTCGCCGCTGGAGCCGGAAGGCAGGTAGAGCGAGATGACGCTCAGCTTGCCGAAATCGGCTTGCAGGTAGCGGCCTTCGGCGTCGATCTCGGCGATGCCCATGCCCTCGACCACATTGTCCGGTTGACGCCGGGTGTAGATGCCCACGCCGCTGTAGCCCTTCTTCTCGGCGGCATGAAAGTAGCCATGAAAACCTTGTGGCGCGCGCATCTCCGGCGTCAGGTCGGGCAGTTGTGCCTTGAGCTCCTGCAGGCAGACGATGTCAGCCTGCTGTTGGGGCAGCCATTCGAGCAGTCCCTTGCTGGCGGCGGAGCGGATGCCGTTAAGATTCAGGGTTATAATGCGCAATCGATTTCTCCGGAAAAAAGGTTAAGCATGCAGGATTTTCGTCAGGATTTCATTCGCTTCGCCATCGAGCGCAATGTGTTGTGCTTCGGCGAATTCAAGACCAAGGCCGGGCGGCTCTCCCCCTACTTCTTCAACACCGGCCTGTTCAACGACGGCGAATCCCTGGGGCAGCTGGCGCAATTTTACGCCAAAGCCATTCTTTCCGCCCCGTTCCCGTTCGACATGCTATTCGGCCCGGCCTACAAGGGCATTCCCCTGGTGGCGGCGATCGCGGTGGCGCTGGCCGGGCACGGACGGAATTTTCCGTTCAGCTTCAACCGCAAGGAAGCCAAGGACCACGGCGAGGGCGGCGCCATCGTCGGCGCACCGCTGGCAGGGCGGGTGCTGATCGTGGACGATGTGATTTCGGCCGGCACCTCGGTACGCGAATCGGTGACACTGATCAAGGCAAACGGGGCCGAACCCTGCGGCGTGATGATCGCGCTCGACCGGCAGGAGCGCGGCACGGGCGAGTTGTCCGCGACCCAGGAGGTGACGCAGGGCTACGGCATCCCGGTGGTGAGTATCGCCACGCTGGACGACATGATCGGCTATTTGCGGCAGAAACCGGAGATGGCGCAGAATCTGCAAGCGGTTTTAGAATACAAAAATCAATATGGCGTTTCCTAAAGGAGTCACTATGCGCATTCGCTTCTCATTGTTGCTGATTCTGCTCGCCAGCTTTCCGGCTATAGCGGGGAAACTGTATTCCTGGGTGGACGAGCATGGGAAAACCCATTATGGCAATACCGTCCCGCCCCAGTATGCCCAACAGGGCAACGCCGAGCTTAATCAGAGAGGCGTGGTGGTCAAGAAAACCGACGCCGCCCTGACGCCGGAGCAGCGCAAGGCCAAGGAAGAGGAACTGGCGCAGCAAAAAGAGGAAGAAAAGAAGGCGCTGGAACAGAAACGCCGCGACAAGGCGCTGCTCAATACCTATACCACGGAGAAGGAAGTCGACCTGGTACGCGACCGCAACCTGCAACAGGGCGAGCTCCAGCTCCAGAGCATGGAATTGCGTGCCAAGCAGGTCCAGCCGCGCCTTGATCAAGCACGGAAACGGGCGGAAGACCTGGTTGCAAAGAAGAGGCCGTTGCCGCCTGATTTGCAGCAGGAGCTTGAGGAAAAGGGAAAAGAGCTGCGGCGCCTGCAGGAAATGATCCAACAGAAGCGCGCGGAAATGGACGCGATTCGCGCCAGGTTCGAGGACGACAAGAAGCGTTTTCGTGAACTGCGCCAGGTCGAGGATAGCGCCAGGAAATAAGCGCTATTCGGGTAAATAAACCGCGCTATTCTGTTGACATAATGGTTATGTTATATAAGATGTCAAACCTGAAGGTCCTGATAAAGGTCAACCTGACCGAAAGGCGGGGGCACAAAGTTCCAATCTAAAAAGCGGCAGCTTCATGATTGCGGAATTGCCAGGCAGGCCGGTAAGGCGATCCTCGGGACGCCTTGCCGATTTTTTGCCGCAATTTCGCAAGCAAAGCGATGACAATAGCCGTCGACACCGTACGCAGAATTCCATCCTATCCGAGCTTCGATCTCTCGAAGCAATCTCGGCCGGTTTCCGATCCCGTATTACTCCACTGCAATACTAAGAATGCTCAAGCCGCAAGCGTCCATCGCGGTGGCGGTCCATTTTCATGCTACTTATGAGGGAATAACCATGAAAGTAAACCTCCCCGTCACGCAAGCAGAAAAACCCTTTCCCAAGGGCAAGCTGATTGTTTCCAAAACCGATCTCAAGGGCGCCGTCACCTACGCCAACGACGCCTTCGTCGAACTCAGTGGCTTCAGCCGGGAAGAGCTGATCGGCAAAAACCACAATATCGTGCGCCACCCGGACATGCCGCCGCAGGCTTTCGCCGATTTGTGGGAAACGGTCAAGAAAGGGCAGCCCTGGCGCGGTGTCGTCAAGAACCGCTGCAAAAACGGCGATCATTACTGGGTGGACGCCTTCGTCGTGCCGGTCCGGAAGCATAACCAGATCACCGGCTACATGTCTGTCCGCACCGAGCCGGCCCGCGAGCAGATCAACGCAGCCGAGATGCTTTACAAGCAACTCAATCAGACCAGGGCGCCGATTCCGCGCAGCGGATTCTGGAAAAACCTGTCGATCCGTGCGCGCCTGGCGATGATCATGGCCTTCATGGCGGCGATGATGCTGGGCGGCGGCGGCATCGGCCTTTTCGGCATCGTCATGTCCAACAAGGCGCTGGAGACTACTTACCGGGATAGACTGGAACCTTCCAACATGGTCAACCGGATCATGCTGCTGATGAACGAGAATCGCAGCCAGATCATGCTGGCATTGCAGCACAACCCGGAAAATGCCTCTGCCAAGATGCACGATCATCCGGTCGGCCTCCATACCGACACGATGGTCAAGAACCGCGACGAGATCACGGCAGTCTGGCAGGATTACACCAAGCGGGACCTGACCCCGGAAGAGCGGGCGCTTGCCGACAAATATGCCGCTGCCCGCGGACAATACGTGACCGAAGGGTTGGCGGCCGCGCGCGAGGCGATTCTGGCCGGGAACTTCAACCAGGCCAACGAAATCCTGCACAAGAAGATCAACCCGCTTTACACAGCCGCCAATACCGAAGCCGAGGAGCTGCTGAAACAGACCCTGGCCACGGCCAAGGCGGAGTACGAGCAAGCCTTGGCGCGTTACGAAACCATCCGCAACTTGGCCGTGGGAGGGACGATCATCGGCTTGCTGCTGGCCGCCATCGCTGCCATGCTCCTGGTCCGCGCCATCATTCACCCGCTGCGGCAAGCCAATGAAATCTTCGACCGCATCGCCCAAGGCGACCTGCGCAACGAGATCGACATCAGCGGCCACAACGAAATCGGCCAACTGCAGTGCGCCATGGCGGCCATGCAGGTCCATCTCAAGGTGATGCTGGACGAAATCACGGTGGCTTCCACCGAGATCGAGCGGCGCTGCGACCATCTCAATACCCAAATGTCAGAAGTGGTGGAGCATTCCGACCATCAGCACGACCGCGTCCAGGAAGTGGCGGCGGCGATGGAAGAGGTCAGCCAATCGGTGACGGAGGTGGCCGAGAGCGCGGGCGAGACCTCCCGCGCCGCAGTCGCCTCGCAATCCATCGTCGCGAACAGCGCCGGCCAGATGGCGAAAAGCCTGGACGCGACCCGCCGGGTGGTCACGGCCGTCCAGGCATCCAGCGGCACCATCGCCGAACTCAGTCAGGCGATCCAGCGCATCGGCGATATTACCCTGACCATCAAGGAAATCGCCGATCAGACCAACCTGCTGGCGCTCAACGCCGCCATCGAGGCTGCCCGCGCCGGGGAACAAGGGTGCGGCTTCGCGGTGGTGGCCGACGAGGTGCGCAAGCTCGCCGAGCGCACTGCCAACAGCACCACCGATATCACCAAGACCGTCAGCGACATCCAGGGCGCCACCCAAGTGGTAGTAACCACGATGGATCAGGCGGTCAGGGAGGTGGAGGAAGGCATCGGCCTGATGAAGGAAAGCGGGGCGAGCCTGGGGCAGATCACCGCCACCAGCGAAAAGGTCACCGACATGTCCCAGCACATCGCCAGCGCGGCCAAACAGCAGTCGGCGGCAACCGAAGAGGTGGCCAGGAACATGGAGCAGATTTCAGGGTTGATCGAGAGCAATGCCACCGCCGCCCAGCAAGCGTGGAAGGCCACGGAAGAACTGGCCAAAACCGCCGAGGAATTACGGGTATTGGTGAGGCATTTCGAGGTAGTGGCCTGAAAACGAAGTTTCAGTGGAGGCTAACGCCGGCTTTATCGGTGTTAAGCGCAACGGCCGTAACTAAAGCCGCTGATGCACCGCACTCCGTCAAAAAAACATATTGGAGGAGCTGTGGATTTAATTATGCACGTACCTGCGTGCCAGGTGCGTTGGATATGCGTCCCGGGTTGCAGGGACATGAAGGAGAAAACCTGACATGCAAAAGTTAGAGATATTTTTTCAAATGACGGCGGGGCGCCTTCTCGGTGCTTTTCCCCGGGAAGAATTACGCAGCCTGCTTTTACCCGCCGGCCATGCGCCCTTGCTGGCCCGTCGGCGCGCAGAAATGATCATTTCCCGGGTGCGCATAGTGGCGGCGCTGTTTGCCCTGCTCACGCCGCTGTGGATAGTCGTGGATGCGCTGGTGTTCACCTACCCCGTCTCGATCATGCTGGCCGCCGGCCGGATCGTCACCAGCCTGGCTTTCGGCCTGCTGGCGTTGTCCTATGGAAAATCGACCAAAATGGCCGATGCCTACCGCGCGCTGGCGATGTTGTTCGGCATCCCGACGCTGTTTTTTATCTACTCCCATCCCCTGCTTTCCCATTTTCAATTGGTGGGGCCGGCGGCCGCCATCGCCGCCGGCTACGCCTTCTTGCCCTTCGTCATGGTGGCGGGTTTAAGCGTATTTCCCCTCACCGCATTGGAAAGCACCCTTTTCGCGCTTCCGGTGCTTTTGGCGGAGGCGCTGGTCGCCCTCATGCAGCTGGGCATGCTGAGCTGGAGTTCGCATCTGGGCGCATTCTGGCTGCTGTTTCTGATCACCGCGGTGGCGGCCCTGGCCGGCATGAGCCAGTTGAGTTTCATGATATCGCTGGTCGGGCAGGCGAGTCATGACGGGCTTACCGGCTGTTTTTCCCGTGCCAGCGGGGAGGAGCTGATGGATATCCAGTTTCACATCGCGGCCCGGAGCGGTGCGCCCTTGTCGGTTGTTTTTGCCGATCTGGACAATTTCAAGGCAATCAACGATGGTTTTGGTCATGACGCAGGTGACAGTGCCCTGAATGCAGCAGCTGAGGCGCTCCGGTCCAACCTGCGCGCCGGCGATGTCCTGTTGCGCTGGGGCGGAGAGGAATTCGCCATCATCCTTCCCGACGCCGATTGCGCAACCGCGACCAAGGCGGTCGCCCGCCTGCGCGAGCGGGGACTGGGGTCGCGGCCAGAAGGCGGCCGGCTGACCGCGAGCTTCGGCATCGCCGAACATCTGGCGGACCGCGCAACGGATTGGAGGCAACTGGTGGAAATAGCGGATCAGCGCATGTATCAAGCCAAGCTGGCGGGGAAGGATCGCTGCGTGGGCTGCGCCGAACAGGGATAAACTCAGAAAAAGCTTTAACCACGAATTTACACGAATGAAACACGAATGTTCACGAACAATCAGGAGTTATCATGGACACCTGATTCACCTGTTTGGCGACACGATGATTGTCTCTAAACTATTCGTGGTTAATCGCCGTTTTTACCTGCGCCCTTAGCCGGCGAGCTTTTTCTTTAATATCTCGTTGAGCTGCGCCGGGTTGGCTTTTCCCTTTGAGGCCCTCATCGCCAGGCCGACGAAGAAGCCGAACACCTTCTCCTTGCCGCTGCGGTATTCGGCCACCTGTGCCGGGTTGGCGGCGATGATCTCGTCCACGATCTTCTCGATCGCACCGCTGTCGGAAACCTGCTTCAAACCCTTGGCCTCGATGATGGCGTCGGCATCGCCCTCGCCCGCCCACATCGCGGCGAACACTTCCTTGGCGATCTTGCCCGAGATGGTGCCGTCCACAATGCGCTTCAGCAGTCCGGCGAGTTGGCCGGCGGCGATTGGGGAATTTGTGATCTCAAGCCCCTCTTTGTTGAGCTGGGCGGACAGGTCGCCCATGATCCAGTTGGTGCTGAGCTTGGCTTCACCACCCAGGGCGTTAACCGTATCCTCGAAATAAGCGGCCAGTTCACGCGATGTGGTCAGGATTCCGGCATCGTAAGCGGGCAGCCCAAATTCGCTCATGAAGCGCTCGCGCATCGCCTGCGGCAGCTCCGGCAGGGTGGCGCGGGCCTGGTCGATGAAAGCCTCGTCCACCACCAGCGGCAGCAGGTCGGGGTCGGGGAAGTAGCGATAGTCGTTGGCCTCTTCCTTGGAGCGCATCGAGCGAGTCTCGTCCCGGTCGGAGTCGTAGAGGCGGGTTTCCTGGACGATGCGGCCACCGTCCTCGAGAATCTCAATTTGCCGGCGAACTTCATAGTCGATGGCTTTTTCCATGAACTTGAAGGAGTTGAGGTTCTTGATTTCGCAACGGGTGCCGAGCGTTTCCACTCCCATGGGCCGCACCGAAACGTTGGCGTCGCAGCGGAACGAGCCTTCCTGCATGTTGCCGTCGCAAATGCCGATCCAGCGCACCAGGGAATGCAGCTTCTTGGCATAAGCCACCGCCTCGGCGCTGCTGCGCAGGTCGGGCTCGGTGACGATCTCGATCAGCGGCGTTCCGGCGCGATTGAGGTCGATGCCGGTCATGCCGTGGAAGTCCTCATGCAGCGATTTGCCGGCATCCTCCTCGAGGTGGGCGCGGGTGATGCGTATGGTTTTCTCGTAAGCCTGTCCTGAGCCCGTCGAAGCGGCCTGTCCCGAGCCTGTCGAAGGGCCCACCTGAATCTGCAGCGTTCCTCCTTCGGCCACAATGGGCAGTTCAAGCTGGGTGGTCTGGTAGCCTTTGGGCAAATCCGGGTAGAAGTAGTTCTTGCGTTCAAACACCGACCTGCGATTGATCCGTGCACCGATGGACAGGCCGAACTTGACCGCTTTTTCCGCCGCCGCACGGTTGAACACCGGCAGCACGCCGGGCAGGGCGATGTCCACTGCACAGGCCTGGGTGTTGGGCGCAGCACCATAGGCGGTGGCCGCACCGGAGAAGATCTTTGATTGGGTGTTGAGCTGGGCATGCGTTTCCAGCCCGATGACGATTTCCCACTGCATGGTTGTTACCCCTTCTTTACCGCAGAGGCGCGGAGGCGCTGAGATGTTCTTGATTTTTCTCTGCGCCTCCGCGCCTCTGCGGTTCAATTTAAAGCATCAAATCCCCTGCGGCATCCGCAAATGCCAGTCGGTCGCCAGCTGATACTGGTGCGCGACGTTGAGCATTTTCGCTTCGCTGAAATAGTTGCCGATGATCTGCAAACCGACCGGCCTGCCGTTGGCGCCGAAGCCGGCGGGCACGGACATGCCCGGCAGGCCGGCGAGGTTGACGGCGATGGTGTAGATGTCGGAGAGGTACATCGAAACCGGGTCGTCGCTTTTCTCGCCCAGGTTGAACGCGGTGGTCGGCGCGGTGGGTCCCATGATCATGTCGCACTGTGCGAAGGCGTTGGTGAAGTCCTGCGCGATCAGGCGGCGCAGCTTCTGTGCTTTCAGGTAATAGGCGTCGTAATAGCCGGCGGACAGCACATAGGTGCCGATCATGATGCGCCGTTTCACTTCCGCACCGAAGCCTTGGGAGCGGGTCTTCTGGTACATATCCATCAGGTCGCTGTATTCCGGGGCGCGGTAGCCGTAGCGCACGCCGTCGAAGCGGGCGAGGTTGGAGGAGGCTTCCGCGGGGGCGAGGACATAATACACCGGCACCGCCAGCTTGCTGTTGGGAAGCGATACCTCAACGGTTTGCGCACCCAGCTTCCGGTATTCCGCCAGGGCGGCTTCGATGGCTTGCGCCACGTCGGCGGCAAGCCCTGCGGCGAAGTATTCCTTGGGCAGGCCGATGCGCAGCCCCTTGAGCGGCTGCTCCAGGTCGCGGCCGTAATCCTCTTTTTCCCGCTCCAGGCTGGTCGAGTCGCGCGCGTCGAAGCCGGCCATCACGTTGAGCAGCAGCGCGCAATCCTCGGCGCTCTTCGCCATCGGCCCGCCCTGGTCGAGCGAGGAGGCGAAGGCGATCATGCCGTAGCGCGACACCACGCCATAGGTCGGCTTGATGCCGGTGATGCCGGTGAGCGCCGCGGGCTGGCGGATCGAGCCGCCGGTGTCGGTGCCGGTGGCGGCCGGGCACAGCCGCGCAGCGACTGCCGCAGCCGATCCGCCCGAGCTGCCGCCGGGGACGGCGTCGAGGTCCCAAGGGTTCTTCACCTTGCCGTAATACGAGGTTTCGTTGGACGAGCCCATGGCGAATTCGTCCATGTTGGTCTTGCCCAGGTTGACCGCGCCGGCGTGATTGAATTGTTCGATCACATGGGCGTCATAAGGGGAGACGAAATTGTGCAGCATCTTCGAGCCGCAGGTGGAGAGCCAGCCCTCGGCGCAGAAAATGTCCTTCTGCGCCACCGGAATGCCGGTGAGCGGCCCGGCCTTGCCGGATGCGATCAATGCATCAGCGGCCTTGGCCTGCGCCAGACTTTTGTTTTCGTCTATAGTGATGAAGGCGTTGAGTTTGGGGTTTAGCTCCCTGATGCGATCGAGGAAAGTCTGCGTCAGTTCGACGCTGGAGATCTTCTTTGCGGCCAACTGGGCCGAGAGTTCTTTTAGCGATGTGTTGATCATTTTCTTTAATTCCAGTAACGGGTAGGGGAATGGGTGATGGGGAACGCCCCTCATCACTCATTCCCCGTCACCCATCACTCAATGACTTTGGGGACCAGATAGAGGCCGGCTTCGACTTGCGGCGCGACGGCCTGGTAGGCGGCGCGGCGGTCGGTTTCCGTGGCAACGTCGCTGCGCAGGCGGAGCACCACGTCCTGGGCGTGCGCCATCGGCTCGACGCCGGTAGTATCGACGGCCTGCATTTCCTCGACCAGGCTGAGGATGTTGGAGAGTTGCTGCAAATAGCCCGGCATTTCGTCCTCTTCCACCGCAATGCGGGCAAGATGGGCAATGCGCTTTACATCGGCCAGATTCAATGACATAAAATTCACCCGGAGAACTTCAAAGCGTTACGCATAAAATGGTATCATGTTTCATTTAACCGACGCACCTCATTCACTGGAATTAAGCAATGATGTTTGGATTCTTACGCGGATATTTTTCCAACGACCTGGCCATCGATCTGGGTACCGCCAACACCCTGATTTTCGTGCGTGGCAAAGGTATCGTGCTGGACGAGCCCTCGGTGGTGGCGATTCGCCAGGAAGGCGGGCCTTCTTCGAAAAAAACCATCCAGGCGGTGGGCATGGAGGCGAAGCAGATGCTGGGCCGCACGCCGGGCAACATCACCGCGATCCGCCCGATGAAAGACGGCGTGATTGCCGACTTCACCATCACCGAGCAGATGCTCAAGTACTTCATCAAGAAAATCCATGATTCGCGCATGCTCTCTCCCAGCCCGCGCATCATCATCTGCGTGCCCTGCGGGTCGACTCAGGTGGAGCGGCGCGCCATCCGCGAATCCGCGATCGGCGCGGGCGCGCGTCAGGTATACCTGATCGAGGAGCCGATGGCGGCGGCGATCGGCGCCGATCTGCCCGTGGCGGAGGCGACCGGCTCGATGGTGGTGGATATCGGCGGCGGTACCACCGAGGTCGGCGTGATCTCTCTCGGCGGCATCGTCTATGCCACATCGATACGGGTCGGTGGCGACAAGTTCGACGAAGCCATCATCAACTACATCCGCCGCAACTACGGCATGCTGATCGGCGAAGCCACGGCCGAGAAAATCAAGAAAGAGATCGGCTCCGCCTTCCCCGGCAGCGAAGTGCGCGAAATGGAAGTAAAAGGGCGCAATCTTGCCGAAGGCATCCCGCGCAGCTTCACTATTTCCAGCAACGAAATCCTCGAAGCCCTGACCGACCCGCTCAACAGCATCGTCAGTGCGGTCAAGTCGGCTCTGGAGCAAACCCCGCCGGAGCTGGGCGCGGACATCGCCGAAAAGGGCATGGTTCTGACCGGCGGCGGCGCGCTCCTGCGCGACCTGGATCGTCTGTTGATGGAAGAGACCGGGCTGCCGGTGATCGTCGCCGAAGACCCGCTCACCTGCGTGGTGCGCGGCAGCGGCCGGGCGCTCGAGGAAATGGACAAGTTGGGTGGCGTCTTCACGAATGATTAAGCATGTAGGGTGGGCACGTTTTTGTGCCCACGCGGAAATAACTTCTTTGGCCGCGTGGGCACAAAAACGTGCCCACCCTACAGGCTGAATGGATCACCAGGCGCCGCCCTTTTTCAAGCACGGGCCCAGCCCACTGACGCGTTTCGTCTTTTTCGCCTTGATTTCCCTGGTGCTCATGGTGTTGGATGCTCGTTTGAACGCACTGGATTCCCTGCGCCAATTGATTTCGGTTGCGGTTGCTCCTCTGCAGCGTCTGGCCATGACCCCCGCTGAACTTCTCGACCGGACCGGCAACTTTTTCGTTACTCAGGCGCGCCTGCAAAACGAGAATGCCATGCACCGGCAGCGGCAGTTGGTGCAGGCGGCACAGTTGCAGCGTATGCAAGCGATGCAAGCGGAAAATGTTCATCTCCGAAAAATCCTCGGTGTTCAGCAGCAGCGCGGTGAAAGCGTGGTGGTGGCTGAAATCATCTATGCCGGACGCGATCCGTTTTCCCAGAAAATTACCGTGGACAAAGGCTCGAACCATAAAGTCCAGGCTGGCCAGCCGGCACTCGACGATATTGGCGTGATCGGCCAGGTCACCCAGGTCTATCCATTCAGCAGCGAAATCACCCCGCTCACCGACAAGGACCAGGCAATTCCTGTTGAAATCGTTCGCAATGGCGCTCGTGCCATCGCTTTCGGCCATGGCCAGGATGGTGCGCTGGAGCTGCCTTTCATGGCGGCCAATGCAGATATCCAGAACGGCGACATCCTGGTTACCTCCGGTATCGATGGTGTTTATCCTGCCGGGTTGCCGGTGGCGGTGGTATCGAAAATCGAGCGCAATGCGTCTTTCGCCAAGATTACGTGCATGCCGAGCGCAGGCGTGAACCGCCACAAGCAGCTTTTAATTCTGATCGGCGAAGTGCGGCGGTTTCAGAAGCCTGGGCCCGCCAACCCCGCTGCTGTGGGAACAAGCGATGGCAAGGGGCCGGTTTTGAAAAAGAAGAGGGGCTAACGATATGCATTACCCCGGAGCGCCGGAGCTGCTCAAACCCGCCAGCAGAAAATTTATCTTGCTTACGCTGCTGAGCGGGTTACTGCTCAATCTGTTGCCCTGGTATGGGCTGGCACTGTTGTTTCGTCCGGATTTTGTCGCCCTGGCCCTCCTGTTCTGGGCTATCCGTGAACCGCGAAAATTGGGGTTTGCCGCGGCCTGGATCGCCGGACTGCTGATGGATGTCGGTGATGGCGTGATTTTGGGGCAGCATGCTTTTGCTTACATCCTTGGCGTCTATGTTGCGATCATGCTGCATCGGCGTATTCAGCGCTTCACCCTGTGGCAGCAGGCGTCTCACGTGCTGCTGCTGCTGCTGCTGTTGCAGGCCACGATGTTGATCATTCGGCTGTTCGGCGGCGCCGTTTTCCCCGGCGCCGGTTATTTTCTTCCCGGCCTCACCGGTGCGATGCTGTGGCCGGCTTTGAGCCTGCTATTTCTGCTTCCTCAGCGCGGCAAACCGGGTGCTGATTCGGTGTATTCCGCAGGTCACAAGTGAAACGCCCGACCGAGCTCAGAAACCATCAGAGGGAGCTGTATTATTTCAGGTGGCGGCTTGGCGTTGCTGCGGCTGGCGCCGTACTGTTGTTTACGCTGCTGGTGGCGCGCTTCTTTTTCCTGCAGGTGGTGCAGCATGAATATTTCCACACCCTGGCTGAAAATAACCGTATTTCCATCGTTCCCGTCGCTCCCAATCGCGGCTTGATCCTCGACCGCAACGGCATCGTTCTGGCGCATAATTATTCTGCCTACACCCTGGAGATCACGCCGAGCAAAATCAAGGATCTGGAGGCGACGATCAACGGGCTGGCAATGCTGGTCGACATCCAGCCGCGCGATCGCAAGCGCTTCAGGAAGCTGATTGAGGAAAGCCGCAATTTTGAGAGTCTGCCGATTCGCGCCCGTCTGAACGATATCGAGGTTGCCCGCTTTACTGCCAACCGCTTCCGCTTTCCCGGCGTGGACATCAAGGCACGGCTGTTCCGCCATTACCCCAAGGGGGAGCTGGCTTCCCACGCCATTGGACATATCGGGCGCATCAACGAAGCCGACCTCGATCGGCTGGAAGCCTCGGAAGATATGGCGAATTATCGCGGTAGCGACCACATCGGCAAGCTCGGCATCGAGCAGAGTTACGAAAAGCAGTTGCATGGCGTCACCGGCTTCGAGCAGGTGGAAACCGACGCCGGCGGTCGCGCGATTCGCACTTTGAGCCGGCGCGCGCCGGTTTCAGGGAGCGACTTGACCCTCACGCTCGATAGCCGCTTGCAGGAAGTGGCTGAGAAGGCGTTCGCACAGTACCGCGGCGCACTGGTGGCAATCGACCCGAAGAGCGGCGAGGTGCTGGCCTTTATCAGCAAGCCCGGGTTCGACCCCAACCTGTTTATCGATGGTATCGATCCGGTTAACTGGGATGCCCTCAACAACTCCCTCGACAAGCCGCTCAACAACCGCGCCTTGCGTGGGCAGTACCCGCCGGGTTCGACCTTCAAGCCGTTCATGGCGCTGGCTGGGCTGGAACTGGGCAAACGCACGCCTTCATACTCCATCTCCGACCCGGGTTTTTTTACTCTGCCCGGCAACGCCCATCGTTATAGGGACTGGAAGGTGGGCGGGCACGGCTCGGTGGATTTACACAAATCCATCGTAATTTCCTGTGACACTTACTACTATGGCCTGGCCAACGATCTGGGGCCAGACAACATCTTCAACTTCATCGGTCAGTTCGGCTTCGGAAAGAAGACCGGCATCGACATCGAGGGTGAAACCACCGGCCTGCTACCCTCGCGCGAGTGGAAGATGAAGCGCTACAAGCAGAAATGGTACTCTGGCGACACCATCAGCGTCGGCATTGGCCAGGGCTATAACCTGGCCACCCCCCTGCAACTGGCCTTTGCCACGGCGGTATTGGCCAATAACGGCACCGTTATCCGTCCGCACCTGGTGCGCTCGATTCTCGATGCCGGCACCAACCAAGTACGGACGGTGCCTGCTGCCAAGCCTGTTGCCACCCTGGCCTTGAAGCCTGAGAACCTGGAACTGTTGAAGAAAGCGATGATTGCCGTCACCCAGCCGGGCGGTACGGCGGCGCGCGTCGGCGCGGGCGCTCCCTACCTGACTGCCGGCAAGACCGGCACGGCCCAGGTGATCGCCATCAAGCAGACCGAGAAGTATGTGGAAAGCCGGGTGTCGGAGCGCAATCGCGACCACGCCCTATTCATCGCTTACGCCCCGGCCGACGATCCTAAAATTGCCATGGCGATCCTGGTGGAAAACGGCGGTCACGGCGGCTCGATCGCAGGGCCTATCGCCCGAATAGTGTTGGACTATTTCCTGCTTGGCAAGGCGCCGCCGTCAGCGCTGCCAGTCGAGGCGCCAGAGGAGGAACATGATTAAAATCGACCTGCGGCGTATCTGGTTGTGGCTGACTGCGCATATCGACAGCCTGCTGTTGAGCTTTATGCTGATGCTGATGCTAATTGGCCTGACCGTGCTGTACAGCGCCACCGGCCAGGACCTTGGCAAGACCACCGGCCAGATGCTCAATATGCTGGTGGCGCTGGTGGCGATGTGGGTCGTCGCCAATGTGTCGCCGCAGCACATTGCGCGCGCGGCGCTGCCGGTTTATGGCCTGGGCTTGCTGCTGCTGGTTGGCGTGGCGCTGTTCGGAGACGTCAGTCACGGCGCCCGGCGCTGGCTGAATATCGGTATCCGCATCCAGCCCTCGGAGATGATGAAACTGGCCGTGCCGCTGATGCTCGCCTGGTACCTGGACCGGCGCGAAAAAACCCTCAACCTCAAGGATTTCGGCGTCGCCGTCCTGATGCTGGTGGTGCCGGTAGGACTGATCGTGAAACAGCCGGATCTCGGCACGGCCTTGTTGATCTCCGCCTCCGGCTTCTATGTGCTGTTTCTGGCCGGCCTGAGTTGGCGCATTATACTTGGGCTGGTAGCAATGGGAGCGGCGAGCGCACCGATTTTGTGGTCGCTGATGCACGACTATCAGCGCCAGCGTATCTTGACTCTGATCGATCCTTCTCAGGACCCGCTCGGCACGGGTTATCACATTATCCAGTCGAGCATTGCATTAGGGTCGGGCGGGATTTTCGGCAAGGGCTGGTTCAACGGAACGCAGGCTCATCTCGATTTCCTGCCGGAGCGCACTACGGACTTCATTTTTGCCGTTTATGCCGAGGAATTCGGCATGGCCGGCAACCTTATCCTGCTGGCGTTGTACGTCCTGGTAATCGGCCGCGGCCTGGTGATTGCCGCCAAGGCGCCGACCCTGTTCAGCCGCCTTCTGGCGGGCAGCATTACGCTGACTTTCTTCACCTATGCCTTCGTCAACATCGGCATGGTGAGCGGCATCCTGCCCGTGGTCGGCGTGCCGCTGCCACTGATCAGCTACGGCGGGACCTCCATGGTGACACTGCTGGTTGGATTTGGTATTTTGATGAGTATTCAAACCCACCGGAAACTGGTGCAGTCATAATGAAATCGTCCCGCTGGATTTTGCTTGTTTCACTCCTCGCCCTTCTGGCCGGCTGCGGCAGCGTCGCGCCACGGCAGGATGCACCGGTTGTCGCCAAGCCGGGAAAACCGGCCGTGGTGACCAAAAAGGGTGGCGGCTATTACCTCAATGATGGTCCTGGCGACAACCCGCCCGCCAATCTCGACGCCATTCCCGATGCCGAACCGAAAGTCGAGCCGCTGCACAAGTTCGCCAACCGGCCTTACGTCGTTCTGGGCCAGACCTTTACGCCCGACACCCGCTTCAAGCCCTATACGGAAACCGGTGTGGCTTCGTGGTATGGCCGGCGTTACCACGGCCAGAAAACCTCGATCGGAGAGGTCTACGACATGTACGGCATGACCGCGGCGCATCCCACCCTGGCCATTCCAAGCTATGCGCGCGTCACCAACCTGAAGAACAACAAGTCGGTGGTGGTGCGGGTCAATGACCGCGGCCCGTTCCTTAGCGACCGCCTGATCGATTTGTCTTATACCGCGGCCTACAAGCTGGGCGTGCTCGCCGGCGGCAGTACCCGGGTTAAGGTGCAGGCGATCGACCCAGCCAATTACGCTGCCGCAGCAAAACCGGCAGAAGCCCCGATCGCCGCTCCGCTGGCCGACAAGGGATCCGTTGTCGCAGTGCAGGAGGCGCCTTTGCAACCGGTTGCCCCACTAGGGGATTCCGATCCACTACAGACTAAAACCCGTGTGGAATCGGTTGCGAGTAGCGGCCACTATATCCAGCTCGGTGCGTTCGGCGCGCAGGAAAAAGCCGAGCATTTCCGTGGCAGGCTCAAGGTTGAGCTGGCCCATCTGGCCGACAAGCTGCAAATCTACACGTCAGGCGGGCTGTTCCGGGTGCGCGCCGGGCCTTTTCAGACCCTGGCTGAAGCCAGCCAGCTTGCCGCCGAGATTAAAAATTCGCTCAACATCAAAACAGTGTTGACCACCCGCTAATTATCAAACGGTTTATTCATGATGAAAAAATTCCTCACTCTAGCCTTGTTGTTTGCCGCGCTCCCGGTGTTTGCGGCGCCCCCCGCCATTTCTCCGCCTCCCGCGCCGGACATCGCTGCCAGAAGTTACATTCTGGTGGACTTATCCAGTGGCCAGACCTTACAGCAGCGGGGCGGGGACGAACGGGTGGAGCCGGCTTCGCTCACCAAGCTGATGACGGCCTACCTGACTTTTGCCGCCCTGCGCCAGGGAGTGATCACAGGCACCCAGGCGTTGCCGGTGTCGGAGCGGGCCTGGCGCGCCGAGGGGTCGCGCATGTTCATTCAGCCGAACACGCCTGTTGCCGTGGACGATCTGATTCGCGGCATGATCGTGCAATCCGGCAACGATGCCTGCATCACCTTGGCTGAGGGGATCGCCGGCAGCGAAGAAGAGTTTGCTCGTCGCATGAATCTGGAAGCCCAGCGTATGGGCATGAAAAACACCCACTTCATGAACTCCACCGGCCTGCCTCACCCGCAGCACTACACCACAGCCCGGGATTTAAGCCTGCTGGCACGGGCGATCATTCGCGATTTCCCCGAATACTATCCGCTCTATTCGCTGAAGGAATACAAGTACAACAACATCACCCAGGCCAACCGCAACCGCCTGCTGTGGCAGGATCCCACCGTCGACGGCATGAAAACCGGACATACCGAATCCGCCGGCTTTTGCCTGATCGCCTCGGCCAAACGCGATTCGAGGCGGCTGCTTTCAGTAGTGCTGGGCACGACTTCGGAAAGCATGCGTGCCAGCGAGAGCCAGAAACTGCTGAATTACGGTTTCCAGAATTTCGACACCCACCATTTGTACCAGAAGGGCCAGGTTGTTGCCACCCTGCCGGTGTGGAAAGGCAGCGAAAACATCCTCAAGGCCGGCGTTGCCCAGGATTTCTACGTCTCGCTGCCTAAGGGCCAATATGCACGCCTCAAGGCCTCGCTGGTCAGCAAGCAGCCCTTGCTGGCGCCACTTCCGGCGGGTCAGCAAGTCGGCACCATCCGTTTGACGCTGGACGACAAACCCTATGCCGAATACCCGCTGGTGGCGCTGGAAGGTGTGGCCAGGGCGAACTTCTTCAAGCGCGGCTGGGATGGCGTGAAGCTGTGGTTCAAATGATCTACCTCAACGGCCGGTTCATGCCGATCGAAGAGGCCCGCGTGCCGGTGCTCGATCGCGGTTTCATCTTCGGCGACGGCGTCTACGAGGTGATCCCGGTCTACTCGCGCCGCCCGTTCCGACTGCCCGAGCATCTGAAGCGCCTGCAGCACAGCCTGGACGGCATCCGGCTGAGCAACCCCCTGAGCGAGGAGGAATGGGTGCGCCTGATCGGCGAACTGGTCGAGCGCAACCAGGACGAGGACCAGTCGGTTTACCTGCATATCACCCGCGGCGTGGCCAAGCGCGACCACGCCTTCCCGACGGGCGTGGCGCCGACGGTGTTCATGATGAGCAACCCGCTGGTGACCTCGACGCCTGAACTGGTGGAAAGCGGCATTGCCGTGGTGAGCGCGGCGGACAACCGCTGGCTGCGCTGCGACATCAAGGCGATAGCCCTGCTGCCCAACGTATTGCTGCGCCAGTTGGCGGTAGATGCGGGTGCGGCCGAAACCCTGCTGCTGCGCGACGGCTTCCTGACCGAGGGCGCCGCCAGCAACATCTTCGTGGTGCGCGACGATGTCCTGCTGGCTCCGCCGAAAGACAACCTGATGCTGCCCGGCATCACCTACGACGTGATCCTGGAACTCGCTGCCGCCGCATCCCTCAAAATCGAGGTGCGACGCATTAGTGAGCATGAAGTGAGGACGGCGCAGGAGCTGTGGCTCACCTCCTCGACCAAGGAAGTCCTGGCGATCACCCACCTGGACGGCAAGCCCGTCGCGGATGGCAAGCCGGGTCCGCTGTTCCGCCAGATGTACCACCTTTACCAGGATTACAAGAACACCGTGATGAGGGCAGCGGCATGAGCAGGAAGCAGGTTCCGGCCGCAGGCTGGATGCGACCGACCGCGATTGACGCCAGCCATCGACGCGAGAAAGTCAAAATTGGCATGATGATTGATGAGGGGGCGGCATGACCGAAGAACGCACCACCCTGCTCGAATTCCCCTGCGCCTTCCCGATCAAGATCATGGGCGAAGCGAGAGAGGGTTTCGCCGATGCCATGCTGGAAATCGTGCTGCGCCACGCGCCGGATTTCGTCGCCGCGAGCGTGGAAATGAAGGCAAGCAGTAGCGGCAAGTACGTTTCCCTGACCTGCACCATTACCGCTGTTTCTCAGGTCCAGCTCGACGACCTGTATCGCGAGATCAGCGGCCACCCGATGGTGTCGATGGCGCTGTAGGGGGTGAAGGGTGATGGGTGATGAGGAATGGGTGGAAAACAAACCGGTGGCGAGGCGCGCTTCACCCATTACCCATCACCCATTACCCATCACCAGGCATCTGGGTCTGGTCGAATACCTGCCGACCTGGCAAGCGATGCAGGATTTCACCGCCACACGCGGGCCGGATACGCCCGATGAACTATGGCTGCTTGAGCATCCGCCGGTCTATACTCTGGGCTTGGCGGGCAAGCCGGAGCACCTGCTGCGCGCCACCGATATCCCGGTCGTGAAGATCGACCGCGGCGGCCAGATCACCTACCATGGGCCGGGGCAGATCGTCGTCTACCTGCTGCTGGATTTGAAGCGGCGCAATATCGGCGTCAAGGAGCTGGTGCGGCGCTTGGAGCAAGCGGTGATCGACCTGCTGGCGGGATATGAAACCAGGGCCGAGCGGCGCGACAAGGCGCCGGGTGTCTATGTCGGCAAAGCCAAGATCGCCGCGCTTGGGCTGCGCATCAAGAACGGCTGCTGTTACCACGGACTGTGCCTGAACGTGGACATGTATCTGTCCCCGTACGCGGCGATCAACCCCTGCGGTTACGAAGGGCTGGCGGTGACGCAGTGCCGCGATGTCGGCATCACCGATAATCTTGAGGTTGTCGGCAAAAAATTAATTGAGAAATTGAAACAAGATCTTTAACCGCGGAGGCGCAGAGGCGCTGAGAAAAACAATGCAAGGGGAAACCAGGAAAGCCCAGCCTTTCTCAGCGAAACCTCTGCGCCTCCGCGCCTCTGCGGTAAATATTTTTTGGGTTCCGGCTTGGCCGGCTTAGGAATGAAAATGGCTGAAAACAGACAAACAGGCGCTGCGAAAACCGCGCGCATCCCGATCAAGATCATCCCTTCCGAGCCGCTGCGCAAGCCGAGCTGGATCCGAGCCCAGGCGCCGACCTCGGCCAAATACCAGGAGATCAAACAGATCCTGCGCAGCCGCAACCTGCACACCGTGTGCGAGGAAGCGTCCTGCCCCAACATCGGCGAATGCTTCAGCCACGGCACCGCTACCTTCATGATCCTGGGCGACCTGTGCACGCGCCGTTGCCCGTTCTGCGACGTCGCCCATGGCACGCCGCTGCCGCCCGAAGTTGAGGAGCCTGCGCAGATCGGCAACTCGGTTGCGGTGATGGGCCTGAATTACGTGGTGATCACCAGCGTCGACCGCGACGACCTGCGCGACGGCGGCGCCAGCCACTTCGCCGCCTGCATTCGCGCCACCCGCGAGCAGTCTCCGCACACCCGCATCGAAACCCTGGTGCCGGATTTTCGCGGCCGGCTGGACGTCGCGCTGGATGCGCTGGCGGCTGACCTGCCCGACGTCCTCAACCACAACCTGGAAACCGTGCCGCGTCTTTACAAGCAGGCCCGCCCCGGCGCCGACTACGTCCACTCGTTGAAGCTGCTGCAGGAATTCCGGCGGCGCTACCCGCACATCCCCACCAAGTCCGGCCTGATGGTGGGGATAGGTGAAACCGATGAGGAAATTCTGGCAGTGATGCGCGACCTGCGCGCCCATGGCGTGGAGATGCTGACCATCGGCCAGTATTTGCAGCCGACCCGGCACCACCTGCCGGTGATGCGATTCGTCGAGCCGGCCCAGTTCGATCGCTACGCTGCCGCAGCTGAAGAAATGGGTTTTTCCAACGCCGCCTGTGGGCCGATGGTGCGCTCGAGCTACCATGCCGACCGGCAGGCGAAAGAGGCCGGCATGACCATGAAAGAAAACAATTAAGAAGGAGCCTGCATGGACGCCAACCATCCCGTTGATTTTTTCGACAAGCAGTTCCAGAAACAGGTCAGCGAGCAGAGCTTTGCCCTCAACCCGTTCGAGGCGGCGGTGCTGCCGCATTTGACGGGCAGCGTGCTGGATCTGGGTTGCGGGCTGGGCAATTTGAGCGTCGAGGCGGCGCGGCGTGGCGCCTCCGTGGTGGCGGTCGATGCCAGTCCGACTGCGGTTGCGCATATCCAGCGGGTTGCAGAACAGGAGAAGCTGGCACTGCAAGGGGTTCAGGCCGATCTGGGAAACTACTCAATCGACGGGTCGTTCGATTCCATCGCGGCGATCGGGCTGCTGATGTTCTTCGACCGGGCGCGGGCACTGGAGCTGCTCGAGGAAATCCAGCGGCACGTGAAGCCCGGCGGATGCGCTGTGATCAACGTCCTGATCGAAGGCACGACTTATCTCGGCATGTTCCAGCCGGACCACTATTATCTGTTTGGCCGGGATGAACTCATGTACCTCTTCGCGGGCTGGAAAGTGCTGGAATTAAACTACCAGAGCTTTTCCGCGCCGGACAATACCGAGAAGGTGTTTGCGACGATTGTCGCACGGAAGGTTTGATCCAGCTGCAGCGCTTCATTCAGATGTTTCTTTGGATAGTTTCCTGATTTGCCGGTCGTGCATCCTGCTCAGTAAAGCCAGCGCGGCGATGGTGCCGAGCAGCGCATAAGCCATGTCCGACTGGGTGTCCCAGACGTAGCCCTGGGTACCGAGGAAGGCTTCGGCTGCCTGCTCCGACGCCAGCGCCACCCACCACTCGACCAATTCGTAAAATGCACTGATTGCCAGGCAGATGCAGACGACGATGAAGAACAGCCATTTCCCCGATGCGACCACGGCGTTGCGCAGCAGGATCTCCCGCGCCACGATGGCCGGGACGAAGCCCTGGGCGAGATGGCCGAGCTTGTCGTAATTGTTGCGCTGCCAGCCAAAATAATCTCCGAGCGGGTCGAGCAGGGGCACTTCGGCATAGGTGTAATGCCCGCCGACCATCAGGATCAGGCCGTGAATCAGGATCAGGAAATAGGCCAGCGGCGTTAAGGGGAAGCGGCGGCGCGTGGCCGCCAGCAGCACGAAGGCGATCATTGCCGGCAGGACTTCGAGCAGCCAGGTGAGGGCGTCCTTGGGGTGGGTGCCCGACCAGATCAGGGTGGCGAAATAGACCAGGACCCAAAGTGCGGCCATGGCGGGAACGGATTTATTCGGACGGGTCAACGCTGTCCCACGGTTCCAGCTTGTAGCGTGGCGGCTTGCTCATCAGGTAGAGCACGATGCCGCAGCTGAGGAAGAACAAGGTGGTGGCGAACATGCTGGCAGTGACGACATCGCCGCTGCCGCGTGTTGCCAGCAAGTAGATGAGGATCGCCAGGCTCACGACCATGCTGACGAAGGAGGCGACGGCGAAGCCGAAGGCGATTTTTCTTCCAGTATTGCGGGGGGTCATTGGGGTTCCTTGGTTGGATTGATCGGTGGACTCAGGCTTCATAATCGACCACCCGGCGCTCGCCGCGGACCGCTTTCACAAAGGGGATGACTTCGTTGTGCGCAGGATGCACCTGGTAGGCCTGCAGTGCGGCATTGCTCTCGAATTCGGAGTACAGCACCACGTCGGAGGACTCGCCTTCCTTGCTGAAATCGATGCCGACTTCCAGCTTGAGCAGGCCGGGGATTCGGCCGTTGAGGCTTTCCAGCTGGCGCTTCAGCTCCAGCGCGTTGGCAGCCTTGTCGCCGGCTTCCTCCCTGAGCCGCCACATGACGATGTGCTTGATCATCCTTTTTCTTCCTTTTCGTTGCTGCCGAAATCGCAGCGGATGTTTTTCAGTTCGTTGCGATAGGCGGCCCCATCGCCGTAATCGGTGAAGCGGCTGTAGCGCGAATGGGCCTGCAGTATTCGCCGGGCGTGCTTGATCGGGCACCAGTACTGCTCCGTCCGCGCCACGATTTCCTTGATGTAGGACATGAGGCCATTGGCGTAGGAGCAATAGGCGCAGTTGATCTTCTCGAGGATGTTCAGGTAGGCGAGGTCCTGATGGTCGAAGATCAGGTAGTCACGACGCCTGACCTTGGAGATGCCGTAAATCGGGAAACAGATGAGCTGGTACAGAAAGACGAAGGCATCCAGCAGCAGCAGTGGGAAAAACATTGAGTAGATAATCGGTGCGGTGAGGATATGGCGCGGTTTCGCATGCAGGACGTAGCGCAGCAGGCTGATCCTGAGCTGCTTGTACTTCAGCAGGACTTCATTTTCGAAAAGAGCCTTGCGGTTTTCCAGGCTGAAGCGCAGCTCGTCCCGCTTTTTGGCGAGCTCTAGTTCAAGTTCTTCCTCGAGCCCCCTGATCCGCTCGATCAGTTCACTGATCTGCGGCGTCATCGGCTATTTTGCGGTGAGAATGGTCAGCGTCGCCTGGAGCGCTTCCGCCACTTCGCGGCCGAGAGCGGTGAGGTAGCCGCCGTCGGCCAGGGTTACCAGTTTCTTGTCATGCAGCCGCTGCACTGCGGCGATCACCGAGGGCTCGGCGTCTTTGTGTACCTTGATGCCTTCCTGCATGGTGTCGAGATCGAAGTGGGCGAGGAAGTTCAGTTCCGCCACGAGGTCGGGGGTCAGTTTTGGAGGTGGGGTCAACATGGTGTGCCTTTCTGAATAGTCTTCGACTATTGTGGCACGGAAACCGGCTCGGCTCCATCCGGCCCGGTCTCTTTTTTCATTTTGCGGTTCGATCCGGCCACCATGTCGTACACGAATAGGCGGCAATCCAGTGCGCCGTTGAAAAGCGGAATGCGGCGCGACACGGAAAGCCGGATCAGTTTGGCAAGGCGCATGTCCGCGCTGAGGAAGCAGGCGCGCCAGCCGCCGAATTTCTGCTTGAGCAGGTCGCCGATCTTGGGGTAAAGCTGCGCCATTTCTTCCTGTTCGCCGATGCGCACTGCGTAGGGCGGGTTGGTGACCAGTACGCCGGTCGGCGCGGGCGGCGTGACGTCGAGCATGTTGATCTGCTTCAAGGTCACCACTTCCTCCAGTCCGGCGGCCGCCAGGTTGGCGCGCGCCGCCATCAGCACGGTGCTGGAAACGTCGCTGCCGTAGATAGGTAATGGTGTTTTCGGCAGTTCTGCCGCAGCGGCTTCCTGGTAAATCGCATCCCATGTCGTAGGGTCGAAATTTTTCATGTGCTCGAAAGCGAACCAGCGTTCCGCGCCGGGCGCGATGTTGAGCGCCATCTGGGCGGCCTCGATGAGGAAGGTGCCGCTGCCGCACATCGGGTCGAGCAGTGGCATCCCCGGTTGCCAGCCGGCGAGATGCAAGATCCCCGCTGCCAGATTTTCGCGCAGCGGCGCTTCGCCCTGCTCCTTGCGGTAGCCGCGCTTGAACAGCGCCTCGCCCGAGGTATCGAGGTAAAGCGACACCCGGTCTGCGGTGAGGAAGGCGTATACCCGCATGTCCGGCGCGGCGGTGTCGATGCTCGGCCGTTCGCCGCCTGCGGTGCGGAACTTGTCGCAGACGGCGTCCTTGATTTTCAGGGTGACGAAATCCAGGCTGCGCAGCGGGCACCGAATCGCGCTGACCTTGACGCGGAAGGTCTGTTCAACATTGAAATAGCTCGGCCAGGACAGGGCCAGCGCGGCGCGGTAGATGTCTTCCTCGCTGCGGTAGGACTGCTCTGCCAGTCGCCACAGGACGCGGCTGGCGACACGGCTCCACAGGTTGACGCGATAGCATAGCGCCAGGTCGCCGGCAAAGCCGACGCCACCGTCGGTGGGTTCAATGGCGGCTGCGCCGAGCTTTTCCAGCTCGGCCGCCAATGGGGCTTCCAGGCCGCGCGGGCAGGGGGCGAAAAAATGTTGGGTGGTTTCCATTGCAATATCCTAGAAAAAGCAGATGAACCGCAAAGGCGCAAAGAACGCGAAGGGAATCATTGAGATTTGAGCGTCAGCCAGTAACCCGGAAGGTGAGCAACCATTAGTTCTTATGTTGCTTTTCTTTGCGCCTTCGCGTCTTTGCGTTTCAGGGTTTTTCATTTCAGTAGTCTGCGCCGGGTCAGCACCAGCGCGATATAAAAGCCGACGCCGCCATAGGCGAGCAGCGCCAGAACGTGAGCGAGCACTTGCTGCGGTGCACCGCCTTGCACCAGCGGGCGGGCCAGTGCGATGGCATGGGTCAGCGGCAGCCAGACTGATACCGTCTGTAGCCATGGCGGCAGCTGGTCGACCGGGTAGAACACCCCGCACAGCAGCACCATCGGCGTGATCACCAGGGTGAAGTAGTACATGAAGAAATCGTAGTTGGGCGAAAGCGCGTTCATTACCAGCCCCATGCCGGCGAAGCAGAAGCCGATCAGGATGATCAGCGGGATCAGCCACAGGGTCTGGCCGAAACCCGCCAGGCCCAGCGCCCAGACGATGACCAGGATCGCGAGGCCGGAGAGCAGGCTCTTGCTGGTGGCCCAGAGCAGTTCGGCGAGCAGCACGTCGTCCAGGGTCAGCGGTGTGTTGAGGATGGCCTCCCAGGTTTTCTGCACGTGCATGCGCGAGAAGCCCGAGTAGAGCACCTCGAAAGTGGCGCTGTTCATGGTGCTGTAGCACACCGTGCCGGCTGCGAGGAAGGTCATGTAGGGCACGCCGCCCACTTCGGGCAGCAGGCCGCCCAAGCCGTAGCCCAAGCCCAGCATGTAAAAGGCCGGGTCGGCCAGATTGCCGAGGATGGAGGGGATGGCGAGCTTGCGCCATACCAGGAAATTGCGCCGCCATACCGGGATGAAGCGCAGGCTCAGGGTGGGCAGAGCCCAGAATCCGGTCATGGCAGCCGCTTCATTTCAATTCCGAGGTGCAGTGGCCGCAACGGGTAGCCTTGACCGGAATGGCGTTGAGGCAATAAGGGCACTCCTTGGTCGCCGGTGCAGCGGCGGGTTCCTCTGCTTTGAGGCGGTTGATCTGGCGCACCAGGATGAAAACGGCGGCGGCGACGATGGTGAAATCAATCAGGGTGTTGAGGAACAGGCCGTAATTGATCGTCGCGATCCCCGCGGCCTTGGCCTCCGCCAAGGTGGTCACCGATTTGTCCGAAAGGTTGATGAACAGGTTGCTGAAGTCGAAACCGCCCAGCAGCTTGCCGATCGGCGGCATCAGGATGTCGTTGACGAAGGACGTGACGATCTTGCCGAATGCCGCGCCGATGATGATGCCGATAGCGAGGTCAACCACGTTGCCCTTGACCGCAAATTCCTTGAATTCCCGCAAAATTCTCATGATTTCTTCTCCTTCTTCTTCACAGCTAATCGCGCAAGTCGCGCCCGGTCAGCTTGAGAAACACATCTTCCAGGCTGGCCGGGCGGTTCAGATAGCGCAGGTCGGTCCGGTTGCGCAATTGCTGCACCAGCGCCTCGCTGTTGCGGGTATAGCAGAACACGGTTTCGCCGACCCTTTCGACGCGGTCGCAATAAGTGCTGCCATGTGCCGCCGTCCAGTCCGCCACCCCTTCACCATAGACTTCCACCACCTGGGGTTCAATGTGGTTTCCGATCAATTCATGCGGGCTGCCGGTGGCGATGATCTTGCCATGATCCATGATCGCGATCCGGTCGCACAGGCGCTCCGCTTCTTCCATGAAATGGGTGGTGAGCAGGATGGTCTTGCCTTGGTTGAGCAGCCGCCGCAAGCCCTGCCACATCATGTGGCGCGCCTGGGGGTCGAGGCCGGTGGTCGGTTCGTCCAGAAAGATCAGATCAGGGTCGTTGACCAGTGCCCGCGCCAGGGTAAGGCGCCGCTTCATGCCGCCGGAGAGGGTGTCGATGCGTGCGTCGGCGCGGTGTTCGAGGCCGGCGAATTCGAGCAGGGCCGGGATGCGCTCGGCGGTCTCGGCATCCTTCATGCCGAAATAGCGGCCATAGGCCAGCAGGTTTTCACGCACCGTGAAGTCGGGATCGAGGTTGTCCATCTGCGGCACCACCCCCACCCGCGTCCTCGCCTCGCGCGCCTTGCCGGGAACCGGCAGGCCGAGCATGGAAATCGTGCCGCCATCCGGTGAAGTCAGCCCCAGCGCCAGGCGCAGGGTGGTGGTCTTGCCGGCTCCATTCGGCCCGATCAGGCCGAAGCACTCGCCCTTTTTCACGGCGAGGTCGATCCCGGCCACCACTTCGAGCGGGCCATAGGACTTGCGCAGGTTGTGGATGTTCAGCAGCGGCATGAGCAGGGAGCAGTGCCTTCCGAAGGAAGGTGCGACCGTCCGCGATTGTCGCTGGACGCCGACACGAGGAAGTGAAAATTCATGATATCAATTAAAGGAGGCGGAAGCATGTGTCGGATACTATTCTGGCCAGCAGGTTAAGCTGGCCATGGAAAAAATGCCCCGCGCCCGGCACCACGGTGAGCGGCAGGTTCTGTGGCCGCGCCCAGTCGAGCACGTCGGCGAGCGGCACGACTTCGTCCTGTTCGCCGTGGATCACCAGCGTATCGGCCGGCACCGGGCCGATCTTGAAGTGTTTCACCGCCGGGGCGACCAGCACCAGCCGTTGCGCTTCAACCCGTTCCAGCACCCGGGTCTGGACGTAGCCGCCGAAGGAAAAGCCGGCCAGCATGATGGGCAGCTCGCCCAACTCGTGCCGGGCATGACCGGCCAGCGCCAGCATGTCCCCGGTTTCGCCGATGCCCTGATCGAACTCCCCGTCGCTTTGCCCGACACCGCGGAAGTTGAGGCGAAATGCGGCCAGCCCGAGGCGGCTGAAAGTCTTGGCCAGGGTGGCCACCACCTTGTTGTCCATGGTGCCGCCATACAGCGGATGGGGATGGGCGACCAGGGCGATGCCGCGGCATTCGCCGCTGGGCATGGCGGCAGCCGCTTCCAGCCTGCCTGCCGGTCCGTCGATGAAAAAGTGCTGCGAGGTCACAGGTGGAAGATGGGTGAGTTGCCAGAATGCGGCCAATTATACGGGGCGGCGCGTTGCTTAGCGAGCGGGGTTGAACGTTGTATTGCGCATTAACAATATATTGCTACAATACGATATATGAAGGCAAAGCTGATCCGCGACCTCAAGAAAATTTATCCAAACGGCGTGGTGGTTGAGATGGTGCTTTGGCTGTTACCAAAGCCCACGGCAGATCGTCCGCACAGGTTGAAATACCGGTTTTATTGCGGGAATGAGGGGCGTTGCATTGTGCGTTACGATAATGAAACCGGCAAAGGCGATCATATCCACTATGGGGAAGAAGAGTATCCCTATAAGTTTGTTAGCCCGGAACAACTGGTGACAGATTTTCTCGGCGATGTGAAAAAATTGGCGGAGGTGAATGATGAAGAAGCTTGAAGTCGGGACGAGATCCCTGAAAGAGATGGGTGCGGATGTCCTGGAGGCATGGAAGCGTGCAGAGACAAGCCAGGAAGTCGTGCCGCGCGAGGCGCTATATTTTGCCGACATGCCACTGTTGCTCGCCAACCTGACGGCTGCCCGCTGGTCTTTGCTGGAGGCACTCAAGGCTAGTGGGCCCATGACCATTTATGCGCTCGCCAAAAACCTTGGGCGCAATTACAGTAACGTTCATTCCGATGCAAGGAAACTGTTGGCGCTGGGATTGATCGAGAAAAACGAGGACGGCAAAGTGTTTGTGCCGTGGGACGAAATTCATGCCGATTTCACGTTGAAGGTGGCGGCTTGAACAGGCCACATAAAGGAGAGGGTGAAATGAAATCCATGAACAAATTATGGGCAAGTTTGTTAATAGTCATGCTGTCCGTCGCCGCATTGGCTTCCGCGGCGCATGCACAGCAGGTGCTCGGCCAAAACGACCAGATCATTCACGATGCCGCGAGGATGGGCAGCGGCGCGGAGGTTGCCAGAATCATCAAGGAAAATCCGGCCATGCGGGACGCGCGTACCGGTCTCGGCAGCACGCCGCTGCACCTGGCGGCGACCAATCCCGACGTCACCGCCGTGAAAGCGCTGCTGGCGGCCGGTGCCGACGTCAACGCCAAGGACATGGATGGCAACACCCCGCTGCACATGGCGGCTTACACCAACCGGATCGAGGTCGCGAAAGTTCTGCTCGAGGCGGGTGCGGACGTCAACATCGTCTCGTCAGGGGGGCGCACGCCGATGGCGATGGCCCGAAAAAGCCGGGCCGACGAAATTGCCGGGCTGATTTCCCTGTGGGTGCTGAAAGGCTGCAAATCGGGCGGGAAGTGCGAGCAGGCGAGCACCTACGATCTCAAGAGACTGGTGGACTGAAGAAGTGCTTCTCGATAAAGAGAAAAATGTCCTTTAGCCGCCGCACTTTCCTTGCCGCATCCGCCGCCCTGTGCGCTGCGCCCTTCGTCGGTCGGGCGGCCGAGCTGCTGCCGCCCGGCAAAGGCCGGCGGGTGGTCATCGTCGGCGGCGGCTGGGGCGGGTTGAGCGCTGCCCGTCACCTGCGCGACTTGGCGCCCGACCTGGAAGTCGTCCTGCTGGAAAAGAACCCGGTGTTCTGGTCCTGCCCCCTGAGCAACAAGTGGCTGGTGAATCTCGTGGACACCCGATTCCTCGTCCATGATTACGCCACCGCCGCCCGCGCCTACGGCTACACGTTCATCCAGACCGAAGTATCGGCCATCGACCGGGACAGGCGTCGGGTCGTCACGGAGCAGGGCACGCTGGATTACGACTGGCTGATCCTCGCCGTGGGCATACGCTACGACTACGAAGCCTGGTACGGCAACGACCGCCGCGCCATCGACCACACCCTGGGGAATTATCCCTGCGCCTACATCCCGGGCAAGGAGCCTGCGGCGCTCAAGGAGAAGCTGGAAAACTTCAAGGGCGGCGATCTCGTCATGACCATCCCGCCCATGCCTTACCGTTGCCCGCCCTCGCCCTACGAACGGGCGTGCATGATCGGCTGGTCGCTCAAGTCCCGCAAGATCAAGGGCAAGCTCATCGTCCTCGATCCCAATCCCAGCTTTTTGGGCTTCAGCCGGATTTTCGCCGAACAGTACCAGGATCAGATCGTCTATGTGCCCAATGCCAGGGTGAAATCCGTCGATCCTTTCAACAAGACCATTTCCACCGATTTCGACGATATCCGCTTCGACGACGCCATCCTCATGGCGCCGCAGCAGGCCGGCGATCTGGTGTGGAAAGCCGGCCTCATCGCCAAGGACAGCGAAGGCAAGCCTACCGGCTGGGCCGACCAGGATCCGGTGCATCTGCATGCCAGGGAGGACGATAAAGTGTTCTTGATCGGCGACCTCATGGATAAAGTATCGCCGCTCTTCGGCCATTATCCGAAGAGCGGCCACATGGCCAACCGACTGGGCCGTATCGCCGCCCGCGAGATCGCCGCCCGCGCCAAGGGAGTTGCGCCGGAACCGCTGCTTCCAGACGGCGCTTGTTACGTGTTTTCCAGCATCGATCCGATGGAAGCGATCCGCATCGATTCCCGCTACAAATTTCGCGGCGACGGGCTCATCGCTCAGTCCGTCAAACAATTCCATGACCCGAACCCGATGGGCGAAGATGTTCAGTGGGCGAAGTCGATGTTCGAGGAATTTCTGGCGTTCAAGGCCTGAGAAGCGTCCTGAATCACCCACCGCTTCGACCATCGCGAAAGCAAAATGTAGGTTGGGCTGAGGTACGAAGCCCAACAGACCCAAAACTCCACCAAAACAAATTTTTACAAGCACGTCGCACCGCAGGCGGGGATAATTGCGCATGACCGATATTTCCCTACCCTCCTCCCCGTCCGCAGCAAGCGCTGCCGGCCGCTCTTTCAACGAACTGCCGCTGCCGCCCGGCGTACAGGCGACATTGCAGCAGCTCGAATACCTGACCATGACCCCCATCCAGGCGGCCGGCCTGCCGATTGCGCTCGCCGGGCACGACCTGATCGCGCAAGCGAAGACCGGCAGCGGCAAGACGGCTGCGTTCGCGCTGGCCCTGCTCACCAGGCTGAACCCGCGCCGCTTTGCGGTGCAAGCCATGGTGCTGTGCCCGACGCGCGAGCTGGCCGATCAGGTCACGCAGGAGATTCGCCGCCTGGCGCGATTCGCAGACAACATCAAGATCGTTGCCCTGTGCGGCGGCACGCCCATGCGCCCGCAGATAAACAGCCTGGAGCACGGCGCGCACATCGTCGTCGGCACGCCGGGCCGCATCATCGATCACCTCGGGCGCGGCAGCCTTGCGCTGGATGCGCTCAACACCCTGGTGCTCGACGAAGCCGATCGCATGCTGGACATGGGCTTTTACGACGACATCGCCTACGTGGCGACGCGCTGCCCGGCAGAGCGCCAGACCCTGCTGTTCTCCGCGACCTATCCCGACGGCATCGCGCGACTGGCGCGCCAGTTCTTGCGCAAGCCCCAGGAAGTGAAGCTGCTGGAACAGCATGAGGACAGCAAGATACGCCAGCGCTTCTACGAGGTGAAACCCGAGGAGCGCTTGCAGGCCGTTGGCCTCTTGCTCAAGCACTACCGCCCGGTCAGCACGCTGGCCTTCTGCAACACCAAGCAGCAATGCCGCGACTTGCTGGAAGTGCTGCACGCGCAGGGCATTCATGCGCTGACCTTGAACGGCGATCTGGAACAACGCGAACGCGATCAGGTGCTGATCCAGTTCGCCAATCGCAGTTGCTCGGTGCTGGTGGCCACCGACCTGGCGGCGCGCGGCCTGGATATCGCGCAACTCGAAGCGGTCATCAATGTCGATGTCACGCCCGACCCGGAAATCCACATCCATCGCATCGGCCGCACCGGCCGCGCCGATCAGGACGGCTGGGCGCTGAGCCTGTGCAGCCCGGCCGACCAGCGCCGTGTCGCCGCCATCGCACAGATGATGGGCAGCGAACCGGAGTGGCATGAGCTGGGTGAATTGCAAAGCGGCAATGACTCACCGCTGGTGCCGCCGATGGTGACGCTCCAGATACTCGGCGGGCGCAAGGAGAAGATCCGCCCCGGCGACGTGCTGGGCGCACTTACTGGCGAAGCGGGATTCACGCGCGAGCAAGTCGGCAAGATCACGGTGACCGAGCTATCCACCTATGTTGCCGTCGCGCGCAACATCGCCAGTGTAGCCGTTCGCAAATTGTCGGCAGGCAAGGTAAAGGGCAAGACGGTTAAAGTGCGCGCGCTGGAGGATTGATTTACCCCCGGATTTGCACGGTAATGTAGTGGGATTAGCGGGCCTGCTCGTCCAGGGGTGTACAGCATCGACAGTCGCGGCCGACCGGCTCAAATCATCGACCAAAAACAGACGGATGAGCTCACGAGTGATGATCGTCCGGTCCAGCTCTAAACTAGCCAATCAGACTTTCGGGAAACGGACACATTTTTCCTGGCGCCTTAGATTGGACAACCTGGGCGCTTCGCGCCAACTAGCGTGGCCTATACCAATCCGACGCTGATCCCTGCTGCGTCCCCTACACTGTTTCTTTGGGTGGAAGACCTTGCAGTATGTTTCCGCGCACCGGTCGGGAAAAGAATGTTCTCTTCAACAAGCTGAGTGAGAATGGCTCGTTACGATTCCATGGAAAGAGCGATACACAACGCGCCATCGTGCAATACCCAAATATCAATTGTGCCCACGTTCCTACAGTAGGAACCCAGTAAACTATCTGTAGTGGTTCCGGGAGCGCAACAAGAAGAAGTACCAAATACCAGAATCGGACCTGGACCGGAAAAGCTGTGATGCTGTGCTCGCGTATGGCAAAGTGAGCTATCTGAAACAAAGTAAGGCCGATGGCCCACAAGAATCCATTCCCGTATCCCGCAACACCAGCGGTAAGCAAGCATGCCGTAACAAACCAGTACCACCAACTGAGTTCTTTGTAATTGATCATAAACATAACAGATATCCTTTTGTTTTCAAGACGTAGTATTTATTTAGACTAGCCCAGGCCTTGTACATTCGGAAGAGTTGCTGAGACGCTAGAAGAGGTTAGGTCACAACCAAGCTGCAACTTGTCTTGCGTGATGCTTGACACCCCTCATCACCGAGATGACATTCAAACGAACATGAGCGTCCCTGAAGCAGGGCCCAATCTTCATCGGCATACATCCGCAGGGGAAGATTGGGCGGAAAGTACACGCAACCAAAGCAAAGTTCGTTAGTCTCAGCGGTCTTTTCGGACATGGTAGGTAGAGGTAACGCAATAACCCAAATCAAACATTCGATCTTTAGTAACCCGGTCAGGCTAGGTATGATGCTACCTGTGTTATGTGTTATAGAAGGTTCATGTCAGGATAAATGCTTTAACCAAATATCATAGGGTTCTGGTTTGCAAAACAAATATCCCTGATAAATCACTTCCGCTCTGGCTTTGAGAAAAGCAGCTTGTTCATGGGTTTCTACCCCTTCTGCCACAACTTCCAGTTTCATATGTTTAGCAACTGCCAAGATGGATTCAACCAACGCTGCATCATCTGGATTGGTTGGTGCATCCTGAATAAATATTTTGTCAATTTTTAGTTCGTGAATGGGAAGGCGCTTGAGGTAGGTCAGCGAGGAATAACCCGTACCGAAATCATCAATCGAGAAGTGAATACCCAAAGACGTCAGTTCAATCATCTTGGCGATGACATCATTAATGTTATCAATCAATAACCCCTCTGTGATTTCAAGAGTGAGGTGACTGGGATCGGCGCCCGTATCGGCAAGGATCCACCTGATCCAGGCAACAAATCCGGGTTGGCGAAAATGTCTTGGGCTAACATTTACCGACAGCCTGACCGGACGACCTACCATCTCGTCTAGCGCCAATATCTGACATGCCTTTGTCATCACCCAAACGCCAATATCTACGATTAAATCGGTTTCTTCAGCAATTGGAATAAAAGATACAGGGGGGATCAGGCCACGCTCGGGATGCTGCCAACGCACCAATGCTTCAGCCCCGACGACGATGCCCGAGGCATTCACCTGGGATTGGAGATACAACCTTAACTCCCCATCCGTAATGGACTTACGCAGTTCACGCTCAATCTGGAAGCGTTGCTCCGCCATACCCGTCATGGATTGCTCAAAGACTACGCTTTGATTGCCGCCATTCTGTTTGGCACGATGCATCGCAGTATTCACACGACGCAGCACATCGCCTGCCGTGTCATCGGGGTTCTGAGGAAACAAGGTAATTCCAAGGCTGCTGGTGATTGAAATTTCATCTGAACCAACGTGAAGAGGGAATTTGAGGGCAATGTGAACCTTATCAGCCAAACCTTGGGTAAGCGAGGCAATAGTTTCAGAACCTTCTTCAGTGCGTTGTACCAGAATAGCGAATTCATCAGCAGATATTCTGGCCAAGATATCTCTTGTATCGAGTGCAGTTGAGAGGCGATCCCCCACTGCGCGCAACAGAATGTCTCCGGTGGAATGCCCGCGCGCATCATTCAGCGTTTTGAACCGATCCAGGTTGAAAAGTATTAGTGCGCCTTCGTGCCCGCTCTGTTTACACGAGGACAAGGATTGATTCAGCTTTTCCATCAAAAGTGAACTATTGGGCAAACCCGTCAATGTGTCGTAATAAGCCAAATGCTCCAGATTGCCCCTGGCTCTTTCTTTCTCTTCATAATCCTGAAACAGAAGACAGACCAGCATCGTTGCAGAAGGGTAGAACAATAAAATCGTCACCCCCATCTCTTTGATGACTGTTAGGCCAACCTTATCAGGCAAAAACATGAATATTGCCAGCATGACAATATGCACCAGAAACCCAAACCCCAGCAGGGGAAGCGCACCCAGATAGCCTCCGGAACGTTTTCTGATGTAATGAAACGTGACCCCAATCGCAGAGGATGCAGTAATGACAGCAATGCCAACTAGAGTCCCTGCTCCACCTAGCCAAAACCGATAGGCACCGGTGATTAATCCGCTGATGAGTGCCACCAGAGGGCCGCCGATGAGTCCTGCCACGGCCAAGATAATTGATCGTCCGTCAAAAATAATTCCGGGTGCGTATTGGATTGGAGTCATCATGCCCAATACCCCGACGACACCAAAAAGGAAGCCAATAAGCACCGTGTTAGTCAACGCACTTTTCCCAGCGCGTGATACGGTTACCTGGAAAACAGCTGCGAGAGCAACCAATAAGGCGATATTTTGTATGAGTTCAATAAGAATCATGACTGGCGTCCCAATAGGCTACCCAATATATCAGATAGGCGAGCAACCATGTGGGGGTCTTCTTCTGGCGACTTTGATCGGTATGCGCAGTCACCCCCTGTTTCGTTGATTTCACAGAAACGCTGAATTCCCTTTTCCCCGCCTGCATCAGATGACTGTTTCCAGTTCATGGCGCCATCACATCCTATACTGATGAGGTAAGTATCCTTTTGGCGAGGCTTTGTCATGCATCCGATCACGCTGCGCTTGCCGGTCAAGATGCTGCCACAGCCGGACGAGACCACCTGCGGCCCCACTTGCCTGCATGCCGTCTACCGCTACTGGGGCGAGGACGCACGGCTTCCGGAGGTAATCGCCCGCACCCGCAAGATGGAGTTCGGCGGCACCTTCGCGATTTTCCTGGCCTGCGATGCGCTGCGCCATGGCTATCAGGCCACCATTTATACCTACAACCTGACGGTGTTCGACCCCACCTGGTTTGCGCCTGGTGTGGACATCGCCGAGCGCCTGCAGCGGCAGCGTGAGGTGAAAAAAGACGCCAGGCTGCAACATGTCACCGAGGGTTATCTGGAATTCCTGAGCCTGGGCGGGCGGCTGCGCCTGACCGATCTCTCCCGCCCCCTGATTCGCGGCCTGCTGCGCCGGAATCTGCCCATCATCACGGGTTTGAGCTCCACCTATCTGTACCGCGCCGCGCGGGAATACGGGCCGAACGACGAACCCGACGACGTGCGCGGCTTGCCGGCCGGGCACTTCGTCGTGATCGCGGGCTATGATCGGGAAAAGCGCACAGTGCTGGTGGTCGATCCCTATGCGCGCCATCCCTACGGCCCGTCGCACGAATACTGGATCAACATCGACCGTGTGCTAGGCGCCGTGCTGCTGGGCATCGTGACCCACGACGCCAATCTGCTGGTGATCTATCCGCCGGGTCCGCGGCAGCGCGGGGGCGAGCCATGAGCATCCTGATCGTGGTCAACAACCCGCGCGACTGGCCGCTCGACGTTCCCGGCGTGACCGTCGTGCCGGCGCGGGCCTACCTGACCGATCCGGCCTATGGCAGCGACCGCTTCGCCCGGGTGTTCAACCTGTGCAAAACCTACCGCTACCAGAGCCTCGGCTACTACGTCTCGCTGCTCGCCGAGGCCCGCGGCCACAAGCCGCTGCCCCGGTCGAACACCATCGAGGACCTGAAATCCCAGAACATGGTGCGGCTGCTCACCGAGGGCCTGGACGAGCTGATCCAGAAATCGCTGGCGCCGATCAAGTCGGATGCCTTCGAACTCAGCATCTACTTCGGCCGCAACGTGGCGGCTCGCCACGGCCCGCTGAGCCGGCATCTGTTCAACCTGCTGCAGGCCCCGTTGTTGCGCGCCAATTTCGAGCGCCGCGGCCATCATTGGCGCATCCGCAGCGTGCGGCCGATTGCCGCCAGCGACATCCCGCCTCAGCACCATGAATTCGCGATCCAGGCCACCACGGAGTACTTCATGGGCCGCAGGCGACGGGCGCAGAAGCGTGCCGCACCGCGTTACGACCTCGCCATCCTGCACGATCCCAACAATCCCGAGCCGGCATCCAATGCCAGGGCGCTGCAAAAGTTCGAGAAGGCGGCGCAGGCCCTGGGCATGCACGTGGAGTTCATCACCCGGGCAGACTTCAGCAGGTTGACCGAATTCGACGCCCTGTTCATCCGCGACACCACCTTCGTCAATCACTACACCTACCGCTTTTCGCGGCGGGCCGCCGCCGAGGGGCTGGTGGTGATCGACGATCCGGACTCCATCCTGAAGTGCAACAACAAGGTCTATCTCGCCGAGATCCTGGCCCGGCACCGCATCCCCGCACCCAAAACCCTGCTGGTGCACCGGGACAACGTGGACCAGATCATTCCCACCCTTGCGCTGCCTTGCGTGCTCAAGCAGCCGGACAGCTCGTTCTCCATCGGGGTGGTGAAGGTGGAGTCGGAGGAAGAGTTGCCGGCCAAAGTGAATGCCTTGCTGGATAAATCGGAACTGATCATCGCCCAGGAATATTTGCCCACCGAGTTCGACTGGCGCGTCGGCATTCTCGACCGGCGGCCGCTGTTCGTGGCGAAGTACTTCATGGTTCCCGGCCACTGGCAGATCATCAAGCACGGCGACCAGAAGCGCGATTTTGTCGAGGGGCCTACGGTGGCGTTGTCCGTCGGCGAAGCGCCGGACCGGGTGGTGAAGCTGGCGCTCAAGGCGGCCAACCTGATCGGCGATGGATTCTACGGCGTGGACATCAAGCAGGTTGGCAACCGTTTTTACATCATCGAGATCAACGACAACCCCAACGTGGACGCCGGCAATGAAGACGGCGTGCTCAAGGACGCGCTCTACCGCGAAGTGATGGGCGTGTTCCTGAAGCGCATCGAAGCGCGCAAGCGGGGTGCTTCACTATGAGCGACCCGTCCGTGCTTCACGCCTTCACGGGCTACGGCATCGAGCTCGAGTACATAATCGTGGATCGGCAGAAGCTGTCGGTTCTGCCGGTCGCCGACGAGCTGCTGCGCCAAGCCGCGGGAGCCTGCGTGACGGAAGTGAAGCGGGGGAGGTTCGGCTGGTCCAACGAGTTGGTGCTGCACCTCGTAGAACTCAAGAACGCGAGCCCCGATCCCGCCCTCGAACCGCTTCCTGCCGCCTTCCAGACCGAGGTTCGATACATCAACCGGCTGCTCGAATCCTTGGGCGCGCGGCTCATGCCCAGCGCCATGCACCCGTGGATGGACCCCGTCGCCGAAACGCGGCTGTGGCCCCACGACGATGCCGTTATTTACCAGACCTACGACCGCATTTTTGGCTGCAAAGCGCACGGCTGGGCCAACCTGCAAAGCATGCAGCTCAACCTGCCGTTTGCCGACGATGCCGAGTTCGCCCGCCTGCATGCCGCCATCCGGCTGGTGCTGCCGATCATCCCGGCTCTGGCGGCGAGCTCGCCCATCGTCGAAGGCAGGCCTGCGGGCTTCCTGGATTTTCGTATGGAGGCTTACCGCACACACCAGGCGAGAATTCCATCGACGATCGGGCGGGTGATCCCGGATACGGTCACCAGTCGGGCAGAGTACCAGGCCACCATCCTGGCGCCCATGTACCGAGAGATTGCGCCCTTCGACCCGGATGGCGTTCTGCGCCACGAATGGCTCAACGTCCGCGGCGCGAGCCCGCGCTTCGACCGCAAGGCCATCGAAATCCGCGTGATCGACGTGCAGGAGTGCCCGCAGGCCGACCTCGCCATCGCCGCCGCCGTCACTGCCGTTGTTCGGGCGATCTACGATGCCAAATGGTCGCCGCTCTCCATGCAGCAGGCAATCGGCACGGATTCTTTGGTGGAGGTTCTGCACGCCTGCATCCGCGACGCCGAGCAGGCGGTGATCGACGATGCCGGGTATCTGCGCCTATTGGGCTTCCCCGATCGGCAATGCCAGGCCGGCGAACTCTGGCGCCACCTCATCGAAGCGACGTCGCTGGACAGTTCAGCCCACTGGCGCGAGCCGCTGCGCGTGATACTGGAACGCGGGCCGCTCGCCCGCCGCATCCTGCGGGCGAGCGGCCCGGACTGCACAAAAGCGCGCCTGCATTCGGTCTACCGCGAGCTGTGCGACTGCCTGGAAGAGGGCCGGATGTTCTTGGACTGATAGGCCATGGCGAAGACAGACCACTTCCTGATCACCTGCGAGCATGGCGGGAACCTCATTCCGTCCCGCTACCGGCACCTGTTTACGGGCTTCGAGGCGTTGCTGCAAACCCACCGCGGCTACGACGCCGGTGCGCTTGCCTTGGCCCGAGAGCTGGCTAGGGCGCTGGCCGCGCCTTTGTTCGTCTCCACCACCAGCCGTCTGCTTATCGACCTCAACCGCTCGATCGGCCATCCGCGCCTGTACTCCGAGGCCACACGGGACGCGCCAGTCGGGGTCCGCAGCGAGATACTGAAAAATTATTACCTGTCTTACCGAAACAAGGTCGAGGCGGATATCGCCGAAGCGATTGCGCACGGCAGCCGCGTGATCCACGTCGCCTCACACAGCTTCACGCCGGTGCTCGACGGCGCGGTGCGCAACGCCGATATCGGCCTGCTCTACGATCCGGCGCGGTCTGGCGAGGCTGAACTGTGCCGCCGCTGGCAGGCGCAGCTCAAGTCATGGGCGCCCGAGCTGAAGGTACGCCGCAATTACCCCTACGCCGGCAAGTCCGACGGCTTCACCGCCTACCTGCGCCGTCGTTTTCCGGTTGAGGCCTACATCGGCATTGAGCTGGAGGTCAACCAGAAGCACGTTTTTAATGGAGGGCGCCACTGGCGCGCATTCCGGGCTGGGGTGATCGAGGCTTTGCGCGAGGCTGCTAGGCCGTTATTTTCGGCGACCTTGCCGGATTTGAGCCGTCAGTGACGTGCGTAGACACTGGTTTTGCCGTCCGGCGCCACCAGCAGGGTGTAAAACAGTTCGCGGAGCGGTTCGCGCTCGGAATCTCCGGCCAGTATCGTGCAGCCTGCCTCGCACGATGGGTCTGTCTCCTCGAATCCCGGCGCGCCGAGCGGTAAGCCCGGCACCGCCAGGCCGCGGGCCTTCGGTTTTTCGCGGAGCAGCAGCTTGATATCGTCGGCCGGGACATGCCCCTCGATAAAATAGCCGCCGACCTTTGCCGTAAGCACCGACTCCACGGCGGCCGGAACCCTGAGCCGGCGCTTGACGGCTGCCATGTCGTCCATTGCCTTGAAGGTCGCGGCAATCCCGTTCTGGCTGAGATGGTATAGGTATTCCATGCAGGCCAGGCACCCAGCCGGGCCATATATCTCGACGGTGGGCACCCCTTTGGCTTCAACTGCCTGTGCCCCGTTCAGCGACAGCGCCAGCGCAGAGGCGAGGACGATACGTTTCAGCATGACTGCACTCCTGATGGGTTACGCATTGGGATTAAGTATGTCGCGGGCAGGCTGGGCATCCAGGAGCTCAGATCTTCAGGCGCTCGACGATCTTGCCGTTGACCAGGTGCTGGTCGACGATCTCGTCGATGTCTTCCTTGTCCACGTAGGTGTACCACACTGCTTCAGGATAGACCACCAGCACCGGACCCTCGCCGCAGCGGTCGAGGCAGCCGGCGCTGTTGATGCGGATCTTGCCCTCGCCGTTGAGATCGAGCTTCTTGATCCGGCTCTTGGCGTAATCGCGCATTTCCTGCGCGCCGTGCTGGCTGCAGCACTGCCCGCCGTCCTCGCGCACGTTGGTGCAGAAGAAAACGTGTTTTTCGTAGTAACTCATAAGTTATCGTTCCTGATAAAAAATCTTAACCGCTAAGGACGCCAAGGTTCGCAAAGGAAAGCAAGATACGTGGGTTACCTCGCGTGACTTTGCGTCCTTTGCGGTGAAAATATTAAGTATTAGACGTATCGTTAAATTTGGCAGCGCTGCCGCGGGCAAGTTCAGCCGGGTATTTTGCGGCATTGATCACCATCTTGTCATGCGCCGCCGCAACCGGGTCGATGCCCAGCTGATCGGCGATGCGCGTCAGGTAGATCAGCACGTCGCCGATTTCCTGGCGCACTTCCTCCCGCTTGGCGGCATCGAGTGTGCAGCTTTGCTCCGCCGTGAGCCACTGGAAATGTTCCACCAGTTCCGCCGCTTCCACGATCATCGCCATTGCCAGGTTCTTCGGCGAGTGAAACTGCTCCCAGTCGCGTTCCCGGGCAAAGTCGCGCAGTTTATGGGTGAGTTCGGCCAGGCTGTCCATGCGGTTCTCCTCGTGAGGTGTGGATGCGCCACCACCAGGGCAGCGACCAGCCGGCCAGTGCCAGCAGGACATCGGTGATGTCGGCATTCCGCCCGGGTATGGTTTGCTGTTGCCATTCCAGCAGAAACATGAAGGCCAGCACCAGCAAGCCGCCGATAAAAGCCATCCGCCTGCGTCGATTGGGCCTGGTGGCGAAAGCGCCCAGGCATCCCAGGGCAAGGAACGGCCAGAACAGCGAAAGGATTTCGCTGAAACCGGCGAGGTTGTGCATCTGGCCTTGGAAGGGGATCCAGTTGAATGGCTGGAGGGGCTTGAAGATCACGCCGGTCGCCGGTTCCAGTTCGGCGAGCGCGAATCCGGCCAGCAGGGCCAGGCCACCTGCGGCAAACCGGAATGGCTTGGGGGCGGGGCACAAAACAACCGTCAGGACCATTCCGATGGCGGCGCCAAGCGCCGTTTCCAGCGCAAGATAGCGGCCCATCACCAGGATTTTCACCAGCAGTACAACGCTGACAAAGCCGATGAATGGCAGTGCCGTGTTCTTTTCGGCGCGGGCGAGAATCGTGCCGAACAAACCCAGGCCGGTAATGGTGCAGGCGTAGGCGGTCAGCTGCGGCCAGTTGAAGAGCGATGGGAAGCCGGGGGTCCACAGTGGCAGCAGCCCTTTGCGCAGGTTGTCGGTATCCAGCGAAAGCAGCAGCGGGGTGAGCTGCGCAAGCGCCCACAATCCGAGGGCGACCAAACCCAGATCCATGGCGCGTCCGGGCAGGAACCATGCGCGGCGCAGTGCGGCCAGCCTGCGTAGCGGCCCCGGCGGATTGACGGTCAACCTCGCCAGCAGCGCACCTCCCAGCCCGCCCAGCCCGTTGAGCAGCAGGTCGAGGAGGGAGGAAACCCGTTCCGGCAGCAGGGCCTGCAGGCTTTCCATGGTAAGGCTTAACAGCAGGCACAGCGCGGTGGCGGCGATCACCGCCGCACCCGGACGCAGCCGGTAACGCAACGCACGTGCGACGAGCAGGCCCATCGGCAGGTAGATCAGGATGTTGGTGATGATATCCGAACGGATGATGTAGCGCGGCCATGGGGCGGTCAGGAAGGCCAGCATGTCCTCGGCCGGGAGCCAGCCGCTAAACGGGTAAAGGCTGCCATAAACGATCAGCAAGGCGTAGGCTGCTGCCAGAATGGGACTGGCGCTGGAGCTGGAGGCTTTGTCTTTCTGTGCTAGCATAAGCCGACCTGATTGCGATCCAAAAATTTATGACTCATTACGATGTATTCAATGGCGACGCCGACGGTATTTGCGCCCTGCACCAGTTGCGGCTGGCCTATCCCACGGACAGTCAGCTCATTACCGGGGTGAAGAGGGATATTACCTTACTTGAGCGGGTCGTGGCGAAACCGGGTGACAAGATCACCGTGCTGGACATCTCTCTGGACAAGAACCGGGAGGCGTTGCTGGCCTTGCTGGAGCGAGGTGTTCAGGTTACCTATTTCGACCATCATTTTCCCGGCGATATTCCCGCTCATCGGGACTTCGAGGTCCATATCGACCGCGCTCCGGATATCTGCACCAGCCTGCTGGTCGACCGTTTCCTGCAAGGCCGGTATCGCATCTGGGCGGTGGTCGGCGCGTTCGGCGACAACCTCCACGAAGCCGCGCGACGCGCTGCCGAGTCCTTGCATTTAAGCACCGACCAGCTCGACGCATTGCAGAGCCTGGGTGTATGCCTCAATTACAACGGCTACGGGGAAACCCTGGCCGATCTCCATTTTCCGCCCGATGAATTGTACCGGTTGCTGCATCGCCATGCCGATCCTTTCGCCTTCATCGCCGGGGAACCCGCATTCCGCCAACTGCAACAAGGCTATGCCGAAGATATGGCTAAAGCCGAGGGGCTCCAGCCGGAGATGGAGACGCAAGCCTGCGCGCTATACATCCTGCCCGATGCACCCTGGAGCCGCCGCGTCAGCGGTTCGTTCGGCAATCGATTGGCGCAGTCCCGGCCGAACCGCGCCCATGCGATTCTGACGCGCCGTTCGGGGGGCTACACCGTCAGCGTGCGCGCCCCGCTCGCCGCGCCGACGGGAGCGGACGAGCTGTGCCGGCGTTTCGACAGCGGCGGCGGGCGCAAGGCGGCGGCCGGGATCAACTGCTTGCCCGAGGCGAAGGTGGCGGAGTTTGTGGCGGCGTTTCGGGCGGTGTGGGATTAAGGGACAGGATTCGGGGTCAAGTCTGGATTAGTAGCGCAATCCCCGATGTGCTTCTTTTGAAGGCTTGGCCCCCGGCTTTTGCCATGACTTTCCCCGTGCCTCTGCGCCTCTGTGGTTCACGTCTTTTGATCGCTATGTGCCGACGGATGGTGGTGCGGATGTTCCGGCACGTGTTCGGTCTGGGCGGCCGCGTGGTGGTGCAGTACGGCGTGAGTGGGCGCTAGCGGCGTCGGCCGGCCGACGAAATGCGGCAGCAGCGACCCGATCACCATGCCCCCGGCACTCATCAGCAGTCCCACCAGTTGCGGCGGCCAGTAGGTATCGGGCTGAAGCGCTTCCAGCAGGAGCCACGAAACCAGCCCCGCAGCCATGGAAAAATAGGCGCCCTGGATGTTGGCGCGTTTCCAGTATAGTCCGGCGAAGAGCGGGATGAAGGCGGCCACCAGCGTGATCTTGTAGGCGTTCTCCACCATCTTGAAAATCGAGGATTCGGAATTCAGGGCGAAGGCCAGAATTATTCCGGCGAAGCAGACGATGACGATGCGCATCAAGCGCAGGAAGGCGTGGTCGCCGATCTTCGGGAAGAAGCCGCGCAGGATGTTCTCGGAAAAGGCCACCGACGGCGCCAGCAGAGTCGCCGAGGAGCAGCTCATGATGGCGGAGAGCAACGCGCCGAAGAAGATCACCTGGGCGAACACCGGGGTGTGCTGCAGGATCAGGGTCGGCAGCACCAGTTGCGGGTCCTTCTCCAGCAGCTCGCCGAACATCGCGGGGTCGATCAGCGTCGCCGAGTAGGCGAGAAACATCGGCACGAAGGCGAAGGCGAAGTAGATCGAGCCGCCCAGCACCGAGCCGCGCACCGCGGTCTTTTCGTCCTTGGCCGAGGTGATGCGCTGGAATACGTCCTGCTGCGGAATCGAGCCGAGCATCATGGTGACCCAGGCGCCGATGAAGGGGACCCATTCCGACATCCGCGCCGCCGGGAACAGGTCGAGCTTGCCGGCGGCGGCGGCGTGGCTCACCACCGCGCCCACCCCGCCGGTCATGCCGGCGATGATGTGGGCGATGTAGAGCATGCCGCCCATGATCACGCTGATCTGTACGAAATCGAGGAAGGCCACCGCGAACATGCCGCCGAAGGTGGTGTAGGTCAGGACGATGGCCGCGCCCAGCACCATGCCCCAGCTCTGGTCGATGGCGCCGCCGGTGACGACGAAGAATACCAGTCCGAGCGCCTTGATCTGCGCCGCAACCCAGCCCAGGTAGGAGGCCACGATGCACAGGGTGGTGATCATCTCCACCGCACGGTTGTAGCGCAGCCGGTAGTAGTCGCCGATGGTGAGCAGGTTCATGCGGTACAGCTTGCCGGCGAAGAACAGGCCGGCGAGGATCAGGCACAGGCTGGAACCGAATGGGTCGGCCACCACGCCGCGCAGGCCCTCCTTGGTGAAGGTGGCGGAAATGCCGAGCACGGTCTCGGCGCCGAACCAGGTGGCGAAGACGGTCGCCATCACTACCGGCAGCGGCAGGCTGCGGCCGGCAACCGCGAAATCCTTGGCGCTGTGAACGCGGGTGGCGGCGTAGAGGCCGACGCTGATGGAGATCAGCAGGTAGATGACGACGAACCAGATCAACATGATCGAACGCTAGCCGGTGGGTGGAGTTGGGGAATTATACCGAAAAGGCTAAAAAAATCGGCTGGTTTTCAGGCCGGTATAGGTGATCCGGTTAATAAGACAGGGCGGCGTATACCGCCAGCATCAGCCCCAGCACGGCCAGCGTCAGGTTGGTGACCACTCCCATGTTCACCCAGTAGCCCGGCGGAATTTCCTGCGGGCTCAGGTCTTTCACCAAGCGCCGGTACTGCAGCGTGGACATCACCGCCAGCACCGTTCCCAGCAGGATCAATGCCACCCCGAGCCACAGGGAGAAGCCGCGATGGAAGGGCTCCGTCTGGCGCCCCAGCACCACGTGCAGGAACAAGCCGAAGCGCTCCACGATGAAGCCGAAGCCCATCAGGCCCAGCACCGTGCGGTTCCAGGCGAGCAGGGTGCGTTCGGCGGCGAAGAATACGCGGGGGTCCTGGAGGTAGTTCATGTTTTTGTCGATCGGGACTTTGGACAAGTTTTTATTTTAGGCTAGGCTAAGAATTAATGAAGTGTTCACCCAATAGGAGTAACCCATGTACCCGCATATTTTGGTTGCCGTCGATGGCAGCGAACTGTCCAACCATGCGTTGAGCGAGGCTATCGCCCTTGCGCAAAGCCAGCACGCCGTCCTGCGCATCGTTCATGTGGCAGACGAGATTACGCTGAACTGGGAGGGAGAGTATGGTGACATGTCCACGGTTCTGGAAAGCTTTCGGGAATCGGGCCGGCGGGTTCTGGAAAAAGCGCAAAATCTTGCGCGCGAGGCCGGGATGGAGCCTGAGGCCAAGCTGCTGGAGATTCAGACCTTCGGCCATCGGATTTCCGACCTGATCGTGGAGGAGGCCAAAGACTGGCCTGCGGATCTGATTGTGGTCGGAACCCACGGGCGGCGCGGCCTGCATGATGTGCTTCTGGGCAGCGTGGCCGACGGCGTCGCGCGCCGCGCCAGCGTGCCGGTGCTCCTGGTGCGCTGAAGGCAAGCGCCACTGGCGAGTGGCCGCGGGCCCTATTCGATATGACACTAGCCGGACTGGTGCAGGACTATGGCTACTACGCTGTGTTCCTGGGCACCTTCCTGGAAGGGGAGACCATCCTTGTCCTGGCCGGTTTCGCCGCACACAGGGGCTACCTCGAATTGCCGTGGGTCATCGGGGTTGCCGCCATTGGCGGCACTCTGGGCGATCAGCTCTATTTTTATCTCGGCCGGCGCTATGGACCGCAGATTCTCGCGCGCTTTCCGCGGTTGCAGCCGCGCGCGGCGAAGGTGGCGGCTCTGCTGCAGCGCTATCATCTGCCGCTGATCCTTTCCATCCGCTTCATGTATGGCCTGCGCACCGTGGGGCCGCTGGTCTTCGGCATGAGCCGACTCGGCAGGATGATGTTTTTCGTGCTCAATCTGGCGGGTGCGCTGGTGTGGGCGGTTTTGGTAGGCGGCGCGGGTTATCTGTTCGGTAGCGCTCTGGAGCTTCTGTTCGCCGACCTGCGCCGGTACGAAGAGGCGCTGATGGCGCTGATGGCCGGCGTGGGCGTGACGGTCTGGATCATCCGTCGCCGGCGCTCTTCGTGAGGCAGATTGCCAAGCGGGACCCTTTATAGCATCTCAATCACCCACTTCGTGACCGTCCCGGTCGCATGAGCGCACTGTTTGCCGCGGGCATCGTCGAACGCCTTGTATTCCTCGGCATTCCACATGTCGTAGGTGCGGCCGGTGAATTGCTGCTGGAGTTCCGCGCAGGTGATGCCGCCAAACTCTGCGCTGAAGCGCTCGACCAGTTCCTTGCTTTTCTTGAAGTTATTGATGCAGCGGCCCTTGTCGAGCTTGTCCCGGTCGCGGCCGAATTTTGCGCTGAGCGCCATCAGTCCACCGGTCAATGCGCCACAGGTTCCTTGCGCCATCAGTCCGCCTCCGCCGGAAAGACCGTGGCTGGCCTTGATGGTGCTGTCGTCTACGATCCCGACGGTTTCCTGCACGGTGGCCAGCACGCATTGCGGGCAACAGCCGTAATCCAGCTCGTATTGTTGCGCTTTTTCATAGGCCTGCTCGGCCAGCGCCTGCTTTTCTTCCTTGGTCATGGTCGTCTTTCATTTCACCGGCCACGCCGGTATTTGCGGCAGGTGCCAGATGTCGCGGTTGTAGTCGAGGATGGTGCGGTCGCTGGAGAACTTGCCGCTGGCGGCGGTGTTGAGGATGCTCATGCGAGTCCAGTTTACCTGATCGCGGTAGGCTCGCGCTACCTGCTGCTGCGCATCGATGTAGCCGCGGAAGTCCGCTGCGGTCAGCCACGGGTCGTGAGGGCTGGTCACGGCGTGGATGATGGGCTCGAAGATGCCTGGCTCGAACAGGTTGAAATGGCCGCTTTCCAGCAGTTGCATCACACGGTGCAGGTCTTTGTCGGCGGCGATGATCGCGGCGGGATCGTAATTTGCTCTGGTGGCGTCCACCTCCGCGGCGGTGAGGCCGAACAGGAAGAAGTTTTCCGCGCCGGCTTCCTCGCGGATTTCGATGTTGGCGCCGTCCAGCGTGCCGATGGTGAGCGCCCCGTTCATCATGAACTTCATGTTGCCGGTGCCGGAGGCTTCCTTGCCGGCGGTGGAAATCTGCTCCGACAGGTCGGTGCCGGGGCAGATCACTTCCATCGCCGACACCCGGTAGTCGGGAAAGAAGGCCAGTTTCAGCAAGCCCTGCGTGGCCGGGTCGTCGTTGATCACTTTTGCCACCGAGGCCACCAGTTTGATGATGCGCTTGGCGATCATGTAGCCGGGGGCGGCCTTGCCGCCGATCAGCACGCAGCGCGGCGTCCAGTCTGCCGTGTCGCCGCGCTTGATGCGGTCGTAGAGGTGAATCACGTGCAGCACGTTGAGCAGTTGCCGCTTGTATTCGTGGATGCGTTTCACCTGCACGTCGAACAGGGCATCGGTATCGAAAACGATGCCGCAATCGCGCTCAACCATCTCTGCCAGGCGCGCCTTGTTGGCCTGCTTGACGGCGCGCCACTCGGCGCAAAATTTCGCCTTGTCGGCGTGGGGCGCGAGCTTTCTCAACCGGGTCAGGTCGGTGACCCAGCCGTCGCCGATGGTGCGGGTAATCAGATCGTTCAGGCCGGGGTTGCTCCAGGCCATCCAGCGGCGCGGTGTGACGCCGTTGGTCTTGTTGTTGAACTTGTTCGGCCAGAGTTCGTGGAAATCGTGGAACAAATGCTGCTGCAGCAGGTGCGAGTGCAGCTCGGCCACGCCGTTGACCGAGGCGCTGGCCACCACCGCCAGATAGGCCATGCGTATTTGCGGTTCGCCCCCTTCCTCGATGATCGACATGCGCCGCAGCCGGTCTGTGTCGCCGGGCCAGCGCAGCGCCACCTCGGCGAGGAAGCGAGCGTTGATTTCGCAGATGATGTCCAGGAGGCGCGGCAGCAGCCGGCCGAACATGCTGACCGGCCATCTTTCCAGGGCCTCCGGCAGCAAGGTGTGGTTGGTGTAGGCGACGGTGCGGCGGGTAATGTCCCAGGAGGCATCCCAGCCCAGGCCGTGCCTGTCCATCAGCAGCCGCATCAGTTCCGGCACTGCGCAGGTGGGGTGGGTGTCATTGAGCTGGAAGCAGTTCTTGTCGGCGAAATTTTCAAAATTTCTGCCATGGGTGTTGACCCAATTGCGCAGCACGTCCTGCAGGCTGGCGGAAGCCAGGAAATACTGCTGGCGCAGGCGCAGTTCCTTGCCGTTCTCGCTGGCATCATTGGGGTAGAGCACCATGGTGATGTTCTCGGCGGCGTTCTTCGCCGCCACCGATTCGGTGTAGCTGCCGGCATTGAATTCGCCCAGGTCGAATTCGTCGGTGGCCGCCGCCGACCACAGGCGCAATGTATTGACAGTGCCGTTGCGGTAGCCGGGAATGGGAACGTCGTAGGGTACCGCCATCACGTCCTGCGAATTGACCCAGCGGGCGCGCAGGCCGCCATCGGCCCTGGCATGGAACTCGGAATGGCCGCCGAACTTGACCCGGACCATGTGTTCCGGCCGTTCTATTTCCCAGGGATTGCCGTCGCGCAGCCAGTGGTCGGGTTCTTCCAGCTGGTTGCCGTTGTCGATTTTCTGGCGGAACATGCCGTACTCGTAGCGGATGCCGTAACCCATCACCGGCAATTGCAGCGTCGCGCAGCTGTCCAGAAAACAGGCCGCCAAGCGGCCCAGACCGCCATTGCCCAATCCCGCGTCGTGCTCCTGGTCGGCGATTTCCTCCAGCACCAGGCCCAGCTTCCGTAGCGCCTCCTCGGTGGGCTTGTCCACCTCCAGATTCAGCATCGCATTGCCCAGCGCCCGCCCCATCAGGAATTCCAGCGACAGGTAGTAGGTGCGCTTGCAGTTTTGTTCCTCATAGGCGTACTGGGTGTTCTTCCACCGCTCCACCAGGCGGTCGCGCAACGACAGCGAGAGTGAGGTGTAAACATGGTAGGCGGACAGACACATCCTGTCGCGCCCCAGGGTGTGGCTGAAATAGCGGCGGAAATCGTTGACGATATTCTCGGCGTCCATGCCCAGGGCGGGCAGCTCGGTAATCCCCGGCGCGGGCTTGCTGATGATTAGCGGTTCGGTATGAATGATGGGTTCTCCCTGGCGGGTAATGGGTTGTCGCAACGGATATGAGCGAGACACAGACTGGAACAATCTGTGTTCATTACACTAAATAATAGGTGTGATTTCGGCGAGAGGTCGGAGTGCTATTTTACTGATATTTGTCAAGCGGATTCAACCTAATTGCGGCTAATTTATCAGAAACCGAAAAATAACATCCGGGTCAGACCAAGGCAAGATGGCGGAATGTGCCGGGCAGCGGTATTCTTCGGGGTGTCGCGGAGGGAATCAAAGTGAATCGGAATGCAACTGCTCTTCTATTTCTTTTTCTGGGGATGGCGATTTTTGGCTGCGCCAAGCAGGAACAGCCCGCGGAGGGTGTTCGGCCGGCGCGGGTGGTGAAGGTGGCGCTGGGCGTGCAATCGCATCAGGCCAATTATTCCGGCGAGGTGCGCGCGCGCTTTGAAACCGCGCTGGCTTTCCGCGTCGGCGGCAAGATCGCCAAACGCCACGTCGAGGTGGGCCGCCTCGTGGAGGCGGGCCAGGTGCTGGCCGAACTCGATCCTCAGGATCTCCGGCTGGCCGAAGCGGCAAACCGCGCCCAGCTTGCCGCCGCGCAGGCGGATTTCGAGCTGGCCGAGCGCGACCTCAAGCGTTACACCGAGCTGCTGGAAAAGAAATTCATCAGCCTCGCCGATTACGAGCGCCGCAAGAACCTGTTCGATACAGCCAGGGCGCGGTTTGCCCAGGTCAAGGCGCAGCATGAGGTTAGCGCCAACCAGACGGTTTATGGCCAGTTGCGCGCGGATCACGATGGGGTGATCGTGAGTATCGAAGCCGAAGCCGGTCAGGTGGTGGCGATGGGGCAGCCGGTGATGCGCCTGGCCCGGCCGCAGGAAAAAGAGGTGGCCGTCAGCGTGCCGGAAAATCGCCTGGACGAGCTGCGTGCCGCGCAGGACATCCGCATCAGCCTGTGGGCCGAACCGGGCAAATTGTATCGCGGCAAGGTGCGCGAAATTTCGCCTGCCGCCGATCCGGTGACGCGCACCTATATGGCCAAGGTGGCCGTGCTGGATGCCGTGCCGGCGATGCAACTCGGCATGACCGCCAATGTCCTGCTGGGGGGCGGCACGGCCGCGCCGGCGGCGGAGTTGCCGTTAACCGCGCTGTACCAGCAGAGCGGTGGGCCGGCCGTTTGGCTGGTAGATACAGCCAGCGGCAAGGTGCGGCTGATACCGGTCAAGGTGGGGGAGTACCGGGAGAAAACTTTTACCGTCCTGTCCGGCCTGAAGGACGGCGACAACGTGGTTAGCGCCGGCGTGCACAAACTGGTGCCGGGCCAGCAGGTGCGGGTGGTTCAGTGATAAGGTTGATACCAACCACAGAGGTGGTGAGATTTCAAACATGAACCGCTTCAATCTTTCCGAATGGTCGCTCAAGCACCCCTCGCTGGTGCTGTACTTGCTCATTGTCCTGATGATCTCGGGTTTTTTTGCCTACACCCAGCTGGGGCGTGCGGAAGACCCCAACTTCACCTTCAAGATCATGGTGATGCGGGTCTATTGGCCGGGAGCCACGGCGCACGAGGTGGAGCAGCAGGTCACCGACAGGCTGGAAAAGAAGTTGCAGGAAACGCCCTGGCTAGATTTCGTGCGCAGCTATTCCAAACCGGGCGAGGCGCTGATTTTCGTCATCCTGCGCGATTACACGCCGCCCAGGGAAGTGCCGGAGGTGTGGTACCAGGTGCGCAAGAAGATCGGCGACATCCGCGACAGCCTGCCGAAAGGCGTGCGCGGGCCGTATTTCAACGACGAATTCGGCGACACCTTCGGCAACATCTACGCGTTCACCGCCGATGGTTTCACTCATGCCGAGCTGCGCGACTATGTCGAGCAGGCGCGCCAGGATGTTCTGCGCGTGCCGGGCGTGGGCAAGGCGGAGCTGCTGGGCGTGCAGCCGGAGAAAGTGTACGTCGAGGTCTCCCACAAGAAACTCGCCAGCCTGGGCATCGACCCGATGCTGATCGCCGCCACCCTGGAAAAGCAGAACACCCTGAGCCCGGCCGGCAGCATCGAAACCGACAGCGACCGCATCAACCTGCGCGTGTCGGGCGATTTCGAATCGGTGGAGAGCATCCGCGACATCGGCCTGCGCGCCAATGGCCGCTTGCTCCGCCTGGGAGATATCGCCCGGGTTTATCGCGGCTATGCCGATCCGCCAGCGCCGAAGGTGCGCTTCATGGGCCAGGAGGCCATCGCGCTGGGGGTGTCGATGGAGAAGGGCGGCAACGTGCTGGCGCTGGGCGAAGGTCTGGATGGCGCCGTCGCGCGCATTCAGGCGCACCTGCCGGTGGGCATCGAGGTGCATCGGGTGTCCGATCAGCCGGGGGTGGTGAAGCGCTCCATCAACGAATTCATGAAGTCGCTGCTGGAGGCGGTGGTGATCGTTCTGGCAGTGAGCTTTCTCAGTCTGGGATTCCGTACTGGCCTGGTTGTGGCGCTGACCATCCCGCTCACGCTGGCGATCACCTTCCTGCTGATGAAGGCATTCGGCATCGACCTGCAGCGTATTTCTCTGGGCGCGCTGATCATCGCGCTGGGCCTGATGGTGGACGACGCCATCATCGCCGTGGAAATGATGGCGGTGAAGATGGAGCAAGGCTGGGAAAGGACCAAGGCGGCATCCTTCACCTACACCTCGACCGCCTTCCCGATGCTGACCGGCACCCTGATTACCGCTGCCGGCTTTCTGCCGGTGGGCTTCGCCAAGTCCGCGGCGGGCGAATTCACCTTTTCGATTTTCGCCGTGGTGGGGATTGCCCTGATCGTGTCCTGGGTGGTGGCGGTGGTGTTCACGCCCTATCTCGGCTACAAGCTGCTGCCGGATTTCAAGGCGCATCCCGCGCATGGCCGCGAGGTTTATCAGAAGCCTTTCTACGTGCGCTTCCGCAGGTTGGTGAGCTGGTGCGTGGATCGCCGCAAGACGGTGATCGTCGCAACCCTGGCGATTTTCGTCCTGGCCCTGTTCGGCTTCCGTTTCGTTGAACAGCAGTTCTTCCCCTCTTCCAACCGGCCCGAATTGCTGGTCGATCTGTGGCTGCCGGAGGGCGCTTCGCTCAAGGCGACCGAAGAGGAAGTGAAAAAGCTGGAGAAGCACCTTGCCGGCGACAAGAATATCGTCAACTTCGTCAGCTATGTCGGCAACGGTTCGCCGCGTTTCTACCTGCCGCTGGACCAGCAGATGGATCATGCCAACTTCGCCCAGGTCGTGGTGATGGCCCAAGACAAGGAGGTGCGCGAAGTGGTGCGGACCCGGCTGCTCCAGCTGTTTCAGACCGATTTCCTGTCGCTGCGCGGGCGCGTCAGCCGCCTGGAGAACGGGCCGCCGGTCGGCTTCCCGGTCCAGTTCCGGGTGCTCGGCCCCGATCCCAAGGTGCTGCGCACGATTAGCGCCGAGGTGGCGGAGGTGATGCGCGCCAACCCGCACACCAAGGATGTGCACCCCGACTGGAACGAGATGGTCAAGGTGGTGAAGCTCGACGTCGACCAGGACAAGGCGCGCGCCCTAGGCATCAGCTCGCAGGAACTCTCCAACTTCCTCAATTCGATCCTGTCCGGCTACAGCGTGACCTACTATCGCGAGCGCGACCAGCTGATCGAGGTGCTGGCGCGGGCGGAGTCGGCCGAGCGCCTCAATCCTGCGGTGCTCAAGGACATCAACATCTACACCCATGACGGGCGGCATGTGCCGCTGGCCCAGATCGCTCGCATCAACTACGAGTTCGAGGAGGGCATCATCTGGCGGCGCGATCGCGTGCCGGTAATTTCGGTGCGTGCCGACGTGGTGGGCAAGCATCAGGCGCCCGCAGTGACTAAGGAAATCGAACCGAAACTGGCGGCTATCCGCAGCAAGCTGCCGCCGGGGTATGCCCTGGAGACCGGCGGCACGGTGGAGGAGAGTGCCAAGGCCGAGGCGTCGATCAAGGCGGGGGTGCCGATGATGCTGATTACCGTGATGACGCTGCTGATGATCCAGATGAAGAGTTTCCGCCGCATGGCTCTGGTGCTGCTCACGGCGCCCCTGGGCCTGATCGGCGTGGCGCTGGCGCTGCTGGTATTCCAGCTGCCGTTCGGCTTCGTCGCCAACCTGGGCTTCATTGCCCTGGGCGGCATGATCATGCGCAATTCGGTGATCCTGGTGGACCAGATCGATCAGGACATTCTTGCCGGGCACCCGCCCAGGGAGGCAATCATCGAGTCGGCGGTACGCCGCTTCCGGCCCATCATGCTGACTGCGGCAGCGGCGATCCTGGCCATGATCCCGCTCACCTTCAGCACTTTCTGGGGGCCGATGGCAGCTGCCATCATGGGCGGACTATTCGTCGCCACGATGCTGACCCTGCTGTTCGTGCCGGCGCTGTATGCGGTCTGGTTCAAAGTGCAGCGGGCAGGTTAGTCCGAACGAATAACCATTGGTGAACATTCGTGTGTGGCGTTTTAAGGATGAATGTTAAATGATGTCGCCGGATAGCGTTCATGGCCGATCGGTGGCGGCCATCGGCGGCGGCCCTGCCGGACTGATGGCGGCCGAAATATTGATCCAGCCCGCGTAGGGCGCAATCGTTATTGCGCCGAATGAAATCGGGTTCGCAGGGATGGGCGACTTGCTTCGCATCCCTGCTAGCCACTGCCAGCGCAGGGTGCCACCGTTTAACCCATTGGTTTGTTGATTGGCACGGTGTGAATGATGACAGGAGCACAGTAAAATGAGTAAGCGACTGAAAGCATGTTTGATCGCACTGATGTTTGCCGTCACGCCTCTCGCTGCAACCGCTGAAGATAACGATACCGTGAGTGGCGACAAAGCCACGGATATGGTGGTGGATCTGGTGGTGGTGCGGCCGCTGGGATTGGCTGCCACGGTGATTGGCACGGTACTGACGGTGGTGGCGCTGCCCTTTACCCTCCCCGGCGGCAATGTAGAGGCTTCGGCTCGGGAGCTGATTGTTAGGCCCGCTGAATATACGTTCAATCGGCCACTTGGCGAGTTCCACCGATGTGGGGCGGACCGCCACCCCTGCGGCATGTCTGATCGCTAGCGTTCCCGGCATGAACATTCGTGGTGTGTGTCTTATGGATAAATTAAATAATGTCACCGGATAGCGTTCACGCCCGATCGGTGGCGGTCATCGGCGGCGGTCCTGCCGGACTGATGGCGGCTGAAATATTGAGTCAGCACGGCGTGCGGGTCGATCTCTACGACGCCATGCCCTCCGTGGGGCGCAAGTTTCTGCTGGCCGGCAAGGGCGGCTTGAACCTCACCCATTCTGAAACGTCCGATCTGTTCCTGTCGCGCTACGGCGCACGCCGGGCGCAGATCGAACCCTGGCTCGAAGCATTCGGGCCGGAAGCCCTGCGACAATGGGTGCACGGGCTCGGCGTCGAGACCTTCGTAGGCACCTCCGGTCGCGTGTTTCCCACCGAGATGAAGGCGGCCCCGCTGCTGCGCGCATGGCTGCACCGCTTGCGCGAAGCCGGGGTGCGCTTCCACATGCGGCATGGCTGGCGCGGCTGGAACGAGGATGGTGCGCTGCGCTTCTCAACACCCGAGGGAGAGCTGTCGGTGCACAGCGACGCTGTGGTGCTGGCGCTAGGGGGCGGCAGCTGGGCGCGCCTCGGCTCGAATGGCGCGTGGGTGCCGCTGCTCGCGCAGCGCGGGGTTCCCGTCGCGGCGTTGCGGCCCTCCAACTGCGGTTTCGACATCGGCTGGAGCGAGCACTTTCGCACCCGCTTCGCCGGCCACCCTTTGAAGTCGGTGGTCGTGACTTTCACGGATCAAGAAGGCGTCACGGTTCGCAAGCAGGGCGAATTCATGGTCACGGCGACTGGTGTTGAGGGCAGCCTGATCTATGCGTTGTCCGCAGGTCTGCGCGACGAGATTGAGAGCGCCGGCGCTGCGGTCATTTACCTCGATCTGGTTCCCGGCAGGGAACTGTCGTATGTGATCGCAGAGCTGGCGCGACCGAGAGGTTCGCGGTCGATGTCCAGCCACTTGCAAAGTCGGCTGGGGATCAAGGGGGTGAAGGCCGGCCTGCTGCGTGAGTGCGTACCGGCACAAGACTTTGCGGATCCGGCCCGCCTGGGGGCGGCGATCAAGGCGCTGCCGGTGCGGCTCATCGCCCCGCGCCCTCTCGATGAGGCGATCAGCAGTGCGGGTGGGGTGACGTTCGAGGCGCTCGACGAGCGCTTGATGATCCGTTCCTTGCCGGGCGTGTTCTGTGCGGGTGAGATGCTGGACTGGGAGGCGCCAACGGGGGGCTATCTGCTTACCGCCTGTTTTGCGAGTGGTCGTGCCGCAGGCTTGGGGGTGTTGGCTTGGTTTGAAGGTGAAACCCAGAAATTGTAGGGTGCGTCCCACGCACCAATGATAATGGTGCGTGGGACGCACCCTACATGATTGTTGGCGTTTTGAGAGAATTCGAATTAGTAGGATTCGGGCAACAACAGGCTGAGCCACGGCAGCAGCTGCCCCAGCAGCACCAGTGCCAGCAGTGCGGCAATCACCATCATCCAGCGGCGTTCGCGTGCGTCCCGCGCGCGCAGTTCTTCGCGCAGTTGCTGAACTTCGCTATCCCCTTCGCGGCTCAGGGCACGATGCACCAGCCGCGGCAGCTGCGGCAGCAGGGTTCCCCATTGCGGCGCTTCGGTCTTGATGGTCCTGATCAGGCCGCGCCAGCCCAGCTGTTCGCTCATCCAGCGTTCCAGGAAAGGCATCGCGGTTTGCCACAGGTCGAGGTCGGGATCGAGCTGGCGCCCCAGGCCTTCGATGTTGAGGAAGGTTTTCTGCAGCATCACCAGCTGCGGCTGGATCACCACGCCGAAGCGGCGCGAGGTCTGGAACAATCGCAGCAGGAAGCGGCCGAAGGAAATTTCCTTGAGCGGGCGGTCGAAGATCGGTTCGCACACCGCGCGGATAGCCGCCTCGAACTCGTCCACGCGGGTCTGCGGAGGAGCCCAGCCGGACTCGATGTGGGCCAGGGCGACGCGCTTGTAGTCGCGCTTGAAGAAAGCGAGGAAGTTCTGCGCCAGGTAATTCTTGTCGCTGTCGGTGAGGGTGCTCATGATGCCGAAGTCGAGTGCGATGTAGCGCCCGTCCGGGCTGACCAGGATGTTGCCGGGGTGCATGTCGGCGTGAAAGAAGCCGTCGCGGAATACCTGGGTGAAGAAGATCGTCACCCCCTCCCGCGCCAGCTTGGGAATGTCCAGGCCCTGTGCGCGCAAAGCATCGACCTGGCTGATCGGCGTGCCGGCCATGCGCTCCATCACCATTACGTTCTTGTGGCACCAGTCCCAATAGATTTCCGGTACCAGCAGCAGGTCGGAATCCTGGAAATTGCGCCGTAGCTGGCTGCCGTTGGCGGCCTCGCGCATCAGGTCGAGTTCATCCTCCAAGTGCTTCTCGAATTCCGCCACCACCTCGCGCGGGCGCAGGCGCTTGCCGTCCTCCCACAGGGATTCGACCAGGCCGGCACCGGCATAGAGCAGCGCGACGTCGTGGGCGATAACGTGGGCGATGGCAGGGCGCAGGATTTTCACTGCCGCCTCGCGGCCATCCTGCAGCCGGGCGAAGTGGACCTGGGCGACGGATGCGGAAGCCACCGGCACCGGGTCGAATTCGGCGAACACCGCGCTGGCTGGCTTGCCGTAAGCTTTTTCTATCGCCGCTAGGGCGATTTCAGGCGCGAACGGCGGTACCCGGTCCTGCAGTCTGGCGAGCTCGTCGGCGATGTCGGCAGGAATCAGGTCGCGCCGGGTAGAGAGCACCTGGCCGAACTTGACGAAGATCGGCCCGAGCGCTTCGAGCGCCTGGCGCAGCCTTACCGCGCGCGGCTCATTGAGCGGGCGCCAGAACAGCGCGACCATGACCAGCGGCCGCAGCCAGCGGAAGCGCTCATGGCCGAGGATGAATTCTTCCAGGCCGAAGCGCAGGGTGACATAAACAATTTTGGCGAGGCGCAGGAGTTTCATTGCTTGGCAGAGAGTTGTTTTATTTTTTGTTCCAGTTGTTCCACCCGGTCGTGCAGTTTGCCCACTTCATTGAAAAAGGCATGCACCTGCCCGGGTTGAGCCAGCATCGGACTTTCTTCCTGCCAGTGCTCGACCCAGGATCGGGCGATAGTTTCGGCTGCGTTCCTGTGCCACTCGAGGACATCGGTTGCGGTGGAAACCAGTCGGTGCGCGGCGATGTCGCCGAGCACCCGGCTCAGGTCTTCTTCCACGTCCCAGCGCATTTCCCCCAAGGTTTCCGCGAGCTCCTTTGCCAGAACGGCGTCTTCCCCGCCGGTGATGAAGCGTGCATCCGAGGAGGTCAGCCAGGCCAGGGGGTTGGGGATCAGCGTGGCGTCTGCCCGTGCACCCGGCTCGGCGGGTGCAAAGCTGCCATCCTCCTGGATGGAAAGAACGGCAGAGGTCAGCGGCAGTCGCAGTTGCAGGCTTTTGCCGGCATGCAGGCGCAAGCGTGCCATGGCCCAAGAGTGCTGGCGGAGAAGATGATTGAGAAGCCCGGCCAGCGCAGTTTCGGGCAAGGCCGAAACTGCGCTGCCGGGCTGTTTGCTCGGCGTTTCAGGAGTCAATCGTTCAAACCTGCTGTATGCCCGAGATGAACCAGGTGGCGTTGGGCTGCGACTGGGATTTCTGGATGTGCCAGATTTCGCTGAAGGCTTCAGCCGGGCCGTTGGCTTCTTCGCGGATCATGCCGGAGAAGCGCACGCTGGCGATCACCAAGTCGCCTTCGGTGACCACATCGGCGATCTCGGCGTTGAGCGTCACCACTTCGGTCTTGTTCGGTTTGCCATTGCGTTCCTGAATTTGCATGCTGAGTTCGGCATACATTTCCGGCGTGACGTACTCGTGGATGTCGTTGATGTCGCCGCGGTCGTTGGCGTCCTGCAGGCGGATGAACTGTTTCTTTGCTTCGCGCAGGAAGGGCTCGTCCTCGAACCATGCCGGGCGTGTGCTACTTGCCTGAACCGCTGCGGCGGGCGCGGCAGAACTACCGGGGGCGGCCATGTCGGTCACGACCGATTTTTCCGTGTAGCCGGCGTACTGCGCCGGCTGCGGCTGTGGCTTCTTCAGCATGCGGAAGATGAAGAATGCGCCGCCAACCAGGGCGAGGATCATCAGGATGTTGCCGATGCCGCCACCCAGGCCGCCCATGCCGCCGCCCATGAACATGGACGCGAGCAGGCCGCCCGCGGCCAAGCCAGCCAGCGGGCCGAGCCATTTACTGGCGCCGGAAGGGGCTGGCGCGGGGGCCGCCGCAGGGGCTGACGCCGGTTTTGGCGGCGTTGCCGTCTGCTGGGTTGTGGTCGTGCGCTGCTTGCCGATGCTGCTGCCTCCACCCATGCGCCTGGCGTCGGCATTCTGGGCGGTCAGACCGAAACTGATCAGCGCAACGAAAAAAAGAGTGAAAAATTTGTTCATGAAAACCTCCTTGGTAATTTTGCTGTCAGGCTGTAGGCCGGGCTTTAGCCCGACTTACGTCTTTCAAAACTTGTAGCCTTTGTGCAGGGCGACAACGCCTGCCGTCAAGTTAAAATATTCGACACGCTCGAAGCCCGCTTGTTCCATCATCTGCTTCAGCTCTTCCTGTCCGGGGTGCATGCGGATGGATTCGGCGAGGTAGCGGTAGCTTTCTTCATCGTCCGCCACCAACTTGCCCATCACCGGCAGCGCCTTGAACGAATAGATATCATACAGGGGTTGCAGCGGTTTCCATATTTTGGAGAATTCCAGCACCAGGAGCCGTCCGCCGGGACGCAGGACGCGGTACATCTCTTTCAGCGCCGCATCCTTGTGGGTCATGTTGCGCAGGCCGAAGGCGACGGTGACGCAGTCGAAATGGTTGCTCGGGAACGGCAGCTTTTCGCCATCGCACTGTGCCGCCAGGGGAACGATGCCGTCGTCCAGCAGCCGGTCGCGGCCGACCCCGAGCATCGAG
>NZ_DATKTK010000026.1:0-257999 GCF_035531155.1 Sulfuricella sp. | reverse complement strand
AAACACGGATTAACACAGACAAAACAATGTGTTGTTGAGGATTTTCACCTCACCCAAAAGGTGATTGGAATGAGAATGGTAACTCATTGATAATCTGTGTATATCTGTGTTAATCCGTGGCTGAATTGCTTTTTTTAGGTTTAATAAAGATATAAAGATTTTTTCAGGGCTCCGCACCCGCCCGAATGCAACACCTCAGTAACGCCTCTTTCGCCGCCCAGCATTCGCGGCACTCCAACCAGTAGGCCTAGCACCCGCCTAATCCATTCGTTGTTTATTGTTGGCGATCCGCAGCGCCCGCGCATAGCGCGAAATCGCCATCCACATGGGAGTAACGATGATGATGCAATTTGGAGAAAAGCACCTGTCCGCCGACCGAGGCACCCGACTCGGCAACCATGGAGTACTGGCCATGGAGTCAAACGACATCAATACCGCAGCAGAAGAATTCATTCTGAAATGCGCCCAGGACGAATTGAACAGTTCCATCGAGGTTGGGGAACTACGCCTGCGTTACCAACCGCAGATCAATATGGGCAATGGAAAAATCACCGGGGTGGAAGCGCTGATCCACTGGGCACACCCAGAATTTGGAGTCGTTTCGCATAGTGCGCTCGCTGCGCTGATCGGCGGCACGGCCATGGAAAAGGTGGTGTCCGAATGGGCGGTACGGCAAGCCTGCGTAAATCTCCGCTCCATGAGCCAGCTTGGCCTGCCTGCCGTGCACACGACTATCCGGCTCTCGGCACGTCAACTGATGAGCCCGCATTTGGCTGGATGTGTCCGGGAATCCCTGATGGAAACCGGCATCCAGCCGGAGAAAATCGAATTCGGCGTTGCCGAAAGTATGCTACTGGGGAATTACCAGGCCATGGCCCCGGCACTGCAAAAGCTGGCCGACACCGGTGTCGGCATCGCCATCCGCGATTTTGGTTCGGACCGATCCGGCCTTTCTTATCCAAAACACTTTCCAGTCACCGCCATCTGGATCGACTGCCCGTTCTTCTGGCGTTTCGCCAAGGAGCGCGACGCAGCTGAAATTGTCGGCTCCGTAAAGTCACTGGCGGAAAAGCTGGAGCTTAACGTGGTGGCATGGGGTGTGGAGTGCGCCAGCCAGATGATGCTGCTATACAACGAAGGATGCAATGTCATGCAAGGGAATTTTCTCTGCCGGCCATTGCAGATCGACCCTTTCGCCGACCTGGTGAAACAGGTTGGAAGTACGACGTGCAACTTTTCTCAAGGCCGCCTGAGCTCTTGATAACGTCTTTTTTAAAGCGATGAGATTGGAGAATAGCGTGCCCAACAAGAACAACCAGAAAACCAGCCGCTTTGCCAACTGTGGAGCTCTTCTGACCGGCAGAAAGATCATTCCGCCGCCTCCATCCATCGTCGAAGAGACGCGCCGCCATGCTGCCACAACGATCGGGTTAGACGCCGGCGCAAATCACGGATTCGGCGCGGGAGAAAATGACTGGCTGGGCGCTGAGGCCTATGTCTATCCACTGCGCTAACCAACCATGCATGAACTTAATGAATCACTTTTTTCGAATCGAGGAAATTCAGATCATGTCAGACACCAAATACCCATTGAACAATAAATTCGAACACGTCTCCGACTTGACGCACGCTATCGCCAGCTTCCTTGAATGGGCCGAAAAGCAGAAAGGGCTGAGCCTGTGCGAGCCATACAAACCGCAGTATTCATGGTACATCCCTATTCATGCCAGCAAGGAAAAACTCCTGCTGGAGTTTTTCGGCATCGATCTGGCAGCACTGGAAAGAGAGAAAAGGCAAATGATCGATGAATATGTAAAAGCGGCATAAGCAAGGTAAAACACGGGAAACCCGTTAACAGACAATCGCGGATACTCAACGCTTTTGCATAACCGGATGAGCACGCAACATGCCTGGACCAGATTGGTTTCAGTCATGCTCATCATGAGATTTGAAGGGCATTTGCATCATTTGTGGCTAATTGCAGATTATGGATGAGCAAAAAAATGGAAACCCGAAACTTACTCTATCTCACACCACCCCATACGCAACCCGTACTGCTATCGGACATCCGGGCAGCGGGATGGAATGCCCAAGTTACCGAAAATCCGGACGAAGCCAGGGTCATGATCAATTCCGAGCGCTTTCATGTCGGTCTGGCGCTGTTCGACTCCACGAACAATATCGATTTCCTCGGCGAGAACCTGATTTCAACGGGTGGCCCAATGAAATGGATCGCCCTGCTGCCCCCCTCCCAAATGCAAAACGAGGACATCAGCCAGATGATCCAGGAGAACTTTTACGACTACCATACCCTTCCCGCCGACAGTAAACGCCTGCTGCCAATTCTGGGTCACGCTTACGGCATGGCAAGCATTCCGCACAAGCCATTGATCCAGGGTGACGAATACCCCGGCGAGGACGAAATGGTCGGCGCAAGTCCGGCCATGCTGGCGCTATTCTCCAATCTGCGCAAGATCTCAGGCGTCGATGCACCCGTACTCATCACCGGTGAAAGCGGCACGGGAAAGGAACTTGGCGCTACGGCCATCCACGAGCGATCCAGCCGGTCTGGCGGCCCATTCGTGGCGGTAAACTGCGGCGCGCTGCCGCCCAACCTGATTCAGTCGGAACTGTTTGGCTACGAAAAAGGCGCCTTCACCGGGGCTGCCCAGCGCAAAATCGGACACATTGAAGCCGCCGCCGGCGGCACGATCTTTCTCGACGAAATCGGCGACCTGCCCATGGACATGCAGGTTAATCTGCTGCGATTTTTGCAGGAAAAAACCATCGAGCGCGTTGGCGGCACCGAGCACATCAATGTGGATGTCCGCGTCATCGCAGCGACCCATGTGGATCTGGAAACGGCTGTAAAGGAAGGGCGCTTCCGTGAAGACCTGTATTACCGGCTGCATGTGCTCGACCTGAAAATGCCGGCCCTGCGTGACCGCCAAGGGGATATTGAGCTGCTAGCCAGATTCTTTTTCAAGAAATTTGCCGCCGAAAAATGCCGGAATGTCCAAGGATTCACCAGGGAGGCAATACGGATAATGAGTGACCACGACTGGCCCGGCAATGTGCGCGAGCTGATCAACCGCATCCGGCGTGCCATGGTCATGTGCGAAAACCGCCTGATCACGCCAGCAGACCTTGGCCTCGAGCGTCGGGCTTCCGGAAGGCACATGCTGACCCTGGACGAGGTGCGATCGACTGCCGAACGCGAAGCCATACAAACCGCGCTGCGGCGTACTCACAAAAATGTTTCCAAGGCGGCGCAGGAACTCGGTGTATCCAGGGTGACGTTGTACCGCCTGATGGAAAAATGCGGCCTGCATCACGCCCATGGAATGATGTGAACGCGGCCAAGCGCCATTTCATCATCCATCGGCAGCCTGCGTCAGGTTGCCGGTTGCCTTTTTTTTCATTATTTTTTCCCATGGCAATCCGCAGATAGGGTTCCAGCGCCGGAGCAACTGGAATGGCATCATCGCCACGATTGAAATCGCGCTCGCGCCTTGACACCGATATCGCATGGAGAATCGGCTCAACGCGTGAACCTGTTGCCTCAAAATCGTTACAAGACAGAAAAACACCAACAATTCAAATGGCTAGATCGATTTTAAAGTCCCAATCCTGGCTGGTTGTAACAGGATCGTTACAACCAGGGTTTTATGTCTCTCAAAAAACACATAGATTACATCACGTTATTCTCCTGGCATGGCGCTTGCTATATATTCCAGACAAGAGCCAAATCAAGCGAGATCCGTCATGAGCACAGATTGCACCCGGGCAGCAGCATCAACCAGCCACCCACTGCGGCGCCACGCTTTATGCCCGGCAATTTTTCCGATTACGTTTCCGTTTGCGACTGTCGCTCATGGAGTAACCGGAGCCCATCCCGAATCCGGTTCGGACGCGTGGCTGACCGGGGGAGTGCTACCAACTTCCTTGAGCGGTGAAGCGCTTAGCGCTTCCTGCGACAAAAACTTTTATTGGGACACGCCGGCAGCGCAGATTATCGCGGTCATTCTGTGGGACGAATCGGGAAGTGTCCGCCGCACCGGCCCGGGCCAGCCCAACACCCGGTCAAGCGGCATCGCCATAACGACAAGCAGGAGATAAGGGCATGAGCAAAATCACGATCATCGCAGCCGTCGCGTCCGCATATGCCACTGTTGCCGCAACCAGTTTCGCGCTCGGCTTCTTGCTCGCTCCCGCCAAAGCACACGCTAAAGAGAATGCAATCAGCGTCCGCGAAGCACCGCCGCACGATCTCTCCCGCCGGAGGCAGCCGGATCGACTCACCGCCAGTGCGGACACCTCGGCGGACGGCAGGAGTGCTTGGATGCGGCTGCAAGCTATCGCAGGATCGGAGCATCGGTTCAGGTGTCTGACATAGACCCGTTGGGTCTGCAAAGCCACAAAAATACTGTCGTAATTTTCGGAGCCGCAGTCGAGCAAGATCCGTATCGCCGGCCCCGTTCTCGGCAACCGAATCGTAAAACAGGTGGAATTTCGGCGTTGCCCACATGACGGATCTGCTCCGGGTCTTTGACTCGGTGCTTCCTAATGGAAGGAGCAAGATCATGAACCATCCAACCGAACCACCCCAACTGGTCAAGATGATGATTGGCATCACCGTAGTCATGGTCATCCTGCTCACTGGCGTAACGCTCGGCGTGTTGGCAGACGCGGACACGATCATCCCCATTTCCGGCAGCGCATCGGGAGAGCCAAGCGCCTCGCAGGTGCAGGAGAAAGACTACACACGCCCGGTACTGCACCTGGACAGCACCGACAGGCTTGAAACAAACCGTGGCGCGACTAAATCCTGCTCACAGGCCAGTCCCGCCCCCGGCGGTCAGCCGGATGCTGATGCCAAGCAGTGCAGTCCGCAACCGTTACGAATCGACAAACAAAAACTGCTCGTCCTGTTGGCCTTATGGAGATTCAAGTCATGAAACAACCCCGGATATCCGGGATCACCAAGGCAACCGCACCCTCCTTGACCGATTCCATCCCAATGCCGCAACCGGCAACAGCCAGCAACCCGGGCGCACGGCGGAGAATCGGGTCATGAAAAACAGCGACGCGCTTTCTCGTGAGAAAAGCACCGAAATTTCTCGCAGCGAACCCTCGACCGAAGCCGGCTCCAACGTTATGACCGCATCGACTAAAAACACGGAAAAGAAGGCGGGCGTGGCGAAATTCATGCGCAGGAAACCTCGCTTGCGCCGCTACGGCGGCGATGCCAAAGAACTCGCCGCCAAAGTGTTCGAGTTCAGCCGCGAAGGCATCCTGATCACCGATAGCCAGATGAACATCCTCAGTGTCAATCAGGCATTCACGGAAATAACCGGCTATTCGGCGGAAGAAATGGCGGGGAAAAAATCCAGCTTTCTCTTCTCCTACCAGGAAGATGTCCTTTCCTCAGCCAAGATACGCGAGAAAATTTTTGCGGAAGGCTGCTGGCAAGGAGAAATCCGCGGGCGGCGCAAGGGCGGCGAAATGTTCCCGGAATGGCTGACCGTCACCACGGCCACCAACGAAGCCGGCAAAATCACCCACTACATCCACCTGTTCAGCGACATCACCGAAAAAAAGCGGGGGGAAGCCCAGCTCGAATATCTCGCCTATCACGATTCGCTGACCGGGCTGCCGAACCGGGTGCTTTTCAACGAGCGGCTGGCTGGCGCGATTGCCTTGGCGCAGCGCCATAAGCAGTCCATCGCCGTGCTGTTTCTCGATCTGGACGGATTCAAGCAGATCAACGACACGCTCGGCCACGGCAGCGGCGATATCCTGCTGCAGCAGGTCGCTCAACGGCTGACCCAGTGCGTGCGGGAAAGCGATGTTGTGGCCCGGCTCGGCGGCGACGAGTTCGTCATCCTGCTGTATGAACTGTCCAGCGAAAACAGCGCCGAAGGCGTCACCAAAAAAATCCTGCACTGCCTGCATGAACCGTTTACCCTGGCGTCTCAAGAAATCGGAGTCAGCGCTAGCATCGGCATCGCGCTGTTCCCCGACCACGGTGCCGACGGCATGTCATTGCTGGAAAAAGCCGATGCCGCCATGTATCAGGCCAAAATCAGAGGCCAAAACAACACCCGATACTAAGGCCAATATTTCATCGCCAGAAATCGACTTTTAAACTTAGAAAAAGCTATTGAACTGCAAAGGACGCGGAGGAAATCAATTTCCCTGCCGGCGGGGATCGATGGCAGCAAAGCCAAGGCGAAGTTCAAGGACGGCTTGCTGGAGATCACGTTGCCGAAGCTGGAGAAATCAGTACGGCATACGGTGAAAATCGAAGAAGGCTAATCCCTTTCCTTCTCTTTTCCCACCGTTTCTTTAATCTGCCGGGCGAACGACTTTCTGATTTCAGACAATTCCGCCAGCCTTGCCGCGACCCGGCGATTGACGCTGCCCTCCGGGTAATTTCCGGAGGCATCGGCCTCCCCCGCCGGCACGCCGGTCAGAAGGGCTACCGCCTGATCGGCATTTTCCACGGCATAGATCCGGAACCGGCCGGCCTCGGCGGCCTCCACCACATTCCGACGCAACATCAAATGTTTCACGTTGGCGGCGGGGATCAGCACCCCCTGCTCGCCGGTCAGCCCGCGCGCCGCGCAGATATCGAAGAAGCCCTCGATTTTTTCGTTGACCGCGCCGATCGCCTGCACCTGGCCGAACTGGTTCACCGACCCGGTCACCGCCAGCGACTGCCTGATCGGCGCATCCGCCAAGTTGGATAGCAGCGCGCACAATTCCGCCAGGGAAGCACTGTCGCCCTCGACGAAGCCGTAGGACTGCTCGAACACCAGGCTGGCGGAGAACGCCAGCGGCTGGTTTCTGGCGTAGCGCGCGGCGAGGAACGAGGACAGGATCAGCACGCCCTTGGAGTGGATGGCGCCGGAGAGCTTCACCTCGCGCTCGATGTTGACCAGCTCCCCGTCGCCGAGCCGGGTGGTGGCCGTGATCCGGGTCGGCTGGGCAAAAGCGAACTCGCCCAGCTCGATCACGGAAAGCCCGTTCACCTGCCCCGCCACAGCACCCTCGGTGGAGATCATCAGGGTATCGCGCAGGATCTCCTCGTACAGCCTCGCCCGCAACCGGTCCTGCCGGTGAATGTGGGTGTCGATCGCCTGCTGCACGGCGGCGGTGTCCACCACTTCGCGGCCGGCCTCGCGCGCCCAGTAATCGGCCTCGAGCAGCAGGTCAGCCACGCTGCGCATGTGGGTGGAAAGCCTCTGCGCATCGCCGGCCAGGCGCGCGCTGTGCTCGATCACCCGCGCCACCGCGCCGCGGTCGAACGGCTGCAAGCCCTCCTTGCGGGTCAGCGTGGAAATCAGCCTGGCGTACAGCAGATGGGTGTCGGCGCTACGCTCGATGCGATCCTCGAAATCCGCCGCCACCTTGAACAGCTCGTCGAATTCCGGGTCGTATTCCTGCAGCAGGTAATAGAACAGCCGGTCGCCGAACAGGACCACCTTGGTGTCCAGCGGAATCGGTTCGGGCTCCAGCGACACGGTGCTGACCAGGCTGTACATCTGCCCCAGCGATTCGATGCGGATCTCGCGCGATTGCAATGCCCGCTTCAGGGCCTCCCAGGCAAAGGGCTGCACCAGCACCTTGCGCACGTCCAGCAGCAAATAGCCGCCATTCGCCCGGTGCAGCACGCCCGGCTTGATCATGGTGAAATCGGTCACCAGCGCGCCGAACTGGGCGGTATGCTCGACCCGCCCGACCAGGTTGCTGTAGGTCGGGTTGTCCTCGCTGACGATCGGCGCGCCGGGCGTTGCGTCGTGCGTCACCAGCACGTTCACCTGGTAGCGGTGGAAGGTCTGGTGCGTCACCATGGTCATACCGGCGAAAGTGGCGGATTCCTCCTGCTTGCGGAAATCGTCCGCGTTCTCGACCATGTCCTGCTGCACCAGGTCGAGGTATTTCAGCACCTCGGGCAGGTCGGCGTAGGCTTCCCTCAACTCGTTCACCAGGTGAACAACGGCTGACAGGGTGGTTTCGCGGTTGAGCTGCTTGACCTGTTCATGCCGTTCCTTCCGCCACTGCGGCATCTGCCGCAGGATTTTTTCCAGCCGTTCCTGCAGCCCGGCGATCATAGCTTCCACCCGCCGTTTTTCCTCTTCCGGCAGCTTATCGTATTCGTCAGGGGGAATCACCTCATGGTTGCGGGTAGGGGCGAAGGCAAATCCGTCCGGGGTGCGCAACAGCACGATTTCCTGCTTCTCGGCTTCATCTCCCACTTCCTTGAATGCCTGCTCCCGGCGCTTGTTGAATGCCTCCTGGATCGCCTCGGTCTTGGCGCGGTATTCGTCGCTCTCGAACAGGGCGGGGATCGCAGTCCGCAAATCTTCCACCAACTGCGCCATGTGGCGGCGAAGTTCGGCGCCCTTGCCGGGCGGCAACCTGAGCGCTTGGGGCTGGTGCGGCTTGGCGAAATTGTTGATGTAGCACCAGTCGGAGGGCTGACGCTCATCCCGCGCCCGCTGTTCGAGAACCTGCCGCACCATGCTGCGCTTGCCCATGCCGGCGGGGCCGAGCACGAAAAGGTTATAGCCTTCGCGGCGGATGCCGGCGCCGAAGCGCACCGCGTCCATGGCACGCATCTGGCCGATGATTTCGGCCAGGTCTTCCAGCTCGGCCGTGGTTTGGAATCCGAACTGTTCGGGATCACAGGGTTGATAAAGCTGGATGGGTTGTAGCGGGAGAAGGGTAGGCATTTTTATCTTTCTTGAGAAGACGACACGCTCTTGCTTTTTATTATAGGGCACCTCCATAAATTCGCCCCTGCTTGCCCCCTGAGGCATCAGTCTCACACGACTAACGCCAAATTGAAAAAAATAATCCCTATCCTATAGTTATTGTTACCACCGTAAAAAAGTTGGTGTCTATGTTATTTATTTAATCCATGAGGAGAAAAATCATGACGAACGAAACAAAAACCAAAGTCGCCGCAACCCAAAAGGGAAGCGCATTGCAGAAAATTTCGCCTATGCACGCCATGAGCCCATTAGAGGAAATGGAACGCATGATGGAAGGCTTCTTTCCGCGTAGCTGGCTGCGCCCATTTCTTTTGGAGCGCCCCTTCATGGGCGAACTGGCGCTGCCATTCGAAGGCAAGCTACCCCGGGTCGATGTCATCGACCGCGACGAGGAAGTCCTGGTGCGCGCCGAGGTGCCCGGGGTGGACAAGAAGGACCTGGAAATCTCGGTAAGCGAAAACACCGTGACCATCAATGGCAAGACCAATCGCGAAGTTAAGGAAGAGAAGGGCAACTATTACCGTTGCGAGGTTACACACGGCGCCTTTAGCCGCACCGTGGTCCTGCCCGGCAACGTGGACGCAGACAAAGCCAAAACATCGTTCAAGGATGGCATATTGGAGTTGACCCTGCCCAAAGTGACGAAATCAAAGCGGCACACCATCAAGCTGGAATGATTCTGTAAAAAGCCATTGAACCGTGGAGGACGCCAACCCCCATCCCAACCTTCCCCCGCAAGCGGGAGAAGGAGCCATTGCCTCCACTCTCGCTCGTTTGGCATAAGCCCTTGCCTTGTTTTTGCGAGTTGGGCGACAAGCCGCCCATCCCTGCGAACCCCATTTCCGCCGCGTGCTCTGTGGTGAATTTGGTGAATTGCCGTTTTGATAAGCAAAGGATTTGTCATGCAGGTAATCAGTGAAGTGAAAGAAGGACTGGGAGAAATATGGCAATCCGTGACTGAAGGCTGGAGGCACCTGCGCCAACAGGCCGCGGGGGCGCTGACCCGCTTCCGTCCCGGTGAAAAGTACTCCGTGCCATCCGGCGCGAGCGATGATCTGGCCTTGCCATCTCCCGGTTGGGCGCTACTGGCGGGGGATGTATTCGAGGATGACAAGAAGCTGAGCGTGCGCCTGGAAGTGCCGGGCATGGAGAAGGAGGACCTGGACATCGAAGTGGGCGACGATGCCTTGATCGTGCGTGGCGAGAAGCGCTTCGAGCAAGAATCGGATGCCGGACGATATCGCGTCCTGCAGTGCGCCTATGGCCGCTTTGACCGGGTCGTTCCCTTGCCGGTACCGGTATTGGCTGACCAGGCCAAGGCCAGCTACAAGAATGGCGTGCTGAAGATAGACCTGCCCAAGGCGCAGCCAGGCAGATCAAACCGGGTCAGGATCAAAATCGCCTGAACGCAATGCGGGCTCATTCGATTCCCGCACGGCGCAATAGCCCTTTGAGGCGATCAATCTCGTCAAGCAGATCGATGATGACGGCTGCAGCATCCGGATTCGCCCCCAGATCGCGCTGCAGACGCTGAAAGCGCCGGGCGCGGGTGAGTTCCCTGCCGCCGAAACGCCATCCTTCCGGGTCGCCTCCAGCCGGATGCAGAACCTCTTCAGCCACCAACTCCAGCACCCACGTGGCCTCGGTGCCGCAGGCGCAGGCGAATTCGACAAGGGTAAGCGTGCCGGTCTCGTCCACCACCACGCCGGTCAGTTTTTCATCCATGTCCTATACCCCAATGTCCGCCGCGGGTTGAAAGCCATCTCCCGCGCCATGGTCTGGTAAATTTCCTTGGCCCGTACGCTGTCGGCGGTGGGTAGCACCACTTGCAGCACCAGGTAGAGATCACCCGTCGGGTTCCCCGGAATGCCCCGGCCCTTGAGCCTGAGCTTGCGTCCTGCCTGGGTGTTCGGCAGCACCTTGACTTGTACGGAACCGCCCGGCGTGGGCGTTGTGACCGCTGCCCCCAGCGCCGCTTCCCACGGCGCGAGAGGCAGATCGAGATAGATGTCGCGACCGTCTACCCGATAGAGAGAATGGGGCTTGAAATCCACCTCCAGATAAAGATCGCCCGCCGTTCCGCCACCCATGCCCGGCGTGCCTTGACCGGCGAGCCGGATGTGCTGGCCTGCTCGTATGCCTTTGGGAATGCTTACGTTCAGCGTGCGGTTTGCCACCACCATGCGGCCCTGCGGATCGAGTTGTGGCGCACGCAGGGTAAAGGTGCGGGCAGCACCGGAGAAGGCATCTTCCAGGTCGATGAGTATCTTGGCGTGACGATCCTCCCCCCGTGTCCTGTAGCCACCAGAACCGCGCTGGCTTGACGCGCCACCGAACAGGGTCGAGAAGAAATCGCTGAAGTCCGCCGCGCCGTTCCCGCCAAATCCGCCGGAAAACTCGAAACCTGCATTCCAGTCAGGCGGAGGACGGAAATCCTGACCCGGTTTCCAGCTCGTGCCGAGCTGATCATAAGCAGCCCTTTTTTCCGGGTCCTTTAGCACCTCGTAGGCTTCGCCGACTTCCTTGAAGCGCACCTCGGCATCCGGCTCTTTGCTGACGTCCGGATGATACTTGCGCGCCAGTTGGCGATATGCGCGCTTGATTTCGTCCTGGACAGCATCGCGCGACACCCCCATGATCTGATAATAATCCTTGAATTCCATTTGCATCCCAGGAAAAAGAAATGTACCGCCTTACATTTTCTACAGATGCCACCAGCTACTGCTGCGTTCGCCGGCCAGATCGCGCAGCTTCTGGTAAAGACCCCGCTCCTCGGACGAGAGGTGCTCAGGGATATGCACCCGAATGCGCAGGAAAAGATCGCCGTGTTGACTGCCTCCGAATGCAGGCAGTCCCTTGCCGCGAACACGCAGCACCGTATCATGCTGCGTACCCGGCGGGATGGTCACCTCGGCGGGATGATCCAGGGTCGGCACCTTCAGCTTCGTACCGAGAACGGCATCGGCCACCGCGATTGTCTCGCTGCGCCAGAGGTCCGCGCCATCACGCTCGAAGCGCGGATCGGGCGCGCTACGCACCACCACGAACAGGTCACCCGGTTGCCCTCCCTGCTCTCTGCTCGGCATGCCACGACCAGGAATACGCAGGGCCATGCCCTCCTCCACCCCAACCGGGATCTTGACGCTCAGAATTTCTTCGCGCTCCGTCTTGCCCGTGCCACCGCAAGACGGGCAGGGCTTGTCGATCACGCTGCCCCTGCCCAGGCAGGCCGGGCAAATGCTGATCTGCTGGATGAGGACATTGCTCTTGTCGCGGGTTTCGCGACGGCGGGTGGTCTGCTGGCCGGTGCCGTTGCATGCGCTGCAAGCCCGTGGCTGGGTGCCCGCTGCCGCACCACTGCCGTGGCAGGCCGAACAGGCTGTCTGATACGGCAGGCGAACCTTCTCCTCGCCGCCGGAAACCACTCTCTCCAGCGGGATGGTCAGCTCGACCTCGATATTCGACCCGCGCACCGGGCCGGCCTGGCGGCGGTGGAAAAAATGATCGAACAGCCCGCCACCCGGACCGAAATCGAAGTTGAGGCCGCCAAACAGGTCTTCGAAATCGATGCCGCCGAACAAGTCCTCGCGGCTGAACCCGGCTACGGCTTCGAACCCACGGGCATCATATTCGGACCGCTTTTTCGGATCGGAGAGCACGGCGTAGGCTTCGGCGATTTCCTTGAAGCGCTCCTCGGCGCCCGGCTCCTTGTTGCGGTCCGGGTGGTACTGCAGGGCGAGCTTGCGGAAGGCATCCTTGATCGCCTTGCCATCGGCGTTTTTCGGAACGCCAAGCACCTCGTAGTAATCGCGTTGGGCGGTTACGATGATGATTCCTTCATCATGAATTTATTGGCTTTGAAAAAGCGATTGAACCGCAGAGGCGCAGAGACGCAGAGGAGTTCAAAGTCTAAAAACTCACCAGAAGTAAAAAAATCGGTACAAGTCTATAACTTCTTGTTTTTACTCCGCGCCTCTGCGCCTCTGCGGTTAAGCAATTGCCTTTTCTTAAATCGCCTTGCCCTATCGCGCTTCCTTGTACTCCGCATCGACCACCCTGCCGCGCGGCCCGGAACCGCTCGGCCGGGCTTCGCCGGCAGAAGCGCCTTCTTCGGTTTTTTCCCCGGGATAGGGGGTCTGGGCGTACACCCCGGCACCGGGCTGCTGGGCATAAATCACCGCACCAGCTTCCTTCAGCACCTTCTGCAAGGCTTCCGCGCGCTCGGTGGCAAGCTGGGCATCGCGCTTGGTTAACGCTTCCTTCACCTCGCGCAGCGCCGCCTCGATCCTGCCCTTGAGTTCGGCGGTGAGCTTGTCGCCGAAATCCGCCAGCATCCTTTCCGTCTGGTAGCAGGCAGAGTCGGCCGCGTTCAGCTTGTCCACCTCCTCGCGCCGCTGCTTGTCCTGGTCGGCGTATTGTTCGGCTTCCCGGATCATGCGCTGCTTCTCGCTATCGGAAAGCCGGGTCGAGCCGGTAATGCGGATCGACTGGGATTTGCCGGTGGCGGTATCCCTGGCGCTGGCGTTGAGGATGCCGTTCGAGTCAATGTCGAACGTGACCTCGATTTTCGGCATGCCGCGCGGCGCAGGCACCAGGCCGTCGAGGTTGAATTCCCCCAGGCTGGCGTTGTCTGGAGCCATCGGGCGCTCGCCCTGGAACACATGGATGGTGACGCTGGTCTGCATGTCGGCGGCGGTGGTGAAAATCTCGGATTTCTTCACCGGCACCGGGGTATTGCGCGTGATCAGCGGGGTGGCCACGCCGCCCAGGGTTTCGACGCCGAGCGTCAGCGGCGTCACGTCCACCAGCACGATGTCGCCCACCTCGCCCGACAGCACGCCGGCCTGGATCGCCGCTCCGGAGGCGACGCATTCCATCGGGTCGACCCCCATTTCCGCCTTGCGGCCGAACAGGTCCTCGAAGAAGGTGCGCACCGACGGCATGCGGGTCGGCCCGCCGACAAAGACGATACGATCGACATCGCGCGGGGTGATGCCGGCATCCTTCAGCGCCTGCTCCACCGGCCCGCGGCAGCGTTCGATCACGGAGCGCACCACCCGCTCCAGGTCGGTGCGCGTCAAGTCCAGCTCGAGGTGGCGCGGCTCCCCGCCCGAGGAAGCGATGTAGGGCAGGCTGACATGCGCGGTGGTGCTGGCGGTGAGTTCGATCTTGGCCATCTCCGAGGCTTCGAGCAGGCGTGCGGCAGCCTTGCGGTCGCCGCGCACATCAATGCCGGATTCCGTCCTGAAGCGATCGGCCAGGTATTCGAAAATACGCTGGTTCATGTCGGTGCCGCCAAGCTGGGTGTCGCCGGAGGTGCTCTTTACCTCGAACACGCCCTTGCCGAATTCCATGATGGTCACGTCGAGCGTGCCGCCGCCGAAGTCGATCACGGCGATGCGCAGTTCCTGGCTCAGACGGTCGAGACCATAGGCGAGCGCAGCCGCAGTGGGCTCGTTCACCAGCCGCGCCACCTCGATGCCGGCGATGCTGCAGGCGTCTTTGGTGGCATTGCGCTGGTTGTCGTCGAAATAGGCGGGGACGGTCACCACCGCCTTGGTTACCGGCTCGCCCAGGAAGGCTTCGGCGTCGCGCTTGATTTTTTGCAGCAGGAAGGCGGACAGCTGCTCGGGAGAATACTCGTTATTGCGCAGGCGCGCCTTCTCGCGCCGCCCCATCTGCCGCTTGAAAGCGGTGGCGGTGCCTTCCGGGTTCGATGCCGCCTGGCGCCGCGCCGGCTCGCCGACCAGCACCTGCCCGTCAGCGGTCAACGCGACATAGCTGGGAAACGCCTTGCCGCCCAGGCTCACCCCCTCGGCGCTGGGGATGATGACGGGCCGACCTCCGCGCAGCACGGCGGCTGCGGAGTTGGAAGTGCCGAGGTCGATCCCGATGATAGCCATGAAGCTCTCCCTGATTTTTAAAGCGCACGCACCATTTGCGTAGCCGCTATACTTTTAAAAATAGCAGAAGGCGGTCCGACATGATCAAAAACACACGCATCCGGCGAACCGGCGCACTAATCATGGTGGTGCTGGGCGCAATCCTGATGTTTCTCGCCCCGGAAGTCTGGCAGGGTGCCCTGTTGCTCGCCCTGGGCGTCATCATCGAACTGGTCGGCATCACGCTGGAGCACAACGACAAATAAGACTATCGGCTACGCTGATACTGCCCCATCAGTTCCGCATGGCCGAGAATGTGCCCCTGCATGGCCTTTTCCACCGCCGCTTTGGCAGGTCCGCCCAAATCCGGCAGAACAGTATCCAGCGCATACAGCTTGTAAAAATAGCGGTGGCGTCCCACAGGCGGACATGGCCCCCCATAACCCGGGCGCTGCCAGTCGTTCACCCCTTGCAACGTCCCCGGCGGGAGCACCTGTGCCGGAACGGCCTCAGGCAATTCGCCCGCAATGGGCGGCAGGTTGTACAGCACCCAGTGCGACCAGATCCTCTTGGGCGCGGCTGGATCTGGCGCATCGGGGTCATCCACGATCAGCACCAGGCTTTTTGTTCCGGCTGGCAATCCGGACCAGGCCAACGGCGGAGAGATATCCGATCCATCGCAGGTATAGCGCTGCGGGATCGTGCCGCCCTGAAAAAACACCGTGGATGTCAGCATCATGTTCCTGCCCTCCTGTTTTTTGTCGCCCGCCATAACAGGCAGAACGGCCGCTAACAGCACCGCCACAGCCATGCGCCTCCAGGCGGCATCATTGCGAATCAAGCTGCTCATCATCATCCTAGAAAATAGGCCCCTCGCTTCAATATAGCAGCATCCAGACAAGGGTTTGTCGCCGCTCCTGCATCAACGCCAGCCGGAGCAGGGTCAGGAAATCCAGGCCAGGAAGAAATGGGTGGATGCCGCGTGCGGCAAAGCACTTGCCCTGCCCTGCTGCAGCGCTACAATGAATGAAGTTTTGCATAGGGGTATGACGGTATGCGACGCACAGTGCTGCGAGTATTGGCTTTGCTGGCGTTACTGACGCTATTGTTTTACTCCGTCAGCGTGACCGTGGCTTGGTGGCGGGATGAGGTTGCCCTGACGAGTGACTGGAACGGGTTCTGGGTAGGTCTGTTACCCATATTGATCGTGTTGTGGTGGCGTTACTTTTCCATCTTCGGCTGCAAGAATCCCGCCTGCCTGCTGCCGGAAGATGAGTCCATAAAGAAATAATCAAAGACACCGGAATATTATGAAAAACAATAAAGCCACAGGTGGGCTCGTCTATTCCACCGAGCACGGCAAAATGTGTCCCGAGTGTCGAAAGTCCATTGCCGAGTGCGCTTGTAGACGGAATACAACCATGCCTGCGTCTGACGGTATTGTACGGATCTCCAGGGAGACCAAAGGCCGCAAAGGGAAAGGCGTTACCGTGATCAAGGGGCTCACTCTTGATGTTCTTGCGCTCGCTCAACTTGGCAAACAACTCAAAACAGCGTGTGGTTCTGGTGGCACGGTGAAGGATGGGGTGATTGAAATCCAGGGCGATCACTGTGAGCGGGTGACCGAAAACCTCAAGAAGCAGGGCTGGGTCGTCAAGCGATCTGGTGGGTAGTTGACCTGCCACCACCGCGCCACATCACAACTCGACCGCATTGCCGCCGGGGCTATGCGTCGCTCTCGTAACTCGATGGCGTGACCCCGGCGCGGGTGAGGAATTCGCGCAGTTGCTTGATCAGAATTTTGTCGCAGACATTGCTTTGGTGGGGGTGGTGCAGGAAATCATCGAAGCCGTTAAGCGTCACGTGGAAGCGCGCGCCATGCGCCGAGGCGACACTGGCGCCCAGGTGATGCAGCAGGGATTCGATTTCGCGCCAGTGGATATTGCCGCTGACTGGATCATGGAAGATGGCGCGAAGCAGGCTGATATGCTTGTGGCTCATGGCAGTGCTCCTTTTATGTGCGACCTTGCTAGAATTATTACCCTCTGTGGCGACAAGGTAAAGCAAAGTTGAACAGATTTTGCGGGGTGTGAAATAATTGCCGGCCTATGTTTGCTTTTGTTTGACGCCTGGCAGTAACAAAATTTACTAATCGAGATTCTAAAGACCCGATGTCCTTATCCGAGCACTCCCATTCCAGCACGACGCCCCAGCCCGGCCAAACCGATTTGCGTTCGATCGGCCGACTGTTCCCTTATTTATGGGAGTTCCGTGGACGGATATTGCTGGCGCTGGCCTTGCTGATCGGCGCCAAGCTGGCTGCGGTGATGGTGCCGCTGGTGTTGAAGGAGATCATCGATGCGCTGGACAAATCGCGCGCCGATCTGGTTTTGCCGCTGGCGCTGATCATCACCTATGGCCTGTTGCGCTTTGCCAGCACTACTTTTGCCGACCTGCGCGATGTGGTGTTCGGCAAGGTCACGCAGCGTGCCATGCGCCGGGTGAGCATGGCGGTTTTCCAGCACTTGCATGCGCTGTCGCTGCGCTTTCATCTGGAGCGCCAGACCGGGGGGATCACCCGCGACATCGAGCGCGGCACCAAGGCCATTTCCAGCCTGGTGGGCTATTTGCTGTTCCGCATCACGCCTACCGTGCTGGAAATCCTGATGGTGGCGGTCATCCTGTTCGTCAAGCTGGATTGGGTGTTCGGGCTGATCACGCTGGTGACGCTGGCGGCGTACATCGGCTTTACCGTGACCATTACCGACTGGCGCACGCAGTTTGTGCGCCGCGCCAACACGCTGGATTCGGAAGCCTATGGCCGCGCCATCGACAGCCTGCTGAACTATGAAACGGTGAAGTATTTCGGCAACGAACGCTATGAGGCCGCGCGCTACGACGCCAGCCTGGCGGAATGGGAGCGGGTGGCCTTGCAATCGCAGCGCTCGCTCGGCCTGCTGAATGCGGCACAGGCCGGCACCATCGCCGTCGGCGTCACGCTGATGGTGCTGCGCGCGGCGAACGGCGTGGTCGAAGGCACGCTGACGCTGGGCGATCTGGTCATGGTTAACGCCTTTCTGTTGCAGATGTTCCAGCCCTTGAGCTTTCTCGGGGTGATGTACCGCGAGATCAAGCAGTCCATGACGGACGTGGAGCGCATGTTCACCCTGCTGCATCGTCCCAAGGAAGTTGAGGATGCGCCGGATGCGCGCACGCTGGCCGTGCTGGGCGGCGAAGTGCGGTTCGAGCACGTCAGCTTCGCCTACAACGCCGACCGCCCGATTCTGCTTGATGTCAGCTTCACCATCCCGGCTGGAAAAACCGTGGCTGCGGTGGGCGCGAGCGGCGCAGGGAAATCCACCCTGGCGCGCTTGCTGTTCCGCTTTTATGACGTGAATGAGGGCAGCATCCGGATCGACGGCCAGGACATCCGCCACATCAGCCAGGACAGCCTGCGCGCGGCCATCGGCGTGGTGCCGCAGGACACCGTGCTGTTCAACGACAGCATCTACTACAACATCGCCTATGGCCGCCCCGCTGCCACGCGCGCTGAAGTGATCGCCGCCGCCCGCGCCGCGCATATCCTGAACTTTATCGAATCCCTGCCGCAAGGCTGGGACAGCGTGGTCGGCGAACGCGGCCTGAAGCTCTCAGGCGGCGAAAAACAGCGCGTCGCCATCGCCCGCACCTTGCTGAAGAATCCGGCAATCCTGATTCTGGACGAAGCCACCTCCGCGCTCGACACCAAAACCGAAAAAGCCATTCAGGCCGAGCTGCTGGAAATCGCCAGAAGCCGCACCAGCCTGATCATCGCGCACCGGCTTTCCACCGTAGTCGAAGCCGACGAGATCCTGGTCATGGATGCCGGGCGCATTATCGAGCGTGGACGGCATCCGGAATTGCTGGCAAGGGACGGCGTGTATGCACACATGTGGGCGCTGCAACAGCAGGCGGAAGAAGAAGTCGCGTAAGTCTCTATAATCTGGATTTAGAGGGCCAGGAAAGCAAATATATATGAAACGCTTGACGATGATTCTGGCGGCACTGCTGCTGGCTGGTTGCGCGGCTTACAGCGGTAGCGGCCTCAAGCCCGGCGAGGCGAGGCTGGAGGATGTGCTGCGCGTGATGGGGCAACCGGCGATGCGCTGGCAGGAGCCGGACGGCTCCCTGCAGCTGGCTTATCCGCGCGGGCCGATGGGCTTTCACAGCTATATGGCGTTCATCGGGGCGGATGGCAGGCTGCAGCGCATCGAAAACGTGATGGACCGCAGCGCTTTTTCCCGCATCCAGGCCGGCATGAGCAAGGAGCAGGTGCAGCGCATCCTGGGGCCGTCGTGGCCGGGCTGGACGGTTTATTTCAAGGCGCGCGACGAGCTGGTGTGGGAATGGCGCTATTGCGACGAGTGGAATGAGCCGGCGCGCTTCGATGTGCTGTTCGATGCCAGCAAGGAGACAGTGCGCTCGACCCTGAGCCTGACTGAAAGCCAGAGGGGGTTGTGCAAACAGGGATGCTGGTGCTCGCGCTGACGCGTTGGCGTCGTGCCTGAACGCAAGTGCCACGCACCCGGAAAAAAATACATTGAACTTAACTGTTTTTAGTGTAGTCTTAAGCAAGTCTGTGGAATTCAAGTTTCGATTGCGGTACCTCATTAAGTTGGTCTGTTTTTTCCTTGATATTCGATGGACTGGGGACTGGGCATTTGCCCGTCTTCATCCGGCTATTTCCTAGCCGGGTTAACTTGATATTAAGGTGAATTAAAAATGGCAACAGGTACTGTGAAATGGTTTAACGATGCAAAAGGTTTTGGCTTTATTACCCCGGATGATGGCAGCGAAGATTTGTTCGCGCATTTCTCCGCGATCCAGGCAGGGGGTTTCAAATCTTTGCAAGAAAACCAGCGGGTCAGTTTTGATGTGACAGCCGGCCCTAAAGGCAAACAGGCTTCAAACATCCAAGCTGCGTAAACCGGCAGTAGTTTAAGAAAAAGCCCCGGCATGCCGGGGCTTTTTTACGCCTGTGCCTCCTTGCCCCCTGCCCCTGCGCGTCTATAGTTACTACTGCTGCTGTAGTTCCGCCAGGGAGAAACCGGCCATGGACAAATGGATGTATGCGGGGTTATTCATGATGAGCGTGATGGGAAACGGATGGGCGCAGGAAACCGATGCCATCAAACTGCCGCCGCCCCAGATGGAGGGCGGAAAGCCGTTGATGCAGGTGCTGAAGGAGCGTCACTCGACGCGGGAGTTCGGCGCCAAGCCGCTGCCGCAGCAGGTGCTGTCGAATCTGTTGTGGGCGGCGAATGGCGTGAACCGGGCCGACTCGGGCAAGCGTACCGCGCCTTCAGCTCGCGATTGGCGCGAGATCGATGTGTACGTGGCAACGGCAGAAGGAGTTTACCGCTACGATCCCATCACCCATACGCTGAAGCGCACGGCAACCGGCGACATCCGCGGGCTGACGGGCGTACAGGACTTTGTGGCAACGGTACCGCTGAACCTGGTTTATGTGGCAGCCCTCAACCGGATGAGCGACGCCGGAGCAGAACAGAAAGCGCTCTACAGTGCAACCGATGCCGGCTTCATTGCCCAGAATGTGTATCTCTTTTGCGCTTCGGCAGGCTTGGCCACGGTAGTGCGCGGGTCGATCGATCGCGCAGCACTTGGCGCAGCCATGGGGCTGGGTAGTCATCAGCAGATCATCCTTGCGCAATCAGTCGGCTACCCGGCGAAAGATGCGCAATAGCAAAGCGGATTACGCCACGGCCAGACCGCCGCGCAAACTGAATGCTAGGCCCGTTTTCCTGTCGTAACGTCAACTTTATCCGAGCTGTAACGTTGTTTTACTATCTCCCCCGCGCCAGGCTTACGGCGCGCATCTCCAGGAAAATGCTCCTGGCTAAACAAGGCGACGTCCATGTTTACATTGTCCAGAATTACCCTCATGCTTTCCTTCTTGTTGCTCATCGTCATGAGCGGTCTTCCCGCCCTCGCTCAAGAGAATGGTCAGAAAGCGGCTGCCAGTCCCTTGCGTCTGAGTTACGTCGAAGGGGATATCTCTTTCTCGCGCCTGGGCGCAGAAGACTGGGTGGAGGCGCAAATAAACACTCCGCTTGCCGCCGGCGATGCGCTCTATGTCGGCAGGGACGGCAACCTCGAACTCCAGATGGGGAGCCGGGCTTTTGTCCGGGCCGACGACGATACCCAGCTCACGCTCGTCAACCAGACGGCCGATTTCGTTCAGTTCAAAATCACTGCCGGCCGCGTGTCCTTCGATCTGCGCACGCTTCCCACGGGCTTTTCGGTGGAGGTGGATACGCCCAATGCGGTGTTCACCATCGATCGTACCGGCTATTACCGGGTGGACGTGAATGGGGATGTGCACTTCATCACCCGTCGTGGCGGCCGGGCGATGATGGTTCCGGCCGGTGGGCAGGCCATGAGCATTCACCCCTCCGAGGAAATCGTGGTGCAGGGTGGCACCGTGGCTCAGGCAAAAACTTACGTGGCGCCGGAGCTCGACCAGTGGGATCGATGGAATTACGACCGCACGGAAGGTCTGGTCGATGCGGTCAGCGAACGCTACCTTCCCTCTGGAATCGCCGGCACCTCCGACCTGGACCACTATGGCAGATGGCGTGTCGTGCCGGAATACGGGCCGGTCTGGGTGCCCGACGCAGTTTCGCCGGGATGGGCGCCCTACAGCACCGGCAGGTGGGTCTGGGATCCCTACTACCAGTGGGCCTGGATTGACGATGCACCGTGGGGATGGGCTCCGTTCCATTATGGCCGCTGGGTTTACCTGGGCGGCTACTGGGCGTGGGCCCCAGGCCCGGTGGTCAGACACGCGGTGTATGCCCCTGCCCTGGTGGCATTTTTCGGTATCAGCCCCCATGTGTCCGTTGGCATCGGCATCGGCGGCTCAGGGGTGGGCTGGGTGGCGCTCAGCTGGGGCGAACCTCTGACCCCATGGTGGGGGAGGTCCGGTTTCATCGGCAGACCTTGGTGGGGCGGCTGGCATGGCCCGCGGGTGGTGAATAACGTGGTCATCAAGCAGACCACGGTCGTCAATGTGTCCAACATCACCTATCACAACACCCGCGTGAACAATGCCGTTGTCGCCACGACACGAGAGCACTTCGGCAGAGGCCATGTGCACGATGCGCCGGTGCGGGTGACGCAAACCCGGGAACTGGAGCATGTCCGAGGCGCCCTGCCGGTAAAACCCGGCCCGGCAAGCCTGGTGGCCGGTGCCCACAAGGGCGTTCGCCCGCCGGAAAGTGTGCTGTCGCGGCCGGTGGTGTCTACGCGCCCACCCCGCGAATCCAGACTGCCATGGCGTACCGAAGCGCCCAAGTCCAAGAAAAAAACCGCCCCCGAGCAACGCTACGTAGAGATGCCCAAGCGCCCATCCAACGACCTGCCGCGCCCGGAATTCGGCGCTCAGACCGGGGCGGAACGCGCCACCCCGCCGCTACAGCCACGCTTCAAGGAAAGGCGGCGTGAAGCCGAACCTGCTGCTTCTGGCAACGTGATACGGGAGCGCGGCCAGACCGGCCGGGCCGAACCCAGAGCACCGCGCACCTCTTCCCCAGAAGCGGCGACGCCACCGCGCACCGTGCGTGAAATTGCCCCGCCGCGCACAGTTCAGGAACAGGAAAGGGCGCGGGCAATGCCGGAACCCCGCAGGGGTGAGGCAGCACCAGGCCGGACGCCCTCCGCCCCCGAGGCAACCCCGCAGCGGGAGCGCGCCCCCGCCGCAGACCTGCCCGGCAATCCGGCCAACCGCGTATACCGCGGTCAGGATAACAAGGAGAACGGGGAGCGGCGACGCTCGAAGCCTGACAATTAGCACGACAACCCGTTGATTGCACATGGCCAATATCAAGGAGTTGTCACCACCCTGCCCCTCCGAATCTTGCTCGTTATGCTCCAAAAGGATAGACTCCTCCAGTTCTACAGGCGTGCTCTTTCCCGATAGCGAGACCCGGTAGGTACAAGGGCGCAGCAGCGCCCTTTTGCTTCTGGTGCCCGAAACCAAACAAAACAACGAAAGCAGATGGCCAGACAAAACCCAATTCCGGTGATAGATCTGTTCGCCGGACCGGGCGGGCTCGGCGAGGGATTCTCGTCTATCGTCGACGGCAACGGCGAACGCCACTTTGCCCTGCGGGTGTCCATCGAAAAAGATCCCGTTGCCCACCGAACCCTCTCTCTTCGGGCGCTGTTCCGTGCCTTCCGGAAGGGCGCTGCCCCTGACTGCTATTACGACTACGTCCGAGGGGAGATTTCCCGGGAAGACCTTTTCTCTCACCCCTCCATCACCGAGGAGGCACGGTTCGCCGCGTCCGAGGCCAAGAACGCCGAACTCGGCAAGACCCCCCACGAGGAAATCGACGGCTGGATCGAGAAGGCTCTCGACGGAGCGGAAGAATGGGTGCTCATCGGCGGGCCACCCTGCCAAGCCTATTCTCTGGCGGGCAGGTCGAGACGCGCGAAGGAAGATACCGCCATCTTCGAGAGCGACAAGCGGCATTTCCTCTATACGGAATACCTGCGAATTATCCGCCGCTTCGGCCCGTCGGTTTTCGTGATGGAGAACGTGAAAGGAATACTTTCTTCCACGCACGGCGGCTCGTCCATATTTGACCGAATCCTTGCCGACCTAGCTTCGCCCGGCGATGGCCTCGAATACCGCATCCGCTCCTTCGTGGTCGAAGGCGACGACCCGGCACCTCAGGATTTTGTCATTGAAGCCGAACGCTTCGGCGTCCCGCAAAACCGGCACCGAGTCATCCTTTTCGGGATACGTTCTGATCTGGCTGATACCACACCCGCGCTCACCAGACACCCGGAGCGTTTCGTCCTCAAAGCCTCACTGAAGCCCGTCGGCGTCAAGGCCGCACTGTCGGGTCTTCCTCCCTTGCGTAGCCGGCTTTCGCGGGAGCCCGATTCTCACGATGCTTGGCTGTCCGCTCTTAAGTCCGCAACCGAGGAACTCAAAGGCTGGCACAACCCCATCCGGATGGACATGGAGGAGGCAATGAGCAGGGCTTGGCGCAAGGCTTCGGCCCATTCTTCCATCGGCGGTCGATTTGATCCGCGCCAAGTCGTCACGGATTCCTCGATGCCGACCGAGCTGCGCTCTTGGTTTCACGACCCGCGATTAAGGGGAGTACTCCAGCACGATACCCGCAGTCACATGCGCTCGGATCTGCACCGCTACCTTTTCGCCTCCTGCTACGCGGCCACCTACACGTATTCCCCGAAGCTGGGCCAGTTTCCTCCGAGGCTTCTGCCCAACCATGGCAATGCCACGCCCGAGCAGGTCGCCGAGTACGTGCCGTTCGCCGACCGTTTCCGCGTTCAACTGACGGGGTATCCGTCCACAACGGTTGTTGCCCATATTGCCAAGGACGGACACTATTACATCCACCCAGATCCCTCGCAATGCCGAAGCCTCACGGTGCGCGAGGCCGCCCGCCTGCAAACTTTCCCCGATAACTACTTCTTCGAGGGGAACAGAACCCAGCAATACACGCAGATCGGTAATGCGGTACCTCCATGGCTCGCCCGGAAAATTGCCGAGATCGTCCTGGATTTCCTCACGGTTTCCCGCCACCGCTAATCTCGCCGAACCGGACGGTTCCCTTTATCCACGCCGACAGTGTTTCCGGCAGCGTCGAATCCACTGCCTTGTCCTTCGTCGCGCACTCCCAGACGAAGAGCACACGCCAATCCTGGGCCAGCAGGGTCTCGACGGCCCGTCGATCTCGCTCCACGTTCCCTTCCAGTTTGGCTTTCCAGAAATCGGGACGGGTGGCAGGCAGTTTTGCAAAACGGCATCCTTCATGCATGTGCCAAAAACACCCGTGAATGAAGATAGCTATTCTCCGGCCCGGCAGAACGACGTCGGGAGCCCCCGGTAGGTCCTGGCGGTGGAGCCTGAACCGGAAACCGGCAGCGAATAAAGCCCGCCGGACAAGCACCTCCGGCTTGGTATTCTTGCCTCGTATGCCGGACATCATCCGGCTACGGGTCTCCGACCCAACGACGTCCGCCACCTTCGCCTCCTCAGCGAACCTCCGAAATTCCATCTGCCGGTGCCGAATAGGTCGCCCCGAGGACGGCGTCCCGGCATTCCGGCTTCTTGGACCACTCCGAAACCATGCGCCCTCCTGCGGTTCTGTGGAGGACACCATTCACCTCCCTAGCCCAGATGGCAATCTGCGAGAGCAATTCCGGCGAGACGCCCTGACGGGCCCAAATCCGGTCGAGGTCAATTTTATCCCCAAGCCGGTCAGCCAGGACGGACACGACGTAGGCAGCCACGTTCGCCTGGAATGCCTGGAACATGGGGCGAACGAGTTTCTGCGTGTCCCTGAATATCTTGGCCTTGGCGATCATCGCCTTGTATTCTGGCACTCCGGGCAGCGGGAATTCCTCCCCCTCGGTCCCTGAAAGCGATGCCATGAAACGGTCAAAGTTCTTCTGGGAGCCAAGGCTGACCACGTCAGGTTTTTTATCCCAAGCATTGATGTACTTCGCCAGATCCGTCTTGGTGATTTTCCGGGACGGTGGGATGGCCTCCTTCAAGGCTTTCAGTTTGGCCGGGGTCGTCCCCTCGCGACTCAAAAGAGTATTATAGCTGCCGGCCGCACGCTCATAGAACCAGCGGCCGACACCGTCCGGACAGTAGATCGTCAGGGAGAGTTTCTCTACCTCGATGTGGAAAGGTTTGTTGGCCGAAAGGTCGGACTGCCGGACTGCATTCTGGCTGTTGGCGAAACGCGAGATGTCAGAAACCAGGGCCTCCTCCTTCGTCGGGTCCTGCACGCGCATGACGATGATTTTGGCCGGCACCCGTACCCGGCTCAGATCTGTCTCGGGAAATTTCTTCTTGGCGAAATAGAGTGAGGCCGTTGTCTGCCCGCCATTCACGATCTGCATGCCTTTCAGCCAAACGATGCCGGTGGCGCCATCGGCGGTTTTTCCGAGCCGCATTTCGTCGGCCACGAGCACGATCCCGTTGTTGTAGGCCATGAAGCGTCCCGGGGCGGTGCGCAGGGTATTTTGTATCCCCGAATTTACCCCCTTTCCTTTTACACTCAGGAACGAGCGCACATTGGCTTCCAGCAGTCGGGCACCGAACCTCTCATAGATGAACCGCAGGGCTTCTCCCGGGACTGCCGTCAGGGCGTAGTCGTAATCGTCAGTTTCGCCCGGCACGAATACGCAGGGCAGAGGGGCGCCGGACACCTCGGTAAAGTCGACCACCAGTTCGTCGCGCGGCTTTCCCTCCGACCAGTGGCGGTGCAGGCGCTCGATGTCCATGACCTCGAGGCGAACGGACTTCCCACCTATTTCCCGTGTCTTGAAACTCTTGGCCTTGGCCACCCGGTCGGTAAGAACGAAAACCCTAACTTGTTCGAGATCGTTGTAAATCTCCTGGAGCGTGAGCGCAAGCGAATGGACGTCGCTCGACGGATCCAGTTTTGGGGCCATTTTCCCCTCAGCGCAGAGGCCGAGGAAACGGATGCACTGCTCGACGGCCGTTTTGGTGTCCGCGTCGGGGACGGGCGTTGGCTCGTCCACACCTTCATAGAGGCTCACGAACAGATCCAGCTGATCGGCGTCGTCCGACATCGCGTAACCGCTCAATCGCAGGACGGCGTTGCCGACCTTTCCCTGAAAGTGGCAGACAACGGGCTCGAACGTCATTCCGATCTCCGCCATGTGCTGCATGACAATTTCGGAGAACACCATTTCGGCGAAGGGGGAGCCTTCGCTCATCTGGGCTCTAACTTCAGCCTGCGTTTCCCTCAAAAAATCTGACAGTTCCATTCTCAAAGCACTCCAAGTCTTTTCAACGCCACTTCTGGACCCAGGTTCTCTCCCGGGGCCTTGTCGAGGTCTATTTCGTAAATTACCCTTTTGATTCCGCTCGGAACCGTTCCGGTAACAATGCGGGGAAACCCCTCTACCACTTCGACCACACGCGTCCCGGCGAGGGTGAATCGCCTCGGATATCGGTCGGAGTGGGCATCGAAATATCCGGCAGCCAAGAGTCTTTCAGCGAAAAGCCGTTCCGCCTCCGGGTCACCGTTCAGTACTTGGCGGACGGCTTCCGCGAATTCCGGCAGGTTTTCCCCGGATTCCGCCTGCGAGAATCGCACTCCCGCGACGAACAGGGGTTGGCGAATGGAATCGTCCAACTGTTCGAGCGAACCTATCTTGGCCGGGAAACCTGAGGCCGACACCGTCGCCTTCACTTCCACGGCCCCCGTGCCGAGTTCGAAGTCCTGAATCCCGTTCAGCGGCCCCACCCAGGCCTCGATTGCCAGCGGAGCGGGAATCCCCGCCTCGACGATGGCCCTTAGGAACGATAATTCTCCTATGAGGCCAATTTCGGCCTCGTGTCCCAACGTCTCAGCACCTTTCCGCATGAACTCCTGCCACGCGCGGACGCGCCCCAGGAAAAGCCGCAGGAGCCGCTCCTCGTCCGAGGCTGACTCTGCGTCCAACGCCCCGACCACGTCGCAGACCATTGCGGCGAAAAGTTCGAAGCTGCCTGACTCCTTTCGTGTAAGAGCCACCCAGGTTTTATCGTCGCCGTGCAAATCGACGCGCTCGACCGTAAATCCGTGTCCTTCGGGTAGTTTTTCGGCAGAGGGAATCTTTGCTGCAGAGAACCCTGCGAGCAGAGCCTCCTCGTTGCGCGGAAACCGGCGACCTGCCTGCAGGATGCAGGAACCAGCAGGGGAAACAGGAATACTCCTCCAGCCTTCTTTTTCGGACGAGCCGGAAAGGGCTTTCCAAGCGAGGACGAACTCGTCAATCGGCCGGGCCATATTCCTGCTCCCACAGAAGATGATCCACCTTGTATTCGACTTTTACGGCCGAATTGCTGGAAGGAAAACTGATGGCGAAGGCCATGATTGGCTCACTCCAATTCTTGGCAACAGACTCTCCTGCGCCCCCAGGGGCCAGCGGATAGAGAAGCAGGACGCCGCGCTCAGGTGCCGCTTTGATGGCATCTTTGCCAAGCCCTCGCACGTCGCGGATTTTCTTCCCGCTGGGCCGTGTTGGTGGCGTAATACGATTGCGTGCGGGATCGGGCTTCCATTCTAACAAGGTCCAGTCCAACGCTTTTTTCCATGCCGGGTAATCCAAGTCGATGGCTTCGTCGCTGGGATCGGTCAGTACCCCGATCGAGTAGCTGCCCTCCACACCCGTGTCCGACCGAGACGGCATTGCGACGATTTCCAGTCCGTTTTCGAAAGCATAGGGTTTCCCGGCATGTCCCTCGCCCAACAGTGCGACGGTCCATGAGGTTAATTCCCCGGTCGCTACCATCTTGCCTATGAACTCGGCGATAACGGCGCTGTTTGCTCGGGATGCCTTGGGATGGGTTGAATACGACGTAAGGAAATCGGTGATCAGGTTCGCATTCACACCGTCCCAAAGGAAAGACCTCTTCCATTCGTCCGAACGCCCATCCCGGATCCTTGATGGCCCGCGCTCCATTGGCTCCCCCATGGCGGTCAACAGTCGATTCGTCGCTTCCAGGTTGCGACGCAAAATGGGTGGTTCGCGATACATGGCAACAGTTTGGACGAGGTTTCCGCTGTATGAGAGCAACAGTGTTTCCGCGCTGCGCATTTTGAGCGGTGAGGTGACCATGAGAATCGGATGGGACTGGACTTTGAGTCCATAATCTTTTGGTGTCCCCCCGCTCTCGACCATGGCGTCGAACTCCTCGCGCAATTCCTCTGAAGCGTCGGCGATGTGGCCGAACCACTCCATGAGGTCGTCCGTCGTGTAGAGCCGGCAGAGGTCAATATAGCCCGGCCGATAGCCGAACCAGCGGCCCATCTGCATCAACGTGTCATACATTTTCGAGGTTCTGACGAAATAGCTGACGCACAACCCTTCGAGGGTGAGTCCCCGGGCCAGCTTGTCGCCACCGATGGCTATGACTTTCAACCCTTTTTCCTGATGTTCGATGTAGTCCAGGGCATCCTTGGCTGTGCCGTTGATCATTCTGACCTCGATGTCGGAAAGGACGTCCGGCAAGACCGCAAGAATCTCCTCCCAGGTCGGGGTGCCCGGATGGCCCTCTGCCTCAGGGAGGCGCAAGGCAATTTCCGCGCACGTTGGCGCGAAGTCTTCCACCCAAAGGGTATGCAGCTCGGCGACCAGAGCCCCGTGGTCGATGCCTCTGGTGATTCGCTGGCGCATGCGTTTCACAATTTCCTCGACCTGCCTATGTACCTCTCTTTGGACAAGGTTAAGGCGTGTTACGTGAATCAGCATGGAGGCATGATCAGACCCCTGGCCACGGATGACGCGGGCGGCGCAAGCGAGAACAAAGGCTCCAATCGCCTCCTTTAGAGAAGGAGGAACCGTGTCCAGCCCGCCATGGAGGGGGACGTGCTCCTTTTTGTGTTTGGGTGGCATCCAGCCGCTCAAACCTTCGTTGTCGGTGTGGTCGGAGACCTCCCTTAGCAGTGGCAGGCCTCCTGTCCGTCCCTCCGGAGAACGCAAACCGAACACCCGTGCGGGGCCCACATAGTTGGACGGCGCTGCAAGGTTGATGATGAAGGACTGCGGAAAAAGGTCCGGGCCTTCGTCGGTGGTCTCGTTGCGGCGATGGATGAAAATGTTGGCGAACGGCGTAGCCGTGTAGCCCACGTAGGCCGATTTGGCGAAGGAGTGCAGAATTTTCCGAATGCGGCTGTTGATGGCCTTCGGCTGGTGCTCGTCGTCAGGCGTACCGTCGGGGTTGAATAGCTGTTCACCCGTGTCGACTGAGGCGTGGTCGGCCTCATCGTCGATCACGAGAACTGGCAGGTTCGAGACGAACCGACGACCAGTCGCTGCGTCGGTCGCATCGGCCACGTGTCCGCGAATCCATTTCAGCAGCCGTTCAAGGACCGTCTTGTTTTTCTTCACGACGAACAGCCAGGGTCTCTGCTCGGGCGAAATCGCGAGGTGCTTGGCCACCTTGGTGTTGAAGTCGCCGTTGTTGGATCGGTTCGTCGCGCAGTTCGGCTGAATCTTTGCGTCGCTGTCTATCTCGCCAACGCCGATAAGCTTCCCCGAATCACCGATGGCTGACGTCTCGTAGCCGAGGAAACTCTCCTCGAGGCGTATCTGGGTTTGGGCGCGCAGATTGTTGTGAAGGCCGGCGAGCACGATAATGATTTTATAGCCCGCATCCGCAGCCTTGCAGATGAGCCCGGAGTAATTGCCCGTCTTCCCCGACTGGACGTGTCCGACAACCAGCCCGCGCCGGTCCCATATTCCGTCGCGGTTCGGGTCTTCGAGCAGGGCAAGGATCTTGTCGGTCGACTTGTCCAAGGCATCGACCGCAGTGGTAGACATTTTCCTTTCCAGGAAGCCTTGGTAACGCTGCCAGTAGCGCCAGTCCTTTTTTCGTGCCGAGACGAGCCAAGGCACGTGCCCCTCTTCGTCATGTAGGGTCGAATCCTGCCCTATCCATAGGCTGAACCGCCGGATAAGCTCCCCAATCGCCACCTGCCTGTCAATTCCGGCTGGATCCGAGGGGGCGACGAGACCCGTCGCGAGATCAACCTTTTCCGCTATAAGGACGGGGGTGATGGCCGTTTTGTCCTTTTCGCCTAGCAACAGGGTTTGGGCAATGCTGATAATGTTCACGAGAGCTTTGTCGGCATCCGACATCAGGTTTCCTTTGCTTTGTTTTCAGTCTTGGGCTGGTTCGTCATCGGGCAGGGTAGCGACGAGCCCAGGATAGTTCTGGAAGGGCTCAGTGACCGAGAGCGTTTTTTTGGCGAGAGTGGGTGAAATCCCCCTGCGACCGACCATATCCCCGAAAAGCGTTTTCAGCACCGCCAAGACATTCTCGGGCGGCTCCCCGGAGAAGCCCGTGCGAGGTGTTTCCTTGTTCTCGGCGGTGTCCAGCCAAATCCTCTGCACGGGGACCGTCTCCTCGACGACGCGCAGCATGGCTTTCACAAGTGGAAGAAGGGGGCCAGCGCCGTCGAGCACGGCGAATACAGCGGGATGCTTTTCGTCGATCTTGTAGCGCGCGCCGGACTTGGCGTGCTCCACGCGCCAGGCCGGGTCGACGGTGGCACCGCCGGGACCTGGAATCGGGCTTCCACGGTAGGCAAAAACCCTTCTGGCACGTTCGCGGGTGTCCTCGGCAAGCCGCGTCAGCCAAGGGCGCAGGGAAATGGGCGGCCTGGCCGTGGATTTTCTGATGTCTATTTTCCACTCGGCGTCTGCCGTGTTTGGGATGTCAAGGCGAATGCGAGCTAGACGGTGGGCTTCCTCGCGGTTCCACGCACGTCCTTGCCCGAGGCCGAGCCAGCCACCCGCCACCAGAAGGCGTTCATTGCGGTAAACGTAGAAACCCTGCTGGGCCGTCCACCCTTCAGGGCCTCCACCAATTTCGAACTCGGCAGGAGTCAGCCTGTCTCGGTGAGGAAGGACATGACACTCAACCTCCACGGGGCCGACATCCGTCATCGTTCGCGCAACGGGGGAGTCCCACGGCTTCGCAACGTGGCCAGTCATGAAGGGATCCCAAGGGCCTACAGGTTTCCCGTTCAGAAGAAGACATAACCGTGCTTTCGGACCTTGGATGTAACGGTGGAACACCATGGCGAGGTGGGCCTCGACGCGGTCTATCAGATCGACGAAGTCGTCGGCGACGTAGCCTTTGGTTACAATTCGGTCTAGCGTCTCCCAGAGGACAAGCGTGCCAGACTTCCTGTCTTCGAGCGGGTTAAGGAACACTTCGGAGCCGGGGGATGCCCCCTCAAACAGGAGCCATCCCTTGTCGGGTTTGGCTGCCAAGGCATCGAGGTCCCAGCGCAGGCAGGCCTTCGCCCCATCCTTTACGGAGGCCACCGTAAGCCTGCGGCACTGGGAAAAAGAGGCGGTTTTGAGTCCCATGCCGAAACGCCCGAGGTCTCCCGGATCGCGTTCGTCCAACGGGCTTTTGTCCCCGAGCCGCATGGCGCTTTCAAGTTCGGTGTCACCCATCCCGCGACCGTCGTCGAGCACCAATATCCGGCTGGCCTGCCCCTCCCAAGCGAAGTCGATTCGAACCTCGGAGGCTCCGGCCGAAATGCTGTTGTCCACGACATCGGCCAAAGCGGCCGCTGTTGAATAGCCGAGGCCTCTTAGAGCCTCCATCATGGCCCCTGCTCGTGGCGGGGCGTTCCGCGTCCTAGTGGTCATTTCATGTAACCTATTCCGGGCTCGTGTTTGAAACCTATCAGCCGAAGTTTTCGGGAGAGCGTTCTCAGCGCCTTGGACTCGATTTGCCGGACACGCTCGCGTGTGACCCCGTAAATCGTCCCGGTTTCCTCAAGCGTCTTGCTTCCCCCTCCGTCTAGCCCGTTTCTTAAAGAGAGAACTTCCGCCGATCGCTGATCGAGTTCAGCAAGCAAGCGGTCGAGCATTTTTCGAAGGTCGAGCAGGGCCGCGGAAACGAAGGGATCTGGAGACGACGAATCCTCGATTAGCTCAGCGAGGGGAACGCCGTCCTCGCCAGGCTCGTGGATGGGGAGAGGGTCTTCCATGCAAAGCAAAAGGGCTGCGACCTTAGGTAGAGGCATGGAAAGCCTTTCGGCAAGAGCCTTCGCTGATGGCCGTTTCCCGGTGTTTTTCTCCATCTCGTCGGCTTCTTTGGAAACACGGTACATCGTATCGTGGAGGTGCACTGGCACCCGGATCGTCCGGCCCTTGTCGGCGATCGCCCGCATGATTTGTTGCCGTATCCACCACGTCGCATAGGTGGAAAACCTGAATCCGCGACGCCAGTCGTATCGCTCGACGGCTTTCATGAGGCCAATGTTCCCCTCTTGGATCAGGTCATCGAAGGGGAGGCGGAAGCTTTGGTAACGTTTCGCTATGGACAGAACCAACCGCAGGTTGGAGACGGCCATCCGTTCCCGGGCTCGCTCCTGGCGCTTCACCTCCTCGGCGAAGCGCGAGGCTGATCGGCCTCCGGCCGCCATCAGGTCTTTGTCTTCCGTCAGTTCCGACAGGAAGGTTTTTGAAAGAGCAGAGACAGCGATCGCCTCCCTGAGTGCTTTTTCGCCCGACCCGCCTTGTCCAGCATGGTGGGACAGAGCGGCGATTTCTTCTACTGCGCTCAGAAAGTCCTTGGCAGCTAAGGAGAGCGGAACCGAAGCTTCCATTTCGCCCTCACCTTCGTCCTCATCTTCGTTCTCATCCTCGGCTTCGATTCTCCGTTCCGTCTCGTCGCCCCCCGAAGAGAGATAGGTCACACGACCAGTCGAAGCCCATTCGACATCTTTTTTCCCTGTCCTCACCAGCTCCGCTGCTGCCAACACACGGGCCACACCATCGCGCCAAGAGGCGAGGGCGTCCAAGACATGGATAGCGCCTTCCTCCATCTCCCGTCCGAGGAAAACTTCGTCTTCGGCGGTCAGAAGACGTATTCGCTGTACTTCGCGGACGTAATGTCGCAATGGGTCGTTGCGGCTGGAGGCAACGTCTTCCATGAACGCCAACGCCTCCGAAACTGTTTCCTCTTCGATCGGCGTTTCCTCGGAGGCGAGGAACGGGGTTTCGATTTCGAGACGATCGTCGGTTTCGGCTCCCAATTCGTTCAGGATATAGCGTAGAAGGGTTTCCCCTTCTTCGTTCCTGGAACCGTCATTGCCTTGGCTGAGCGTTTCGACAGCCGATTCCGGAACACTGCCTTCCCGGAAAGCCCGGAGTAACAAGCGTCTCAGACCTATGCGGCCTTCATCGTCGCCAGCTCGATGCAGTGGGACGGCCCTCTCGGGGAGAAAGGCCTCGAACTCCCCCCAGTCCTCGGAGGTGTCGACAGGCTCGTGGTCTGAAATCGCTCGGTGGAGGGCCGCTGCCGCTTCGGCCAAAGTATCATCCCCGTCAGGCGCCAGACCATCCTCTTCGGCCTCCCATGCCGACAAATCGAATGAATTTCCTTCATCATCGGAATCAGAGAACTCCAAAGACAGGGCGTCGATGAGGGCGGTGCCTGCGTGCTTGTTGTTGGCGCAGCTCGGATCGCTCACGCCACCGGGAACCGAAATCGGAGCCTCGCTGTTTTCCTCTGTTGGGCTTTCAATTTCCTCTAAGGACAGCTCTTGGACGGTATTTCCTACTTCGGCAGTTTCAAATATCCGTTCGCCCTCGGAAGGCGCTTCAAAGGTAGTGAGGAGAGAAGATTCAGAATAGTCCGCAGCTAGACCCTCGTCGATCTGATTCTCTTGCATCGCGGCGGAGAAAACCTCTCCAATGAGAGTTGCCGACTCGGACGCCCCGGCTGCCCGTGCGATGGCGAGTGCATCGCGACCCGAGGGATCAGTAAGACCAGGGTTCACCCCCGCCGCCAATAAAAGTCTACAGATACCTACCTTGTTCTTGGCCGCCGCCATCATTAGGGGGGTGAAACCCCTATGGTCTCGTGCGTCCAGATCGTCGCCCCGTCGAATGTGCATTCGAACGGCGGTTTCCACTCCCGCAACGACAGCCATTCCAAGAAGGCGGTTCAGGGGCTGGGCCGGTATTTTTGCCACGAAGTTCAATTTTTTCCGCTCGAAGCGAAATCTCCGGGGGTGAGGGCAACGCTTCCCACCCTGTTAAAGGCCAAATAATAGTACAGCCAGATACGGTATTCTGGGCCCCGCGGGTCAGGGTTGGGCAAGCAGTTGACGCCCCAAAACTTCAGGGCGTACCAGGCGAGCGTTGCCCTCGCCCCCGAGGCAGGTATGGTTTTCCATAACCTGGCGAGGGCGAAGTCCCTGAACTTGCCGCACTTCTGGACGCGATGCGGTACGTGCAAAGCGGTTGCTGTCGCGTCTATCCGGGTAGGATGCATACACGACAATGGTCTCAGGTTCCTCGAGCAGGAGCTTGAGTCGGAAACCGGCCATTTCTGATGATATGCTTCGGTTTCTGACTGACCGATATTAAGAGCCACATGGCCAAATTGGCCGGAAACTTCGACTGTCATTCCTTTCCCCTTCCCGGCAGTAGTTTACCTGTTATTACATAGTCATGTAGAAAACCAGGCAGGATTTTATCCGTGGAATCATGAAAAGCATTCTTAAATTAGCCTCCAACCTCAGCCAGGCTCACATAATGATCCAGTGGAGACATGATAATAAGCGTATCTTGGCTGAGGAGATGCGACATAGCGATGAATCAGGTTCCGATTCAAAGAGTGTTTGCGCTAACAAAAGAGTGACGCCGCCCTTGCCAACCCAACGAAAGAAAAGTATTATTGCGCGTTTCGTCTGCCCCGCAGAGTAATATCCAAGGAGTTTCATCAATGGCAAACAGCGCACAAGCCAGAAAGCGTGCAAGACAGTCCGACAAGCAGCGCGAGCACAACACCAGCCAGCGTTCCGAGTTCCGCACCGCGGTCAAGAAGGTGATCAAGGCTGTTGAAGCTGGCGACAAGGAAGCTGCCAAGGCGGTTTACCTGGAGTCGGTTAGCGTGATCGACAGCATCGCCGACAAGAAAATCGTGCACAAGAACAAAGCTTCTCGCCACAAGAGCCGTTTGAACGCAGCCGTCAAAGCGATGGCCTAAGACCCGCCGCAGCACTCGCTGCCGCGCGCCCGTTTTGCTTGCCCGGCAGCCTTTAGCTAGCCGGGCATTTGTTTTGGCTTGACCATCCTGCTTGCCACGCCTTGAGGCGGGTTTGAAGGGCAAATTTCTCTTGCAAGTATCCGTTGTTTGGCTAAATATAACGCTTTCGAGCGTACCGATGCACGGCGGCTGATGCCGCCGTGTGCTTTTATATTTTTCGCGCGGTCATTTGTCCAACTCTAAAGCAGTAACAGCTCACCCTATATGTCACATTTAATGAACACCTATGCCAGATTGCCCGTCGCCTTTACCCGCGGTGAAGGCGTGTGGCTTTGGGACGAACAAGGCAAACGCTATCTCGATGCGGTCGCCGGCGTCGCCGTCAACGGTCTGGGGCATGCTCATCCGAAACTGGCCCAGGCGATCTGTGAGCAGGCGAAGACGCTGATCCACACCTCCAACCTGTACCAGATTCCCAAGCAGGAGCAACTGGGCACGAAGCTGGCGCAACTGGCCGGCATGGACAAGGTGTTCCTGTGCAACTCCGGCGCCGAAGCCAACGAAGCCGCGATCAAGCTAGCCCGCCTGTATGGCCACAACAAGGGCATCGACAGCCCCGCCATCATCGTGATGGAGAAGAGCTTCCACGGTCGCACCATGGCGACTCTGACCGCTACCGGCAACCGCAAGGTGCAGGCCGGATTCGAGCCGCTGGTGAGCGGTTTCGTGCGCGTACCCTACAATGATATCGCCTCGATCAACCTGATCGCCGAGCACAACAAGAACGTCGTCGCCATCCTGGTCGAACCGGTGCAGGGCGAAGGCGGCATCCAGATACCGCAACCCGCCTACCTGCAAGAGCTGCGCCGCATCTGCGACAGCCACGGCTGGCTGCTGATGCTGGACGAGGTGCAGACAGGAATGGGCCGCACCGGCTCCCTGTTCGCTTTCCAGCAGACCGGCATCACCCCCGACGTCATGGCTCTGGCCAAAGGCCTCGGTTCGGGCATGCCGATCGGCGCCTGCCTGGCGAAAGGCGCTGCAGCCGAAGTCTTCAAGCCCGGCAACCACGGCTCCACCTTCGGCGGCAACCCGCTTGCCTGCGCGGCTGCGCTGGCGACGCTGGAAGCCATCGAGGAACAAAACCTGTGCCAGCAGGCCGCTGAAATCGGCGCGCTCATCCGCGACGGCTTGAGCAACCAACTGGCAGGCACGACAGGCGTTGTCCAGGTGCGTGGCGCCGGGCTGATGATCGGCGTCGAGCTGGACCGCCCCTGCGGCGATCTGGTCAAGCTGGCGCTGGAGCTAGGCCTGATTATCAACGTTACGGCGGACAGCGTGGTACGCTTGCTGCCGCCACTGGTCATGAAGCGCGACGAGGCACAGCAAGTGGTAGACATGCTCGCGCCGCTGATCAAGGTTTTTCTCGCGCAGAAATAATGCGCCCCCGGTGGCATCTATGCAGATCAAACATTTCCTGCAATTCAACGACCTGACCCGCGACGAATACGAGCACCTGTTCGAACGCACGCGCCGGATCAAGGAACAGTTCAAGGCCTATCAGACCTACCACCCGCTGCATGACCGCACGCTGGTGATGATTTTCGAGAAGGCGAGCACGCGGACCCGACTGTCGTTCGAAGCCGGCATGCAGCAGCTCGGCGGCAGCGCCATCTACCTCAACACCCGCGACTCGCAACTGGGCCGCGGCGAACCGGTGGAGGACGCCGCCCAGGTGATCTCGCGCATGAGCGACATCGTGATGATCCGCACCTTCGAGCAGGAGATCATCGAGCGCTTCGCCGCCCAGTCGCGCGTGCCGGTGATCAACGGCCTGACCAACGAATACCACCCGTGCCAGATCATGGCCGACATCTATACCTATATCGAACAGCGCGGCTCGATCCGCGGCAAGACCGTGGCGTGGATCGGCGACTCCAACAACGTCTGCAACACCTGGCTGCAGGCTGCTGAAGTGCTGGATTTCAACGTCCACGTTTCTACCCCCCCCGGCTATGAAGTCGAGCCGGAGCGCGCCGGGCTGTACGGTACCGACCACTACGAGGAATTCCGCGACCCGATGGAAGCCGCGCGCGACGCCGATCTCGTCACCACCGACGTGTGGACCAGCATGGGCTTCGAAGCCGAGAACGAAGAACGCAAGCGCGATTTCGAAGACTGGCAGGTAGATGCCGACATGATGCGCCTGGCCAAGCCCGACGCCCTGTTCATGCACTGCCTGCCCGCCCACCGTGGCGAGGAAGTCGCTGCGGAAGTGATCGACGGCCCGCAGAGCGTGGTGTGGGACGAGGCAGAGAACCGGCTGCACACCCAGAAAGCGCTGATGGAATACCTGCTGCTGGGCAAGATAACGGAGTGATGGGGGAAGAGCGATGAGTGATGGGTAAAACCCTCGAAAACCGCTCATCACCCATCCCTCATCACCCTTCACTGGAGCTTCAAATGAGCAACGTCAACAAAGTCGTCCTCGCCTACTCCGGCGGGCTGGATACCTCAGTCATCCTGAAGTGGCTGCAAGACACCTATCAGTGCGAAGTGGTCACCTTCACCGCCGACATCGGCCAGGGCGAAGAACTCGAGCCGGCGCGCAACAAGGCGCTGCAATTCGGCATCAAGCCGGAACAAATCTACATCGACGATCTGCGCGAGGAATTCGTCCGCGACTTCGTCTTCCCGATGTTCCGCGCCAACACGGTTTACGAAGGCGAATACCTGCTCGGCACCTCGATCGCCCGCCCGCTGATCGCCAAGCGGCTGATTGAAATCGCACGGGAAACCGGCGCGGTCGCGATCTCGCACGGCGCCACCGGCAAGGGCAACGACCAGGTGCGCTTCGAGCTCGGCGCCTACGCCCTCAACCCGGAAATCAAGATCATCGCGCCGTGGCGCGAGTGGGACCTGCTCTCACGCGAGAAACTGCTGGCTTATGCCGAGAAGCACGGCATCCCGGTGGAAATGAAGCACAAGGCCGGCGGCAGCCCCTACTCGATGGACGCCAACCTGCTGCATATCAGCTACGAAGGCCGCCACCTGGAAAACCCCGCCGCCGAGGCCGAGGAAGACATGTGGCGCTGGACGGTGTCGCCGGAAAAGGCGCCCGACCAGGCGGAATATCTGGATATCGAATATATCAACGGCGACCCGGTCGCGCTCAACGGCAAAAAGCTGTCGGCCGCTGAAATGCTCGCCGAACTCAACCGCCTCGGCGGCAAGCACGGCATCGGCCGCCTCGACCTGGTGGAAAACCGCTACGTCGGCATGAAATCGCGCGGCTGCTACGAGACGCCCGGCGGCACCATCATGCTCAAGGCCCACCGCGCCATCGAATCCATCACCCTGGACCGCGAAGTGGCGCACCTGAAGGACGACCTGATGCCGCGCTACGCCAGCATGATCTACAACGGTTACTGGTGGGCGCCCGAGCGCCGCGCCCTGCAGGTGCTGATCGACGACACCCAGCGGCACGTCAACGGCTGGGTGCGGGTCAAGCTCTACAAGGGCAACGTCATGGTGGTCGGGCGCGATTCCAAGACCGACTCGCTGTTCGACTCCACCATCGCCACCTTCGAGGATGATGCCGGCGCCTATAATCAAGCTGATGCGGGCGGCTTCATCAAGCTCAACGCGCTACGACTGCGGATTGCGGCGAAATTGCAGAATCGTTAATTTAACCGCAGAGGCGCGGAGACGCAGAGGAAATCCGTTTCTCTCAGCGCCTCTGTGCCTCCGCGGTAGATGAAAGGAAAAATACCATGACCCAATTCGATAATGTCAGCGTCGTCAAGAAAGCCAACGTTTACTTCGACGGCAAGTGCATTTCCCACACGGTGGTGTTCCCCGACGGCAGCAAGAAAACCGTCGGCGTGATTTTCCCGAGCAGCCTCACTTTCAATACCGGCCTGCCGGAGCTGATGGAGATCAATGCCGGCGTCTGCAAGGTGAAACTGGCTGGCGAGAAGGACTGGAAAACCTACAAGGCAGGCGAGAGCTTCAGCGTACCGGGCAACACCAGCTTCGATATCGAAACCGTCGAGTTGCTGGATTACGTCTGCCATTTCATCACCGAGTCCACCTGCTGCGCGGGTTAAAGGGGAGTCAGCCATGCCAACATTCGATATCGTTTCCGAAGTAGACAAACAGGAATTGCGCAACGCCGTTGACCAGGCCAACAAGGTCATCAGCGGCCGTTTCGATTTCAAGGGCTCGGATTCACGCATCGATCAGGCGGAATATGTGCTGACGATCTACGCCGACGACAACTTCAAGCTCGACCAGGTGCTCGACATCGTCAACCAGACCTTCGGCAAGCGCAACATCGACGTGAGCTGCCTGGACAAGGGCAAGATCGAGAAAATCAGCGGCAACAAGGTCAAGCAGACCGTTACCGTCAAGACCGGTGTAGAAACCGAACTGGCGAAGAAAATCGTCAAGCTGATCAAGGATTCCAAGCTCAAGGTCCAGGCCAGCATCCAGGGCGAAGCGGTGCGCGTCACCGGCGCGAAGCGGGATGTGTTGCAGGAAACCATCACGCTGGTCAAAAAATCCATCACCGACTTTCCGCTGCAATTCCAGAATTTCCGGGATTAAAACCGAATAACCGCAAAGACGCGAAGACGCAAAGAAGATGGAAAATAAAACTTTGCGGAACTTAGCGCCTTTGCGGTTTGCATTTTGGAGAGTACAAAGATGCCAAAGGTGCTTGTCCCCCTCGCCCAAGGCTGCGAAGAAGTCGAAGCCGTCACCATTATCGACCTGCTGCGCCGCGCCAAAATCGAAGTCGTTTCTGCCGGGCTAGACGATCAGCCGGTGACCGCCAGCCGCGGCGTCCGCCTGATCGCCGACACCACTCTGGATGTAGCGCTCGAGCAGGAATTCGACATGATCGTGCTGCCCGGCGGTATGCCCGGCATGACCCATCTGAAGAACGATCCCCGCATCATCGCCCTGCTGCAAAAAATGGCCCGGGAGGGCAAGTACACCTGCGCCATCTGCGCCGCACCCGCTGTACTGGCCGAAGCCGGCCTGCTGGCGGGAAAATCGGCGACTAGTTACCCCGGCTTCGTCGACAAGATGAACCTGCCCACCGTCGCCTACAAGAACGATCCCGTGGTCAGGGACGGCAAGGTCATCACCTCGCGCGGGCCAGGCACGGTGATGGATTTCACCCTGGAACTGATCGAAGTTTTGGCCGGGAAGGCCCAGCGGGACGAAGTCGAAGCCGGCTTGCAGCGACCGGGGAAATTCTGACGCTGCAACCGTCTCATGCTGGCTCCAGAGACTGAATCGTGTATACTTGACTAAAGTACACTACTATTCTGCGATGCACTATGAGTTTCCGAGTTCGCCTCCTGCCCAGCGGCAAAGAGTTCACCGCCGAGAAAAACGAAACCGTGCTTGAAGCCGCGCTCCGCTCCGGCATCGCACTCAACTATAATTGCAACAATGGCAGCTGCGGCGGCTGCGGCGGCAGGATAAAGTCCGGCCAGGTACGCGAATCCCAGCAACACGATTTCCACTTTTCCGACACGCAGAAGGCACAGGGCCATGTGCTGTTATGCGTCATCACTGCGCAATCCGACCTGGAAATAGAGGTCAAGGAAGCCGGCGGCATAGAAGATATCCCGCTCCAGCTGATCCCCACCAAGGTTGAGCTGATGGAGCGCGTTCAGGACGACACCCTGATCCTGCACCTGCGCACGCCGCGCTCGCAGACGCTGCGCTTTCTCGCCGGGCAGCACCTCAGCCTCGCCATCGCCGACATGCCGCCACGCAGCAAGTCACTGGCCAGCTGCCCGTGCAACGCCATGCACTTGCAATTTCACATCCGCCGGGTGCCGGGCGATTCGTTCTCGGAATACGTCTTCAACCAGCTGAAAATCTCTCAAACGGTGATGGTCGAAGGGCCATGGGGGAACTTCTCCCTGGACGAAAATTCAAACCGGCCCATCATCTTCGTCGCCTACGAAACCGGCTTCGCATCGATCAAAAGCATTATCGAGCACGCCATCGCCCTGGAATTGGAACAGCCCCTGCACCTCTACTGGATGGCGCACCGGCCCGGCAACCACTATCTGAATAACCTGTGCCGCTCCTGGCTCGACGCCCTGGACAACTTCAGTTACACGGCGCTGACGGGGAATGATTTATCCGGCGAATCCAGCTGGGAGGCGTCCGCCGACCCGGCGGTGGGCCTGCGCGATATGGAAGCCGCAGGTACAGCGATCGTCGCCGATCATCCCGATCTTGCCGGCTTCGACGTCTATCTCACGGCACCGGAATCAAGTACGGAGGGAATTGTCGGCTTGCTACAGCGGCACGGCCTACCGAAAGGGCAGTTGCACCTGGACGTCATGAGGCGGTTCTAGCGCGTGATACCGCCAGAGAAGTAGGGTGCGTTCCACGCACCATGGTGCGCAAGGCGCACCCTACCGTATGAATAATTCTGGCTAGCGCACCAGCCCTTCAATCCACTTTTTATAGGTTTTTTGCGCAGCGGCATTCAAGGTCTTCACGCGTCCCGCCAGATTTTCCAGGATCTCCGCCGGTTGCTGCACTGCCGGGCTGGCGCTGGCGGAGGCAATTTCTTCCCCGCCCAGCTCGCACCATTCCCGCACCATCTCTTCGGTCATTTCGATATGGCATTGCATGCCCAGATGCTTGCCCAGGGCAAACGCCTGGTTTGCACAGTGCTTATTACCCAGGATGCCGGTAGCGCCGGGCGGAATCGTGAAGGTTTCGCCATGCCAGTGGAAGGCGTCGAATTTTTTCCCCTCTCCGAACCAGGCTTTGGCCGTGGCATTGTCCGCCACCGTCACCTCGCCCCAGCCGATTTCCTTGACCGGACTCCTGCCCACAACACCGCCCAGGGCCTTGGCCATCAACTGCCCGCCGAGGCAGTGCCCGAGCACGGGAATGTCGGCCTGCGCCGCCTGCCGAATCAATTCCAGAGAATGGGGTATCCACGGCAAGTCGTCGTTCACGCTCATCGGTCCGCCCATGAACACCAGGCCGCTGAACTGCCTGGCATCTGTCGGCAAGGCGTCACCGGCATCGATCCTGAACAGTTGCCAGGGAATGCCGCGACTATCGAGAAATGTGGCAAAATAGCCTGGCCCCTCGCTGGGCGCATGGCGAAAAATCGCAACCGGTTTCATGATCTGCATGATCTGAAGGAGTCCTGATGAGTTTAGTATGGCGCCATTCTATCCTGCCCGGCCTGGTTATTCTATGCACCGCAACCAGCGCCCCTGCCACCGAAGTCAACGTGGTCGGCCTGTTCAGCGGCAAGGCCATGGTCAGCATCAATGGCGGCAAGCATCGCGTAATGACCGCTGGCGAGACCACGCCGGAGGGCGTCAAGCTGATCAGCGCCGACTCCTCGACCGCAGTGCTGGAGATCGACGGCAAGCGCCAGAATTTGGGCATGGGCAAGAGCGCCTCCATCCCGTCCGCCGATGGCGGCGGCAACCAGAGCGCAGTCCTGGCCGCCGATGTCCAGGGCCATTTCGTCACCACCGGCAACATCAACGGCACCGGCACGCGCATGATGGTAGACACCGGAGCATCCATGGTATCGATGGGCAAGGATGAAGCAAAGCGGCTCGGAATTTCCTATCTCAACGGCGAACGCGGCATGGTTTCCACCGCAAACGGCGTGGTCCCGGCCTACCATGTCACCCTCAACACGGTGAGGGTGGGCAATCTCACGCTGAACCAGGTCGACGGTCTGGTGCAGGAAAGCAACATGCCTTACGTGCTGCTCGGCATGAGCTTCCTGAAAAGGCTGGAAATAAAGCAGGACGGGACTAACATGACGTTGCTGAAAAAATATTGAGTGGAATCCAGGCTCGTCCCTGCCACGTCCTGGAATGGCAATCAATCGGGGCTGAACCTTCAATCAAATTTTATACGTACTTTCAGTTCGAGGGAAAGCTGCTAGGGAACCTAGCAAAAACGAGCCGCATTCATCGCAGGGCTTCAGTCAGCAAGGCACGATAATGCCCGACCAGTTCGTGCTCGCTGCCCACCATATTGAAAATGGCAATCAGCCCATTGCGGCCGGCATCATCGCGGAAACTCCTGTCGCGGCGCACGATCTCCAGCAACTGCTCCATCGCACCGGCACAATCATCGCCAATCAACTTGACTGCACTCAACTGATAGCGCGCCAGGCTGTTGTTCGGCTCTGCAGCGATATCCCGTTCCAGCGTTTCGATGTCTGGTGCATCCTGCGCAATGCGGATAAAGCCCGCGTGCGTCAGCAAGGTGCTGATTTCGGCATCGTCGCGCACCTCTTCCGGCAGGGCTAACAGCAGATGTTCAGCCTGGACATAATCGCCCTTGAGCAGAAGCAGCTTGGCAAGATCAACCGGAATCTGGAAATTGTCCGGGTCATCCAGAGCGGCTTTGGCGAGCAGGCTGCAGGCCTGCTCCACATTGCCCTGCTGGCAAAAAGCGCTCAGGACAACCTGGGACGCCCCACCTGGCCGTGCAACGAACTTGTCAATGGCGCAACGGAATTCGGCATCGGATTCTGCACCATGGATAGTATGGGCCACCTGCCCCTGCCGAAAAAACTTGACCGTCGGCACGCTGGTGATGCCGTATTCTTCTCTGGCCATCCTGCCGTGCTGATCCGTATCCAGCAGGACCAGCAGAAATTTTCCGGCATATTCATGCGCTAGCTGAACCAGCCTGGGCATCAGCATCATGCAGGGCCCTGCGCGGGGCGACCAGAAGTACACCAGTACCGGACCTTTTCCCGAATTTTCCAGCACCAGGGTGCGGAAGTTTGCGGGGTTCACGTCAGCTATGTAAGGAGATTTCGCCATGCCATTGAAAGAGGGTAAAAGAGGATCACGGGGTCGGGCAGAGTCAGGGCAGGTGGTTTACTTCGATGTCGTTTCACGTACAAACATACGTAGGTTGCATCCCAAGCATGGTGCATGGGATGCACGGCGCGCCCTACTTTTTTTGCTCAGCGTGCCGTCTTGTCGCGCTCGATCAACGCATAAGCCGAGTGGTTGTGAATCGATTCAAAGTTCTCCGCCTCCACCACATAAGCATCGATACGCTTATCCGCGTTAAGCGCAGCCGCCACGTCGCGCACCATGTCCTCGACGAACTTGGGATTGTCGTAGGCACGCTCGGTGACGAACTTTTCGTCCGGCCGCTTGAGCAGGCCGTACAGCTCGCATGAGGCCTGATCCTCCACCATCCGCACCACGTCCTCGATCCACACCATTTCATTGGTACGCACCTCCACGGTGACGTGGGAACGCTGGTTGTGGGCGCCGTAATCGGAAATCTTCTTCGAGCACGGACACAGGCTGGTGACCGGGACCACCACTTTCATGGTGAGCTGGTACTTGCCCTTGACGATTTCGCCGATGAAGGTGACGTCATAGTCGAGCAGGCTCTGCACGCCGGAAACCGGGGCCGTCTTGTTGATGAAGTAGGGAAAGCTCATCTCGACGTGGCCGGACTCGGCCTCCAGGCGCTGTACCATCTCGCGCAGCATGGTCTCGAACGATTCCACCGAAATCTCGCGCTCGTTGCTGTCGCTGTTGAGAATCTCAACGAAGCGCGACATGTGCGTGCCCTTGAAATTATGCGGCAGATAGACGTTCATGTTGAACATGGCGATGGTGTGCTGCACGCCCTCGCTCTTGTCCGCAACCCTGACCGGATGGCGGATGGATTTGATGCCCACCTTGTCGATGGCAATCTGGCGGGAATCCGCGTAGTTCTGCACATCGGCGATGGCGTCTTTGTCACAGACGGGAGCATTCACATCGCAAGTCTCACTGCAGTCGCTCATGAATTTATTCCTTGAATTAATTTAGACCAAGTATAACACTTGTTAATAGTTGAGTAAACTACTCGGCTACCCGGAAGCCTCAATGTTTACCGGAATCCGTTCGCCCTGACTTGTCGAAGGGCTTGTTTACGAAATGCAGGCTGTTCGACAGGCTCACCACGAACGGCTTAATGGGCAATTATCGTTAACCGGGCTCTCACCGCGTGGACGATGCCGTCCTGGTCCAGGCCGCAGGCCGCCAGCAATTTGGCCGGATCGCCATGTTCGACGAAACAGTCGGGCAGGCCGAGTTGCAGCACCGGCACCGTCACGCCCCGACTCTCCAGGAATTCGAGCACGGCGCTGCCGGCACCGCCCATCACCGCGTTTTCTTCGACCGTGACGAGCAGGTCATGGGTTTGCGCCAGGCGTAATATCAGTTCCTCGTCCAGTGGCTTGACGAAGCGCATGTTGGCGACCGTGGCTTTGAGTTCTTCGGCTGCGGCCAGTGAGGGCGTAAGCATGCTGCCGAAGGCGAGAATGGCGATTTTTTCACCCTCGCGCCGGATTTCACCCTTACCCATCGGCAATGCCTGCATTTCCTGCTGGATGGCGACACCCGTGCCGCCGCCGCGCGGATAGCGCACCGCCGACGGACCGTTGTGCATAAATGCAGTGTAGAGCATCTGGCGGCACTCATTCTCATCCGATGGCGCCATCACCAGCATGTTGGGCACGCAGCGCAAAAAGGACAGGTCGAAGCTGCCGGCATGGGTCGGGCCGTCGGCGCCAACCAGCCCGGCACGGTCTATCGCCAGCACGATGGGCAGATCCTGCAGCGCGATGTCGTGGATCAACTGGTCGTACGCGCGCTGCAGAAAGGTCGAATAGATCGCCACCACCGGCTTCATCCCTTCGCAGGCGATGCCGGCGGCGAAAGTCAGCGCGTGCTGCTCGGCGATGCCGACATCGAAATAACGCTTCGGGTATTCCCGTGCGAAACGCACCATGCCGGAGCCTTCGCACATCGCCGGGGTGATCCCGATCAGGCGCGCGTCCTGCGCCGCCATGTCGCACAGCCAGTCGCCGAACACTTGGGTGTAGGTGAGCTTGCCGCCGGGCTTGGCATCCATCACCCCGTCCTCGGGGTTGAATTTGGCCACTCCGTGGTAACGGCAGGGATCCTCTTCGGCCAGCTTGTAGCCCTTGCCCTTCTGCGTGGCGATGTGCAGCAACTGCGGCCCCTGGAGCTGCTTCAGGTTTCTCAGCGTGGTCACCAGCACGTCGAGGTCGTGGCCGTCGATCGGGCCGATGTAGTTGAAGCCGAATTCCTCGAACAGGGTGCCGGGAATGACCATGCCCTTCATGTGTTCTTCGGCGCGCTTGGCCAGTTCCAGAATCGGCGGCATCGCCCCCAGCACCTTCTCGCCGCCCTTGCGCATTGCGGAATAAAAGCGCCCCGACATGAGCTTGGCGAGATAGTTGTTGAGCGCGCCGACGTTTTCCGAGATCGACATGTCGTTGTCGTTCAGCACCACCAGGAGATTGGCGTCCATCGCTCCGGCGTTGTTAAGCGCCTCGAACGCCATGCCCCCGGTCATGGCGCCGTCGCCGATGATCGCCACCGCGCGCCGGTCGCTGCCTTCCGCCTGAGCCGCAACCGCCATGCCGAGCGCTGCGCTGATCGAGGTGCTGGAATGGCCGGTGCCGAAAGCGTCATATTCACTCTCGGCGCGCTTGGGGAAACCGGCGATGCCGCCGAGCTGGCGCAGGGTGGCCATGGCCTCGCGCCGTCCGGTCAGAATCTTGTGCGAATAGGTCTGATGGCCGACATCCCACACCAGCCGGTCGTCCGGCGTGTTGAACACGTAATGCAGGGCGACGGTCAGCTCCACCGCGCCCAGATTGGAGGCCAGGTGGCCGCCGGACTTGCTCACGCTTTCGATCAGGAAGCTGCGCAACTCCTCGGCGAGCTGGGGCAGTTGCTTGCGGTCGAGGGCGCGCAACTCTGCGGGATCGTTGATAGCTTCGAGGAGGGAGTACTTACCTGGCACAAATATCCTTCAACCGCGGAAGGCGCGGCAAATAACTTAACCTAAAAATGGCGATTAACCACGAATGACACGAATGTTCACGAATAACCAAAAGTAGGCGCCTCCAGGCGACACGAATGGTTTAGAGACAATCATCGCTCCACCAAACAGGCGAATCAGGTTATCCATACTAACTAACTGATTATTCGTGAACATTCGTGTTTCATTCGTGTCATTCGTGGTTAAAGCTTTTTCTAGATTTAAACCCTGTTCAAAATTGCCGCTTGACGATGAAATCGGCGATCTGGCGTAATCTTTCCGCTCGCGCGCCGAACACTTCAAGCGACTGTAACGCATCCCGGTGCAAATCGGCAGCGAAGGCACGCGCCGCATTCGCGCCAAGAATAGAAACGTAGGTTGGTTTGTTGGCCTCGGCATCCTTGCCGGCGGTCTTGCCCAGCGTGGCAGTGGTGGATTCGGCGTCGAGCACGTCGTCCACCACCTGGAAGGCCAGCCCGATACATTTCGCGTAGTGCAGCAAGCGCTCCATTTCACCGTTTTCAAGCCCCTTGCCGCACAGCGCACCCAGTTGCACCGAAGCCCGGATCAGCGCACCGGTCTTGTGAATGTGCATGAATTCCAGTTCCGGCAGAGACAGCGTCTTGCCGACGCTTTCGCCGTCAATCGCCTGGCCGCCGGCCATGCCGCGCGAACCGGCGGCCACGGCAAGAATCTTCACCATTTCCAGCTGCACCGCGGGAGCATCCGCCAACGGGCGGTCCGCCAGCAACTGGAGCGCCAGGGTTTGCAGGCTATCGCCCACCAGCAGTGCAGTGGCCTCGTCATATTCGAGGTGACAGGTGGGCTTGCCGCGCCGCAGGCTGTCATCGTCCATGCACGGCAGGTCGTCGTGCACCAGGGAATAGGCGTGGATCAGCTCGACCGCAGCCGCAGCCGTATCGACGCGCTGCGGATCGGCGCCGGCCACTTCACCGGCAGCGAAAGCCAGCAAAGGGCGGATGCGCTTGCCGCCGCCGAGTACGGCATAACGCATCGCCTGATGCAGGCGCTGCGGCGCAATCGAGGGCTGCGGCAGCACGTCGGACAGCACGCCTTCCATGCGCTGCTGCAGGGCCGCTGCCCATGCCTGAAAATCAATCATTGTCTGTATTGGCTTTATCTGCGTCGGCGACGAAATTCTGCAAGCTGCCCGCTTCGAGGATGCGCACCTGCTGCTGCGCATCCTGCAACGCCTGCTGACAGAACTGGAGAAGCTCCGCACCGCGCTTGTAGGCCGACAGAAGCTGCTCCAGCGGCAACTGGCCCGCTTCCATGGTGGCGACGATATTTTCCAACTCGGCGAGTGCGCTTTCGAAGGTCGGTGATTTTGAAGCTTTGCTCATTACTTGCCGCACTCTAAAAAGGGTTAAAATACCGCATATTGCGGTCTCCGGTCAATCTCTGCGCGGCTTTCGGCCCCCACTCATAGACGCAAAGCGGCCCGCAGCTTTAACTTCCAGCCTGACAGCAAATCCGGGATAAACTACTCCACCATGAATTGCACAACAACTCCACAACATAACCCATGCCCAAACTTCCGCAGCTAAAATCCGCGTGGATGCTCGTGGCCGGCGTCCTGTTCGGCTGCATGGGAGTATTCGTCAAGCTGGGTGCGGAGTTTTTTTCCAGCGCCGAACTGGTGTTCTACCGCTCCCTGTTCGGCCTGCTGATCATTTCCCTGATCATCAAGAGCCAGGGCATGAGCGCCGCCACGCCTCACTGGAAAGCGCACCTGTGGCGCGGGTTGTCCGGCTTCGCTGCGCTGATGCTGTTCTTTTATTCCATCACCCGGCTACCTCTGGCCACTGCGGTGACGCTCAACTACACCGCGCCGCTGTTCCTTGCCTTTCTCAGCGTGCTGATCCTGAAAGAACGTCCGCACCTGCCGCTATTGCTGGCCATCCTGCTCGGCTTTGCCGGCGTGGTGCTACTCTTGCGCCCCACCCTGCACCAGGAACAGCTGGTCGCAGGACTGATGGGGCTGGCTTCCGGTTTTCTCGCCGCCATCGCCTATCTCAACGTCAAGCAACTGGGACAGCTCGGCGAACCGGAATGGCGGATCGTGTTCTATTTCACCCTGATCTGCACCTTTGGAGGCGGCATCTGGATGGGAGTTCACGCCTTTCATCCCGTTTCACCGCGGAATTTCCTGCTCCTGCTCGGCCTCGGCACCACCGCCACCCTGGCACAGCTCGCCATGACCCGCGCCTATCGCGAGGGCGACACGCTGGTGGTCGGCAGCCTGGCCTACAGCACGGTCGTGTTCGCCAGCCTGTGGGGCATCTTGCTGTGGCAGGAAATCCTGTCCCTGACCAGCTGGCTGGGGATAGTGCTGATCATCCTGAGCGGCGTTCTCGCCTCCCGCGTGGTGCCCCGTCTTCCTGCCGTATAGCCGGTTTGCTATAGTGAAAGGACGCCACCTCTGTTAAGGGTAAACCATGATCACCATCGAACTCCGAAGCCACCTCGTCAACGTCGCCGTGCTGGGTCAGTTCACCCTCGCCGACTTCAAGGAGCTGGAAGATGCGGTCATGTACAAGATCAAGTTCGAGGGTCGGGTCAACCTGCTGATCGATCTGCGCGACATGGCCAGACTCACCGTGGATGTTGCCTGGGAAGAAATCAAGTTTGCCCGCGAACACCGCTTCGACCTGTGGAAAATCGCCGTGGTCACCGATAGCCAATGGATCGCCTGGAGTACCTGGCTGACCAGCCTGTTCACTCCTGCTGAAACCCGGGTGTTCGACGACTACAATCTGGCCAGCGATTGGGTTGCTGGCGTTTAGTTTACTCATGGCGATCTTGGCCGACGCAGTCCTGATCGTCCACTTTCTGTTCGTGCTGTTCGTGGTGGGCGGTTTGCTCGCCATCTGGGCCGGCGCCGCGCTCGGATGGGTCTGGGTGCGCAACCTCCGCTTCCGCGTCGCGCATCTTGCCGCCACCCTCTTCGTAATGGCTGAATCCCTCGTCGGTATAGCCTGTCCGCTGACCGTGTGGGAAGATTTCCTGCGCCAGACCGGCTCGGGCGGGGCCAGCTTCATGCAGCGCTGGGTCGGTCGCCTGATCTACTACGACCTGCCGGAATGGGTATTCACGCTGGCGTATGCACTGTTCGCCCTGGCCGTCATCGTCACCTTCCTGCTCATTCGACCGCAGGCCCGGAAGCCAGACGATGCGCCCAGCGCGTCGTCTCCGGCAGGCGGTAGCGGGTGACGCAGGCCATCACATAGTCGAGCGCCGTCGCCAGGTTGATGCGGTGACCAATGGAGATGTATAGCGGTTTCACGCCGGGTCGGCTGCGCAATATCGCGCCGATGGTTTCGCCATGATCGATCAGCGGCACGGATGCGCCGCGCTGGTCGGGCGGCTCGACATGCTCGCCGATCAGCCGGGTTTTGGCTACGCCGATGGAGGGAATGCCGCACAGCAGGCCGAGGTGGCTGGCGATGCCGAAACGGCGCGGATGGGCGATACCCTGACCGTCGCACAGCAGCAGGTCGGGGATGACGGTCAGCTTCTCCAGTGCTCCGATCACCGCTGGCACCTCACGGAAAGACAGCAGCCCTGGCACATAGGGAAAACGAGTGGGGGCGCGAAAAATGGCATGATCCACCAGTTCGAGAGAGGGAAAGCCGAGCACCGCCACTGCGGCGCGGGTGATCGCGCCGCCTTCCTCGAAACCCACGTCCACCCCCGCCACATGGCGCACCGGACCGAGCCGGTCTTCCCTCACCACCTCGCCGCGCAGTTGCTGCTGGATGGCAATCGCCTCAGTCGGGCTGATATCCCAAGAGTGTCTTTGGACTATTTTCATGGTGTTTGCGGTAAAATGCGAGTTTTCCAAATACCTACAGCACGGGCCGGCTTATGAATCTTTCCACGCTTACCGCATTATCCCCTCTGGACGGGCGCTACCACAACAAGGTGGCCGACCTGCGCGCCTATTTCAGCGAGTTTGCGCTGATCCGCTATCGCGTCAAGGTGGAAATCGAATGGCTCAAGGCGCTCGCGCGCGAGCCCGCCATCGCCGAAGTCCCGACCTTCTCCGCTGAAACCTTCGCGCAGCTGGATGCGCTGGCGAACGATTTTTCAGAAGCCGACGCCCAGGCGGTCAAGGATATCGAAAAGACCACCAACCACGACGTCAAGGCTGTCGAATACTGGATGAAAGCCCGTTTGGCCGGCAATGCGGAAGTGATGAAGGTGAGCGAATTCATCCATTTCGCCTGCACCTCGGAAGACATCAACAACCTGTCCCACGGCCTGATGCTGAAGGAAGCACGCGAAGCGGCGATGCTGCCCGGCCTTGCCAGGCTCGTCGCCAGACTCACCGAGCTCGCCCATGAACTCGCGACCATGCCGATGCTGGCCCACACCCACGGCCAGCCCGCCTCGCCCACCACGGTCGGCAAGGAGATGGCCAACGTGGCCTACCGCCTGCAACGCCAGCAAAAGCGCCTGACCGAGGTCGCCATCCTGGGCAAGGCCAATGGCGCGGTGGGCAACTACAACGCCCATCTGTCGGCCTATCCCGATTTCGACTGGGAGCGCTTCGCGAAGCATTTTGTCGAAGGGCTGGGGCTGGATTTCAACCCCTACACCATCCAGATCGAACCGCACGATTGCATGGCCGAGCTGTTCGATGCCTACGCCCGCGCCAACACCATCCTGATCGACCTCGACCGCGATATCTGGGGCTACATTTCGATGGGCTATTTCAAGCAGAAGGTGAAGGCCGGCGAAGTGGGTTCCTCCACCATGCCGCACAAGGTCAACCCGATTGATTTCGAGAACTCGGAAGGCAATCTCGGGCTGGCCAATGCGGTACTGCGGCATCTATCCGAAAAGCTGCCGGTTTCCCGCTGGCAGCGCGACCTCACCGACTCCACCGTGCTGCGCAACATGGGCGTGGGCCTGGGCTACACCCTGCTCGGCTACGACTCCTGCCTGCGCGGCCTCAATAAGCTGGAAGCCAACCCGAAACGCCTGAATGAATACCTGGACAACAACTGGGAAGTGCTGGCGGAACCGATCCAGACCGTGATGCGCCGCTACGGCGTGGAGAACCCCTACGAGCAGCTCAAGGAACTCACCCGTGGCAAGGGCGGCATCACCCGGGCAACGCTGCACGCCTTCATCGCCAAACTTGCGATTCCGGAGGAAGCGAAACAGCGGCTGCTGCAGATGACCCCACACAACTACACCGGCATGGCGGCAGAGCTGGCGGCGAGGATTTAATCTGGAAAAGGCTTTTAACCACGAATAACACGAATGAAACACGAATGTTCACGAATAATCTGCACCTACAATTCGTGTCGCCTGGAGGCGCCTACTTTTGGTTATTCGTGAACATTCGTGTCATTCGTGGTTAATGCCGTTTTAAAGTTTAATCCTTCGTCTGCTCACCCTCGATGGCGCGATAGAACTCTTCCATTTTCCGCGCTGCCACGTGTTTGTAATAGGCCTTCCAGACGGTTCTAACGAGCCAGGCGGTGTAAATAAAGGCGGCGACGAAAGCAAAGGACAGCCCCCAACCCAGCCCGGTGCCGAGCGACAGGACGAGCCTCTCACCGCGCGGCGCGTTGAACACGTACAGCCCAAGCAGCGGGCCGCCGATCAACGAAACCGCGGCTATCACGGCAATATGCAAGATGATGCGCCGGGTCGGCGGCAGGAAACTGCTTACCGTGGCGTCGTCGAGCAGGGGTTCCATGGATAAGGGCTCGTTAATGGATAAGTTGGGCATACGCTGGGACTGGTTGGGGTGCAGTCCTAGGCGCGAGACGCGCCGTTGTGTCATTCACAACAGGGCGGGCGCGGACACGTTTGCAGCGTAGCTGCCCGTTTGCGGGGAGCGCCCGCGAGGCCTGCTCCCGCAAACAGCCGCTTCGCGGTAACGTGTCGCAGGCCTCCTCGCAACACCGGAATGCACCCCAACCAGCCCCAGCCCGGAGGGTTGCCGCGTATTCGGGCGCCTGCGGCGTTGCGAGGCTTGCGAATGGAACAACCATTCGCCGCGCCTCGCGCCTTGCATCCATCCCGAATATGCGGCAACGTATGCCCAACTTATCCATTAACGAGCCCTATTGAGTGCGATGGCGCAGGTAACCGATGATTCCCGGCAGGATTGACAGCAAGACAATGCCGAAGATCACCAGCGTCAGATTCTGCTTGATGAACGGAATGTTGCCGAAGAAGTAGCCGGCCAGCAGCAGCGAGCCGACCCAGGCTATCCCGCCCGCCAGGCTGTAAGGCAGGAAATGGCGGTAATCCATGCGACCGATGCCGGCAACGAAGGGAGCAAAGGTGCGGATGATGGGGAAGAAGCGCGCCAGGATGATGGCCTTTCCCCCGTGTTTTTCATAAAAGCGGTGGGTCAGCTCAAGGTGTTTGGGGTTGAGCAGGCGCGAACGTTCCCTGCTGAACACTTTCGGCCCGACATAGCGGCCGATCCAGTAATTGGTGTTGTCGCCCATGAACGAGGCGACGATCAGCAAGCTTGCCAGCACCTGAAGTTCCATCGCCCCGGTCGCGGTCAGTGCGCCGGCGACAAACAGCAAGGAATCGCCCGGCAGGAAGGGCGTCACCACCAGACCGGTTTCGCAGAAGATAATCAGGAACAGAATCAGGTAAACCCAGGAGCCGTGTTCCTGCACCAGCAACAGCAGGTGCTTGTCGAGGTGCAGGACGAGGTCGACAAAAGCAGTCAGAAGCTCCATCAGGGCAACGCTTCCGCCTCTTCGCCTTCCTTCTTCTCCGGCTTGAGGAAATCCTCGCGCGACACGCCCAGCCACATCACGATCGGGCTGGCCACCAGCACCGAGGAATAGATGCCGAAGACGATGCCGATGGTCAGTGCCAGGGCGAAGTAGTACAGCGCCTCGCCGCCGAAGAACAGCATCGACAGCACCATCAGCTCGGTCATGGTATGGGTGATAATGGTGCGCGACATGGTGCGGGTGATGGCGTTGTCGATCACCTCGGACACCGAGGCCTTGCGCATCTTGCGGAAGTTTTCGCGCACCCGGTCGAACACCACCACGGATTCGTTGACCGAATAGCCGAGTACCGCGAGGATGCCGGCCAGCACGGTGAGGGAGAATTCCCACTGGAAAAAGGCGAAGAAGCCGAGAATGATCACCACGTCGTGCATGTTGGCGATGATCGCCGCCACCGAGAAGCGCCATTCGAAACGAACGGCGAGGTAGGCCATGATGCCGAGGGAGACCACCAGCAGCGCGAGCGCACCGTTCTCGTACAGTTCCTTGCCCACCTGCGGGCCGACGAACTCGACGCGCTTCAGCGTGACGGAATTGTCTGCGCCCTGCAATGCCTGGAACACCTGCTCGGAAAGCTTGGCGGTGCTAAGCTCGGGCTTGAGCGGCAGGCGGATCATGACGTCGCGGGCTGTGCCGAAATTCTGCACCGCTGCATCGTGCATGCCGATTTTGGTCAGGGTGTCGCGGATCTTGTGGACATCCGCCTGCTGGCTGTAGCTCACCTCCATCACCGTGCCGCCGGTGAAGTCCACGCCCAGGTTCAGACCCTTCAGCCCCAGCGCCGCCACCGCCGCGATGAACGTCACCAGGGAGATAAAGGTGGTCACCCGTGCATAGCTCATGAACGGGATGTCGCGTTTGATATGGAAAAATTCCAGCATGTTGTTTCCTTGAAAATCCAGACTACTCGTTGCGGCGGACTTCCCTCTCCCCAACCCTCTCCCACGGGTGGGAGAGGGGGCGAACGTGAAAGGCGCTTGTTTTAAATCGAAACCTTATCCAGCCTGGCCTTGCGTCCGTAGCTCAGGTTGACCATGCCGCGCGACACCACCACGGCGCTGAACATCGAAGTCATGATACCGAGGCACAGCACCACCGCAAACCCGCGCACCGGGCCGGAACCCAGCCAGAACAACGCCACGCCGGCAATCAAAGTGGTGATATTGGAATCCAGAATGGTGGCAAAAGCCCGCTCGTAGCCGGCATGGATCGCGGCCTGCGGCGAGGAGCCATTCCTGATTTCCTCGCGGATGCGCTCGTTGATCAGCACGTTGGCGTCGATCGCCATACCCACCGTCAAGGCGATACCCGCCATGCCAGGCAGGGTCAGGGTAGCCTGCAGCAGCGACAGCATGCCGACCAGCAGCAGCACGTTGACGGCCAGCGCCGCCGTCGAGATCAGGCCGAAGAAACGGTAATAGAAAATCATGAAGATCGAAATGGCGACAAAACCGTAGATGTTGGAATTGAAGCCCTTGGCGATATTCTCCGCGCCCATGCTCGGGCCGACGGTGCGTTCCTCGATGATGTCCATCGGCGCAGCGAGTGCACCGGCGCGCAGCAGCAGCGCCACGTCGCTGGCTTCCATGGTGGTCATGCGGCCAGAAATCTGTACCCGGCCACCGCCGATTTCCTCGCGGATCACCGGTGCGGTGATCACTTCGCCCTTGCCCTTCTCGATCAGCAGGATCGCCATGCGCTTGCCCACGTTATCGCGCGTCAGTTGCTTGAAGATGCGCGCGCCGCGCCCGTCCAGGTTGATATGCACGGCCGGTTCGCCGCTTTGCCCTTCGAAGCCGGGTTGCGCGTCGCTGATGTAATCACCGGTCAGCACCACGCCCTTCTTCACCAATAACGGCAGGCCCTTGCGCTCGGTATAAAGCTCGCTGCCAAAGGGAATCTGGCCGCTCTGTACCGCGGCCGTCACGTCATGCTCCTCGTCCACCATGCGGATTTCCAGAGTGGCGGTACGGCCGAGAATATCCTTGGCCTTGGCGGTATCCTGCACGCCGGGCAACTGCACCACGACGCGGTCTATGCCCTGCTGCTGGATGATTGGCTCGGCCACGCCGAGTTCGTTGATACGGTTACGCAAGGTGGTGATGTTCTGCTGCAGAGCAAATTCCTGGATGCGCTTCTGCGCCTCCAGCTTGAGAGTGGCCAGCAGCTTGAAGTCGGCGCCCTCGTCGACTTCCTTCAGCAGCAGGTCGGGGGAGGTCTTCTGCAGTTCTCCCATCGCCTTCTGGCGCGATTCGGCATCGCGGAACTTGATCTCCACCGCCTGATCCTGCCGGGCAATGCCGGCATAGGCGATTTTTTTCTCGCGCAAGCTGGTGCGGATATCGCCGTTATAACGGTCGAGCGCCTTGGTGATCGCACCCTTCATGTCCACTTGGAGCAGGAAGTGCACCCCGCCGCGCAAGTCCAGGCCGAGGTACATCGGCAGCGCGCCCAGATTGGAAAGCCACTTGGGCGAACTCGACAGCAGATTCAGCGCCACCACGAAGTTTTCCCCGAGCTGCGACTGGAGAATATCCTTGGCCTTGATCTGGGTGTCCGCATCGCCAAAGCGCACCTTCACGCCGGAGGAGTCGAACGTAATGCCTTGGTAGGGGAGATTGTTTTTCTTCAGCACCTCCTCGACCTGCTTCATCAGCCCCTGGTCCACCTTGGTCATACCGCGCATCGGCGAAACCTGGACCGCGGGCGATTCACCGAAGAAATTGGGCAGGGTGTAAATCAGGCCGAACAGCATCGCCACGGCGATGACAAGATATTTCCACAGGGGATAACGGTTCATTCAGCAAACTCCGTGAGGAGTGAGGAATTAGGAGTTAGGAGTGGAGAAGGGATGCTCCTCACTCTTTACTCCTCACTCCTCACTTAAATGTCCTTGATCGTGCCCTTCGGCAGCAGGGTCGTAATCGCCGACTTTTGCACTTGGATCACTACATTCGGGGCGACTTCCAGACCGACGTAGGCTTCGCCAACTTTCGCCACCTTGCCCAGTTCGCCGCCAGAGGTAACCACTTCGTCGCCCTTTTGCAGCGACTCAATCATGTTTTTCTGCTCCTTGGCGCGCTTCATCTGCGGACGGATCATCATGAAGTAGAACAGCGCGAAAATCACGATCAGGGGCAGAAACTGCTGCAGGCTGCCCATCATGTCCGCCGGCGCGGCATCTGCCGCATAAGCCATATTAATCAACATATTGATTCTCCATTACTTAAGAACGAAATGGCGCATTTTATCACGACCCCGCCACCCGCGCTTGCCTAAACTCGCGCACGAAGCCGGAAAAGCGCCCTTCCTCGATGGCGCGACGAATGCCCTGCATCAACTCCTGGTAGTAGTACAGGTTATGGATGGTGTTGAGGCGCGCTCCGAGGATCTCGCCGATGCGGTGCAGGTGGTGCAAATAGGCGCGGGTGAAGTTGCGGCAGGTATAGCAACCGCACGCCTCGTCCAGCGGCCTCATGTCCAGCCGGTATTGGGCATTCTTGATCCTGACCGTGCCGAAGCGGGTGAACAGCCAGCCGTTGCGGGCATTGCGCGTCGGCATCACGCAGTCGAACATGTCCACCCCGCGCGACACCGCATCCACGATGTCCTCCGGCGTGCCGACGCCCATCAGGTAACGCGGCTTGTCCGCCGGCATCTGCGGCGCGACGTGGTCGAGGATGCGCAGCATGTCCTCCTTCGGTTCACCCACCGACAGCCCGCCGATGGCATAGCCGTCGAAGCCGATATTCACCAGCCCGGCCAGAGATTCGTCGCGCAGGCTCTCGTGCATGCCCCCTTGGACAATGCCGAACAGCGCGTTGGGATTGCCCTCGTGGGCCCGCTTCGAACGCTCCGCCCAGCGCAGGGAGAGGCGCATCGAGTCCCCGGCCTGCTGCAGATCGGCCGGGTGAGGCGTGCATTCGTCGAAGATCATCACGATATCGGAGTTCAGCACTTTCTGGATCCGCATCGACTCTTCCGGCGTCAGGAAGCAGCGGTCGCCGTTCACCGGCGACTGGAACTTCACGCCCTCTTCCGTGATCTTGCGCAGTTCGCCCAGGCTGAATACCTGGAACCCGCCACTGTCCGTGAGTATCGGCCCGTCCCAGCCCATGAAGCGGTGCAGCCCGCCGTGCGCCGCTATCACCTCCAGACCGGGGCGCAGCCACAGGTGGAAGGTGTTGCCGAGCACGATGTGGGCGCCGACTTCCTTCAGTTCGGCGGGCGACATCGCCTTGACCGTGCCGTAGGTGCCCACCGGCATGAAGGCCGGGGTTTCGACGGTGCCGTGGGCCAGAGTCAGGGTGCCGCGGCGGGCGGGGCCATCGGTGGCGAGAAGATCAAATTTCATTGCTGCCTTTCTATGAGCATTGCATCGCCGTAGCTGAAAAAGCGGTAGCGATTTTCCACCGCATGACGATAGGCACGGCGGATATTTTCCATGCCGCCGAAAGCCGACACCAGCATCAGCAGGGTTGATTTGGGCAGGTGGAAATTGGTCAGCAGCCTCTCCACCACCTTGAAGCGGTAGCCGGGGAAAATGAAGATGTTGGTTTCGCCGCTCCCCGCTTCCAGCTCGCCGCCCGCCGCCGCAGATTCCAGCGCCCGCAAACTGGTCGTCCCCACCGCCATGACACGTCCTCCTTCCGCCCTGGCCAGCCGGATCGAATCCACCGTCCGCTGCGGCACGGTGTACCACTCGCTGTGCATGTGGTGCTCGGCGATTTCCTCCACGCGCACCGGCTGAAAAGTCCCCGCGCCGACGTGGAGCGTGACGTAGGCCGTCCTCACCCCGATCTTTTCCAGCGTCGCCAGCATCGCCGGATCGAAATGCAGCCCCGCCGTAGGCGCGGCCACTGCGCCGGGTTGACGCGCGTAAACGGTCTGGTAGCGGGTTTCGTCCAGCGCTTCCGGAGCATGGGTGATGTAGGGCGGCAGCGGCAGGCTGCCGTACTGTTCCAGCAGTTCCAGCAGCGGCGTTTCCCCAGCGAAGCGCAGACGTTGGAGTTCGCCCTGCCGCTCCTCCACCGTCGCCGCAATCTTGCCCGCCAGCAGCAGGCCGGAGCCGGGCTTGGGCGCATGGCTGGCGCGGATGTGGGCGAGCGCTTGATGCTCGTCCAGCACCCGCTCGATCAGCACCTCCAGTTTGCCGCCGCTGTCCTTCACCCCGAACAGCCGGGCCTTGATCACGCGCGTATCGTTGAACACCAGCAAGTCGCCGGGCTTGAGAAATTGCGGCAAGTCGCTGAACTGGCCATCCGCCAGCGCGCCGCTCGCGCCGTCGAGATGGAGCAAACGGCTCTGGCTGCGCTCCTGAGTGGGAAACTGGGCGATCAGTTCGGGGGGCAGGTCGAAATCGAAATCACTGGTTTTCATACGAAGAAACTTGCCGGGAAAATGTTTTTGGTTGATAATTCGCGACTCACTAGACCAGCCGGGATGGCGGAACTGGTAGACGCACGGGACTCAAAATCCCGCGCTAGCAATAGCGTGCCGGTTCGATTCCGGCTCCCGGCACCACACAAACAAAGGGCAGCCTCAGCTGCCCTTTCGCATTTCTGACTGGCACCGGTTATGCTGCCTGCACCGGAATCTGCTGCCGCTTGTCGACAATGCGGTTGTCGCCATCCACATACACCAGCTCGGGCTGGAATTTCTGCAGTTCCAGTTCGTTGTACATGGCATAGGTGGCAATGATGACGAGGTCGCCGGGATTCGCCTTGTGCGCCGCCGCGCCGTTCACGGAAATAATGCCCGAACCGCGCTGCGCCTTGATGGCGTAAGTGGTGAAACGCTCGCCATTGCTCACGTTGTAGATGTCGATCTGCTGGTATTCGCGGATGTCCGCGGCTTCCAGCAAATTTTCGTCAATCGCGCACGAACCTTCGTAATGCAGTTCGGAATGCGTGACGGTGACACGGTGCAGCTTGGATTTGAGCATCAATCTTTGCATTGTGACTCACTCAACGAGTGGGGAACAAAAGGACGCGTATTATAAGCCTTTGTCCGCATTGAGACAAATTTCCAGGTTATCGATCAATCGGGTCTTGCCCAGCCATGCCGCTGCCAGCACCACCAGATTCATCTCGCCGGCCTTCGCCGGCACCAAGGATGCGGCGGCCCGCACCGAAACGTAGTCGACACGCCAGCCGTGAGCTTCCAGGTCGGCAATGGCTGCGCGCTCCAGCGCCGGAAAATCAAGGTTGCCCGCAATGATAGACTCCCGGAGAAACGCAAGGTTCCGGTAAAGCCGCACCGCCTCGGTGCGCTCTTCCGTACTGAGATAGCCGTTGCGCGAGCTGAGGGCGAGACCGTCCCCGGCACGCAGGGTTTCTCCCGCCACGATCTCCAGCGGCAGATTGAGCTGCCGCGCCATGGCGCGAATCACGTGCAACTGCTGGTAATCCTTCTTGCCGAACACCGCCGCCTGCGGCTGGACGATGTTAAACAGCTTCAGCACCACCGTCGCCACGCCGCGGAAATGGCCGGGGCGGAACGCCCCGCACAGCTCATTGGCGACCGGCGGCGGCTCGATGAACACCTGCTGCGGCTCGGGATACAAATCCGCCACCGTCGGCGCGAACACTACATCGGCCAGCCCGGCCAGCTTTTCGCAGTCCTGCTCGAAGGTGCGCGGGTAGTTGGAAAAATCCTCGCTCGGGCCAAACTGCAGGGGGTTGACGAAAATGCTCACCACCACGCAGCGGCCATGCTCGCGCGCCTGCCGGACCAGAGCCAGATGCCCCTGATGCAGGTTGCCCATGGTAGGAACGAAAACAACGGACGGCCCGGACTTCAGCCGGTCGCGCAATTCCTGGATGGTTGAGATAATCTGCATGAATGACAAATCAAAAACAATGCTCTTGCGCCGGGAACTCGCCGCTTTTCACCGCCTTGACGTATTGCTCGACAGCGGCCGGGATGCTCGCGGCACCGGTCAAAAAATTCTTGGCGAATTTCGGCGGCTTGCCGGGATAAATACCGAGCAGGTCATACAACACCAGCACCTGGCCGGAACAATCCGGGCCCGCGCCGATGCCGATGGTGGGAATCGTCAGCTGCTGCGTCACCTGCCGCGCCAGCACCGCCGGAATCGCTTCCAGCACCAGCAGACCGGCGCCGGCCTGTTGTAATGCAAGCGCGTCCTCGATCAGCTTCTGCGCCGCCGCGTCGCCCTTGCCTTGCACCTTGTAGCCGCCGATCTGGTGCACGGACTGGGGCGTGAGGCCGACATGGCCGCACACCGGGATGCCGCGCTCGACCAGGAAGGCCACCGTCCTCGCCATCGCCGCGCCGCCTTCCAGTTTGACCATCTGCGCCCCTGCCGCCATCAGTTTCGCAGCATTGGCGAAGGCCCGCGCCGGGCCTTGCTGGTAGCTGCCGAAGGGCAGATCGGCGACGATAAAGGCTTGCTTCGCGCCGTGCGCGACGCAGCGGGTGTGGTAAATCATGTCGGCCATGCTCACCGGCAGGGTAGTTTCCTCGCCCTGTACCACCATGCCGAGCGAATCGCCGACCAGCAGCACGTCCACGCCCGCATTTTCCAGCAGCGTGGCGAAGCTCGCGTCGTAGCAGGTAAGCACGGCGATTTTTTCGCCGTCACGCGCCAGCTTCTGCAAATTGCTCAAAGTGGTTCGCATTTTAGTACCTCAGCTTTCAGCTATCAGCCGGTAGGGTGCGTTCACGCACCATTTGGTGCGCACGGCGCACCCTACACAACTTCTTTGTTACCCCGCCCGGTTGAAGAATTCGCGCCCGCCGCGCATCTGGCCGATGCGCTCCAGCAGCAGCTCGAAATCCTGCGGCTGATCGGCAAAATTGAGATGTTCACTGTTGACGATCAGCAACGGCGAAGCATCGTACTGGTAAAAATAGCGGCTGTAACTTTCCGCCAACCGCGCCAGGTAATCTTCCGTGATCGGCGCTTCGTACGCCACGCCGCGCCGCCTGACGCGCTCGATCAGCGACTCCACCGGCGCCTGCAGGTAGATCACCAGGTCGGGCGGCGGCGTCTGCGGCTGCAGATGGGCATAAATCTGCTGGTACAGGCGGTATTCCTCGTCGTTCAGGTTGAGCCGGGCGAACAGCGTATCCTTGTCGAGCAGAAAATCGGCCACGGTGGGTTGGCCGAACAATTCCAGCTGCTTCAGGTCGCGCACCTGGGATGCGCGCTGGAACAGGAAAAACAGTTGCGTCTGCAGCGCATAGCGCGCCGCATCCTGGTAAAACCTGGGCAGGAACGGGTTGGCATCGGCGTCCTCCAGCATCAGCCCGGCCTGAAAGCGCTCTGACAAACGCCGCGCCAGACTGGTCTTGCCGACGCCAATCGGTCCCTCGACCACGATATAGCGGTATTTGTCGGGCATCATGGCCGGCTTCCCTCCATACGCTCCACCCGCTGAGCGATGCATTTCTCCAGGCACACCTCCACACTCCCGTGCCCGGCTATGATGCAGGACGGCGCGATTTCATGCAAAGGCTGAAGCACGAAGGCGCGTTCATGCATGCGCGGGTGCGGCAGGGTCAGACCGTGCTCGTGGCAGGCCAGGTCGTCGTAGAGCAGGATGTCCAGATCGAGGATGCGCGGCGCATTGCGGAACTCGCGTACGCGACCATGGCGGTGCTCCATGTCGAGCAAGGCTTCAAGCAACGCATGCGGCGCCAGGCCGGTTTCGACTTCGGCCACGGCGTTGATGAAGTCGGGTTGGTCGGCGTAGCCCACCGGCGCGCTGCGGTAGAGCGAGGAACATGACAGCAGCCGGGTTTGCGGCAGATTGCCGAGCTCGGCGCAAGCCTTGAGGATCTGCGCGCCGGGGTCGGACAGGTTGCTGCCGAGGCCGATGAAGGCGCGCTTGACGGGATTTTTTGAAGGCATGTTTAACTGAAAAACTTACCGCGAATTACACGAATGAACACGAATTGGCACGAATAAAAAAACAAACAGGCACTATGGTAATTCTCGAATGGGTTATTCGTGTACATTCGTGAAAATTCGTGTCATTCGTGGAGAATGGGTTGGGTTTCTCCAGCAGAGCCCGCAGCCTTGGGCTTGCGCCGCCGACGCTTCTTGGTGGCGGGGGCTTCGTCCTTGATCAGCATCCGGCCGCGCTCGTCGTCGCCGGCATCCTGGAAATCCTCCCACCAGCGGCCGACCTCGGCGTCTACCTCACCGCTTTCGCAGCGCATCATCAGGAAATCGAAGGCAGCGCGGAAGCGCGGGTGCTCGAGCAGTCGGAATGGACGCTGGCCGGCGCGCTGCAGGAAGCGCGGTTGCATCGTCCAGATTTCCTTCATCACCGCATCGTAGCGATGGGGAATCGCCAATTTTTCGCTCTGCGCCGCCAACACCAGATCCATCGCCAGGTGCAGCGCCGGAACCGGCTTTTCCCCATCGGCCTGGGATTGCTGCCAGGCCGCCAGCACTTCGTGCCAGAGCAGGGCCGCGAACAGGAAGGCAGGCGAAATCGGCTTCCCGTCCAGGATGCGCTGATCGGTCTTGGCCAGCGCCAGCATGACGAAACGCTCGCCCATCGGCTGCTCCAGGATCACGTCGAGCATCGGCAGCAAGCCATGGTGCAGGCCTTTTTTGCGCAGCAGCAGGATGCTTTGTACCGCATGGCCGGAAAAAAGCAGCTTGAGCATTTCGTCGAACAGACGCGCCGCGGGAACATCCTCCAGCAGCTCGGCCAGCTCCCGGATCGGTTTGATCGCCGCCGGGTCCAGCTTGAGCCCGAGTTTGGCGGCAAAGCGCACCGCGCGCAGCATCCGCACCGGGTCCTCGCGGTAGCGCTTAGCCGGGTCGCCGATGATGCGCAGCACCCCGGCCTTGAGGTCGGCCACGCCATTGTGGTAGTCCCAGATTTCCTGGCTGACGGGATCGTAATACAGCGCGTTGATCGTGAAATCGCGGCGCATTGCGTCTTCCACCTGGGAACCGAATACGTTGTCGCGCAGGATGCGGCCGCTTTCCTGGTCGGTCTGGCGGTCATCGCTGTCGTTGTTGGTGGCGACAGCAACGGTGCGGAAGGTGGAAACCTCGATGGTTTCCGGGCCGCACATCACATGGACGATGCGGAAGCGCCGCCCGATGATGCGGGAACGCCGGAACAAATTGCGCACCTCGTCCGGATCGGCATCGGTGGCCACGTCGAAATCCTTGGGCTCCCGGCCCAGCAGCAGGTCACGCACCGCACCCCCCACGACGAAGGCCTTGAAGCCCGCCTGCTGCAGCGTCTTTACCGTCTTCAGCGCACACGGAGTGAGTTGATTGGCGGTAATACCGTGCGTCTTCAGCTTGAAGATGCGCGGTTCGCCATTTTTTGGTGATTTTTTCTGGAAAACGCGGCTGATTAGTTTACGGATCATTCGTTAGTCTCTGGGTGGGGATGGGTGATGAGTAAAGGGTGATGAGGGATGCGTAAAATCAAAGTCCGCACCGATTTTGACTTTCCCCATCCCTCATCACCCATTCCCCATCACGCCTAAATTTATTTGCCGAAATAGACTTCTTGCTCCATCTCGCGGTAGATGAAATTGGCATTTTTTTTATGGTTCTCATGGTAGAGCGGAATTTCGTGCCAATCCGCAAAATCGGATTGCCGCACCGCGCTTTCGAGATCCTGACCCGCCTCCACGGCGGCACGCATTTCATCGCGCAGCCGCTTGATGTAGCGGTAAGTCTTTTCCACCATCGGGAACGGCGGCGTCTGGGCACTGCCGTGCCCCGGGATCATCAGCCGGGTATCCGGGAAAGTCTTCCGCATCCAGTCTATCGCTTCCAGGGCGGCACCTGAATGGCCGTCGCCCATGAAAGTGGAACGATTGTTGAAGGCGAGGTCGGAAATCCACAGAACCCGGTCTTCCACCTGGTGCACTACGAGATCGCCGAACGAATGGTGGTGGTCGGCATTATACACGGCGAAGGTTTTGCCGCCCAAAGTGAAATCGTAGTGGCTATAGATCTCGCCGCCCACCAGGATGTCGGGCTCCACGCCCTTGAATCCTTTCATGTCCGCGGGAAGGATGCGGCGACGGAAGGCAACCGAAGCCGGCAGATTGCCTGAACCAAGATATTCCAGCGTGCCCACGTGGCCGACGATCTTGATGCCGGGAAGCCGCCGGAACGCCACCGCGCCGTAGGAATGGTCGGGGTGGTTGTGGGTGAGGATCAGGTACCTGATCGGCTTGTCCGTTACCTTGCGCACCGTGGCGATCAGCCTCCGCCCCAGCTTGGGCGTTCCCAGGCTGTCGATCACCACCACCCCCTCGTCGGTCACGACGAAGCCGGCGTTGCCGTTGAAGCCGCGGTTCTTGCCATCGACCTCGGCAATATTGCCGTAGAGGAAATAAACGTCGGGAGCAATGCGATAATAGGGCAAGGGCTTGCTGTCGGAATCCCTGCCGGAGATGACAATTTCAGGAATTTCTGCAGTATCCACCGCCTGTTGGGGCAAACGGTCGGCATGTGCGGCGAACGATGCAGCAAACAGGCCGCAGACGGCCAATCTCATGCCGGCAGAAAATAACTGCCAACCTCCGTTTCGATTTCTCGCAATCCGCACTGGTAGAGCTCCTCCAGATTTTTTAGCGTCATCAGCTCGGCAGCGCTGCCGGCCAACACTCTTCCCTCATCATACAACATCAGGATGTGATCACAATAACGCCCGGCCCACAGAGTCTCGTGCAGCACCATCAGCACCGCCTTGCCTTCCTTGACGGCGAGTCGCTGCAGCAGCCGCAAGGCCTCTGCCTGGTGACCCAGATCGAGATGCTGCAGAGGCTCGTCGAGGCAGTAATGCTGAGGCGCCTGGGCCAGCAGCATGGCGATCCGCACACGCTGCCGCTCGCCGCCGGAAAGGGTAATCAGCGTTCGATGCGACATATCGGCCATGCCCACCTGTTGCAGCGCCGCCAGCGCGGCTTCCTCGTCGCCGTCCGTGATGCCGAAACCGCGACTATGGGGATAACGCCCGAGCAGCACGTATTCCAGCGCCGTCCCCCAGAATTCGTGGCCTTCGTCCTGGGGGAGCACACCGATCTGCCGGGCCAGCTCGCGGCGGGGATAATCCGGCAGAGGTTTGCCGACCCACGAAACCAGGCCGGCATCGGGCACACGCAGCCCGCTCAGGGCGTGCAGCAGGGTGGTCTTGCCGCTGCCGTTTCGCCCCAGAATACCCCAGCACTCGCCGGGTTTGATCGCGATATTCAGGTCGCGGCACAATACTTTGCCGGGAACGGACAGATTCAGGCCTTCGGCGCGCAACATCAGCCCAAAAACCCCAATTCATCAACCGCAAAGACGCGGAGGCGCAAAGAAAACAAGGGCATTAAATCCGTCTGGTATTCACATAATCTGGTGACTAGGCAGATTCCGATAACGAACAGCTTTTCCTTTGCGTTCTTTGCGCCTTTGCGGTTCAAATGTTTTTTTAGCATCAATCTTTCCTGGTCAACAGAAAAAGCAGCAGCGGCACGCCGAGCAGGGCGGTGAGCACCCCCACCGGCAGCTGTTGCGGCGCAATGACCGTGCGCGCCAGGGTGTCGGCCAGGGTCAGAAAGCTGCCGCCGGCCAGCACAGCCAGCGGCAACAGCCAGCGATGGCCACTGACGCCGAGCAGACGGACGAAGTGCGGCACGATCAGGCCGACGAAGCCGATCGCTCCGGCCTCGACCACCACCGCCGCAGTGGCGGCGGAAGCCGTAAAATAGATCCCGAACTGCAGCGGCCGCACCGCCACACCCAAGGACTGGGCCTTGAGTTCGCCCAGGCCGAGGATGTCCAGGCTATTTGCCTGCCACCAGGCGAGCGCCAGCGCCGTCAGCAGGACGCCCCAGGCCAGGCCGGGCGCCTGCGCCTGGGAAAGATCACCCATCAGCCAGAACAGCATGCCGCGCACCTGCGCCCCCGGCGCCAGGGTGAGCAGCAGGCTGATCAGTGCGCCGAATCCCGCCGACAGCACCACGCCGGTAAGCAGCAGGCGCACCATGTTCCCGCCGCGGCCAAAGCCCAGGGCGAACACCAGTCCAACCGCGGCCAGCGCCCCGCCGAGGGCAGCCAAATTCACCGCGGCGGCGGCCAGGCCAAACAGCATTGCCGCCAGAGCCGCCACGGCAGACCCGCCGGAAATACCCAGGACGTAAGGATCGGCCAGGGGGTTGTGCAACAACGCCTGGAGCAGCGCGCCGGCCAAGGCCAGCAGGCCGCCGCAGGCGAAAGCGCTGACCACCCGCGGCAGGCGCAGCTGCCACACGATGTCCGTCGCCAGCCCGGCTTCCTTGCCGGCAAGCGCGCACATCACCTCGCCCAGGGACAGGTCGACACTGCCGAAGGCGACGCCGGCCAGCAGGCTGAGCGGAGTCAGGAGCAGGAAAAGGATCAACAGGAAGGGACGCGACATAGCTTGGCTCTGGGGGCCGGTCAAAAGGCTCAGTGAGCCGGGTCACCCTGATTTGCAACTTCGATCAGATTGCCGTCCGGGTCGCGGAAATACGCCGACGTAATTGGCCCAAGCGCACCGGTCCGGGCAACCGGACCTTCCAGGATCGCCACATCACAGGCTTGCAGATGTGCGATCACCTGCGCCAGCGGCGTGACAGTGACGAAACACAAATCGGCGGAACCCGGCATCGGACTGGCCGCCTTGGGCTCGAACTCGTGCTGGTAGAGATGCAGGTTGATCTTCTGGCTGCCGAAAGCAAGCGCCTTGCGCCCCGCGCCGAAGGTGGTTTCCGTCATCCCCAGCACCCTGGCGTAAAAGGCGCAGGTGGCGGGAACATCGCGCACCGTGAGCACCAGGTGATCGAGCCGCTCGACTCTCATGCGCTCATCGCAGGCTGATCACCGGCCAACCGCTCTTCTCGGCACGCACCTTCAGGGTAGGATCGGGATCCACCGCCACCGGGTTACTGACCCGTTCCAGCAGCGGCAGATCGTTGAGGGAATCGCTGTAGAACCAGCTTTCCTGCACGCCTTCCCAGTCCATCCCGCGCTGCTTCAACCAAGCATCGAGACGGGTGATTTTCCCCTCACGGAAGCTGGGTGTGCCGGCCACCTTGCCGGTGAATTCGCCGCCGTTCTGTTCCGGTTCCGTCGCGATCAAGTGCTCGACCCCGAAGGCTTTGGCGATCGGCATCGTGACGAAGCTGTTGGTGGCGGTAATGATCGCCACCAGGTCAGCCTCGCGCAGGCTCCGGTCGACCAGGTCGCGCGCCTTCGGGTTGATGATCGGCATAATCTTTTCGCGCATGAATTGTCCATGCCAGATATCCAGCTGGGTCCGCGGATGGCGGGACAGCGGCTTGAGCTGAAAGTCGAGGAACTCGTGGATATCCAGCGTACCGGCCTTGTACTGATCGTAGAACGCCTGGTTGCGCGCCTCGTACACCTCGCGGTCGAGCACGCCGCGCTCGATCAGGAACTGCGCCCACTCGAAATCGCTGTCCCCGGAAAGCAGCGTGTTGTCCAGATCAAATAGCACCAGTCGCAAAATCAATCTCCACAAACTAAAATAAGGCGAAGTATAGCTTAACCCGGATGTTTCATGAATTCGCGTGATGATCGCGCAGGATTTTGTTTTGTAGGGGAATTTTGTGAAAGAGTGGCGTAGTTATTCATACGCCCGACTGAACAAAATTTCCCTGCGAAACAAAAGACCAGCGAGGGCGCGCGTCAATTTATGAAACATCCGGGTTAAAATAACAAGATGAATTTACCTGACAATCTCCTGCCTTCCGACTGGTATTGGACCGGACAGGGACTCTTCGCACTGGTCTTGTTCTGGGCAATCCGAACCGCGCCCTGGCGCAAGCTCAAGGATGCCAGCCCGCTGAATGTGTGGCTGGGTACCTGCGTGGTTCTGATGGCACTCTGGAGCGTCAAGACCGGCATCAAGCCGGGGCTGAACTTTCACCTGCTCGGCGCCACCGCCATGACGCTGATGTTCGGGCCGCAACTGGCCTTGCTCGGACTCGCCATCGTTCTGGCTGCCGTCACCCTGGCGGGCATGAGCGGATGGCAGGGATACGGCTGGAACGCCCTCATCATGGGGGCCTTGCCGATAGCGTTGAGCTACGGCATCTACTGGCTGGCAGACCGGAAGCTGCCCAACCATCTTTTCGTCTACATCTTTCTCAATGCCTTTTTCGGCGGCGCACTGGCAATGGCTGCCACCGGTTTGGGTGGAACACTGCTGCTACATCTGTCCGGCGTCTACCTGCCGGCCTATCTCTACCATGACTACCTGCCCTACTTCATCCTGATGGCCTGGTCCGAGGCAGTCACTACCGGCATGGCAATCACCCTGATGGCGGTTTACAGTCCACTCTGGCTCAGCACCTTCGACGATGCGCGCTATCTGAAGCGCAACAAATAGCGCACAAAATAAAGTATCCGAAATCCGCAGCCTGAAGCGCACATCCCCGCTAACCAGACGGGGGCTTAGAATTCCCGGCTAAATGAAACTCTGAAATATGCACGGTTGAATTCATACAAGGAAATGTTCGATTGATTAACTTGTCCGCCCAAAATCAGCCGTGGCGAAAATCCCTGCCATGACCAATCTCGCCGGAGCAGATCAACCTCGATGATATTTTTTGTGTCTTCACGAGGGTAACCAAACCAGATGTCATCCCCGTTATAGTTCAGCTTATATGATTCAATTCGCGCCCCGACCGTAAGGGCATGGGACATTTCATGGGAGAAAGATGCCCTTAGCCCATGATACCGGTATGAGTACGGTGTTTCTTTCGCCTCGGAATATCCAAGGAAGCCCCCAAGCGAAGCAATGGTATCGCCGCCGAAAGCATGGGCAATACCCAAGTTGAGAGTGCCTTGATGCCCGGACAGATATTGAACATCTGCGTAATTGAGTTGCTTGAATTCATAACTGGCTGTAACCAGGCTGCTCGGATTAATGCGCCACCCGTCGGCAATCCGTGCCAGACCGCCCGTATAAAGGGTTTTACCTGAATAACTGGAACCGTGTCCGCCCATTTCCAGGGTAAATATATGGTCTGTCAAACCAAATGATTTTCCAACTGTTGCTTGAGTGAACAGACGATCGTTGGTCCGGTTGGAATAGTCATATGACTCCAACTGAACTTGGGCAAAACTGGAAAGGTCGGCCCCAAATGCCTGTCTTCCGAATAGCCCCAGGTACCAACCCGCTCCATGCTTGGCCATGGCATCGTTGGATAGAGTGAAATGGTTACCGGATATGACAATGTCCCGGTTTTGAGTTGCGTTGTTGATATTGGTGTCGGACATCAGATCCAGCCTGATTTCCCATCGACTCAGCCTAAAACGTATGTCTCTTACGAATCGAAGCACATTTTTCTGTGCTTCATCCGGAAGCGGCTCTGACAGGGCTAGCTCAAAATGGTAAAGAGCGGCCGGATAATCCTTGATTTCGAATAGCGCACGAGCGAGTTCAAGACGAACACGAACGGCCTTTGGATCGGTGATTAGAATTGCCCGATATTCTTCAATCGCCTTTCCCCAGTTTCCTCGCATCCCTGCGAGTTGACCGGAGAGGAACATCACTTGAAGAGAGGGTCTTGGCGCCGAACGCAGTCGCTTCAGCAGTTTCTCGGCTTGGTCGGTCTTCCCCTGTTCTAACCAGACCGTTGCCAAGTCAGTGGCTTGTTCGACATTTAACTCCAGAATTGCCTGGCTTTCCCCTGCTTCACCGGAGTATGCGAAATGCAAGTTCAGGAACAGACCCAATGCGATAACCAGATGAATTATTTTCATCGGGGACACAAAAAAAAATGGGGTGCGAGGCGGCCCGCCCATTTTCGGGGACAGCAATTAAATTTATTGTTTTAGACCGAAACCTCCAGCGAACATCTTGGTTCCTCCGGCTTCGGAAGTCCTGAAGGTGCCCCCTATTTCTGCGGCTTGCGGGCCATAGAATACCCCTGTGGCTGTGCCGGTTTTACCGACGGTGCTTATTGTGCCGCTTAGCGCGTTGTTGCCAGCGGCATAAGTAAGGGTGCCGCTCAGGTTGTAATTATTGTCGGAGGATGTCAGAAGAGTAGCCTGGTCTGTCTTGATCGACAAAGTGGAAGCAAGCATTACACTCCTTGCGCCGAAGTCCGCGATGGCGATAGCGGGTGCCTTGATTGTGTAATTCGCGCCGACCCCTTCAGTGGCAAAACCCAATATCGCTCCGGTATAAGTCGCTGTACCTGCTGTTGGGATGTCGCTGCCCGCTGTCTTGCTGCCGAAGGAAATAAATGCCATGTCAGTTAAGCTTGAAGCATCGGTTTGGCGCCATATGCCCAGGGAAGAGTAGCGAAGACTCGATGATGTGGCTGGTTGGATATAAACAAATTCCCGAGTTACACCACCGCTTGTTTTTACTGCATCGATAATTGGAATGGTCATGTTTCCAATGACGCCGGTACTAACCACGTCCGCAGACGTATAAGTATCATTAACCCCTAATTCCGGAATGACAATTGTAATTGATGCAAGCGAACTGGCATTTGCGGTTATTTGCGGGGTTAGGGTGGTAGCCGGGTAATCCGCGGTCGAGTTATTGAAAGAGGTCACGGAGCCGATGTCCATCCGGACCGGGGATGCAAGGTTGGTCAAGTCGCTATAACTGGGCCTGACAATACTGGGAGTATCAACGCCACCACCGCCACCACCACCGCCGCAGCCCGCACTAATCAAGGAAACAGCCAGCAGAATGAAAAATATTGTTTTTTTCATTTTCAGTCACTCCCTTCATTCAAGCAGGATTATTTCCTACTTATTGTTTTGCTTAATTATTTATAGCAGAGCGCGCTAAAAAACCAAGCGCAAGATTTTTGATAGAAAATTGCATGGGAAATATCTACAAGCAATTGAGTATTTAAGTGCGCATGAGGATCCAAACGCAACTGGAGATGGGAATCAAAACAACGGCGATTGCCTGGAAACCGAACCCCGGCCACGCAAGTCGCTGGGCTTCAGTGTCCCGCAGAGTTGTTCTCCCCGGACGCTTTCGATTTCAGGTAGCATCATGCTACGCTTTTTGCACTTGGTCATTGAAACCGCCCCATATAATCTTTTACTGCTACCTTGGGTAAAACGCTGAAGAATTCATGGTTTGGCGTTCCGGTTTCTGCAATTCACTCAGTTAAAAAAGGCCTGATGCCGTGAAAAAACGATTCGAAATTTATGCGCAACTTGCCGCCGTGATCATTCTGGTTGCGGGTTGCTTCCTGGTGCTGAGGCCATTCATGACCGCCATGCTGTTCGCCGCCGTGGTTTGCGTCTCGACCTGGCCCCAGTATCTTTGGCTGTTGCGCAAACTGAAAAACCGGCAAATTCTGGCGGCACTCACCATGACGCTATCGTTAATTCTGGTGATCATTTTGCCGCTGGCCCTGGTGGCGTACAACCTCGCCGACAATGTCACCGCCTTTTACGATGCGGTCAGGCAATCCATGGAAGCCGGACCGCCGGAGCCGCCGGCATGGCTGACAGGGCTGCCGCTGTTGGGAGGGCCGATCGAGGAGTACTGGCACAATATCGTCAGCAGCAAGGAGGAAATGCTCGCCCTGGCGAAAAGCTTGCTGGAACCCGCCAGGAATTTTCTCCTCGCAAGCGGAATACTGCTGGGGCGTGGCGTCCTGGAAATGAGTCTGGCCACTTTCATCAGCTTCTTTTTTTACCGCGATGGCGAGGCATTGATACGATCGATCGGGGTAGGGATGGAGCGTCTGGCCGGGATTCATGCTACGAATGTGCTCGTCATCACCAACAGCACGGTACGCAATGTCACATATGGATTATTGGGAACCGCTCTGGCACAAGGTTTCGTGGCGACCATCGGTTTCGCCATCGCCGGCGTGCCGGCCGTCATGCTGCTCGGCGTAGCCACCTTCCTGCTCTCCCTGATTCCCATCGGCCCACCCCTGATATGGGGTGGGGCAGCAATCTGGCTGTTCCAGCAGGGCGACACAGGATGGGGCATTTTCATGCTGCTGTGGGGATTCTTCCTCATCAGCAGCGTGGACAACGTGTTAAAACCCCTGCTGATCAGCCGCGGCAGCAGCCTGCCGTTTCTTCTGGTGTTGCTCGGTGTAATGGGTGGCGTGCTCGCTTTCGGCTTCGTCGGCCTCTTTATCGGTCCGACGCTGCTGGCGGTGGGATTCAGCCTGGTGCAAAAATGGACATCCACCGACTCGACAATCACCAGCTAAAGCCGGTGGTCTTAACCTTGTGATGGACAAAAAAAATGCCGCGCCGGAAAACCGGCACGGCCAAGGGGAGGAACTACTTAAACTAAGACCAATCAAGTTTCAATTGGTTCCTTCTTGATGCCAGTTTCGCCCCCCTTGCCGGTTCCGCCCGCCATCTGCTCGTAAAAAGCGAAGCGCTTCTGCAGTTCATTTTCGTAGAACGCCAGCACTTCCCCACCGTCGCTATCCATTTCCTTCACCAGTCCGCGGAAGCGCGGCTCGTTCTGGATGAACTCGCGGTAGGACACCGCCGGTTTTTGCGAATCCAGCGACAGCGGGTTCTTGCCCTCCTGCTCGCGGCGCGGGTCGTAGCGGTACAGCGGCCAGTGACCGGTGCTGACCGCCAGCTCCTGCTGCTGGTGCTGCTTGCTCATGTCGTAGCCGTGCTCGACGCAGGGGCTGTAGGCGATGATCAGCGACGGGCCATCAAAGGATTCGGCTTCGAGGAAGGTCTTCAGGGTGTGGATGTCCTTGGCGCCGTAGGCGACATGGGCAACGTAGACATGGCCGTAGCTCATGGCGATCTGGCCGAGGTCCTTCTTGCCGGTGTGCTTGCCGCCGGCGGCGAACTTGGCGATGGCGCCGCGCGGGGTGGCCTTGCACGCCTGGCCGCCGGTGTTGGAATAGACCTCGGTGTCGAGCACCAGGATGTTGACGTTGCGCCCCGATGCCAGCACGTGATCCAGGCCGCCGAAGCCGATGTCGTAGGCCCAGCCGTCGCCGCCGATGATCCACACGCTCTTCTTCGCCAGGTAGTCGGCCAGGCTTTCCAGATTGCGCGCCTCGGCGGAGTCGATGCCGGCCAGCGCGCCGCGCAGAGTCTCGATGCGCTCGCGCTGGGCGAAGATGCCCGCCTCGCTGGACTGGTCGGCGTTGAGGATGGATTCGGCCAGCTCGACGCCGATTTTATCCTTCATCCCCTCCAGCAGCTCGCGCGCCTGCTCGGCGTGCTTGTCGATGCTGACGCGGAAGCCCAGGCCGAATTCGGCGTTGTCCTCGAACAGCGAGTTCGCCCAGGCCGGGCCGCGCCCTTCGGCGTTCTTGGTGTAGGGCGTGGTGGGCAGGTTGCCGCCGTAGATCGAGGAGCAGCCGGTGGCGTTGGCGATCACCATGCGGTCGCCGAAAAGCTGGCTGGCGAGGCGGATGTAGGGCGTTTCGCCGCAGCCGACGCAGGCGGAGGAGAACTCGAACAAGGGCTCCATCACCATCGCGCCCTTGATGGTGGAGGTGCGCAACTGGGTGCGGTCGAATTCCGGCAGCTTGAGAAAGAACTCGAAATTCGCCCGCTCGGCCTCGCGCAGCGGCGCCTGCGGCCGCATCTCCAGCGCCTTGTGGCCGTCGATTTTGGACACCGCCGGGCAGATTTCAACGCACAGGCCGCAGCCGGTGCAATCCTCCGGCGCCACCTGGTAGCTGATGTGCATGCCCTGCTCGAATTCCTTGCCCTTGACCTGAATATGCTTGAAGGTGGGCGGGGCGTCCTTGGCCAGTCCGGCGGGGAACACCTTGGAGCGGATGGCGGTATGCGGGCAGACGAACGGGCACTTGCCGCAGTAGATGCACAGCTCTTCGTCCCACACCGGGATTTCCTGCGCCAGGTTGCGCTTGTCCCACACCGCAGTGCCGGTGGGCCAGGTGCCGTCGTCGGGAATCGCCGAGACCGGCAGGCGGTCGCCGCGGCCGGCCATGATTTCGGCAGTGATCTTCTTGACGAACTCGGGCGCGAACGCCGGCACCGGCTGCGGCATCTCGTGGACGCTGCTCGCGGCTGCCGGCACGGCTATCTTGTGCAGGTTGGCGATAGTCTCGTCGATCGCCTTCCAGTTGGCTTCGACCACCGCGCGGCCCTTCTTGCCGTAGGACTTCTCGGCGGCGTGCTTGATCTTCTCGATCGCCAGCTCGCGCGGCAGCACGCCGGAAATGGCGAAGAAGCAGGTCTGCATGATGGTGTTGATGCGGCTGCCCATGCCGGTCGCCTTGGCGATGGCGTAGGCGTCGATCACGTAGAACTCGATTTTCTTGGTGATGATCTGCTGCTGCATCCTGCGCGTCAGGCTGCTCCACACCTTGTCCGCCGGCTCCGGCGTGTTGACCAGGAACACCGCGCCCTCGGCGGCGGAATCCAGCATCTCGTAGCGGTCCAGGAACACCGGCTGATGGCAGCCGATGAAGTTGGCCTCGTTGTGGCCGATCAAATAGGGGGAATGAATCGGCTTGGGCGAGAAGCGCAGGTGGGAAATGGTCGCCGCGCCCGCCTTCTTCGAGTCGTAGACGAAATAGCCCTGGCCGTAAAGCTCGGTTTCCTCGCCCATGATCTTGATGGTGTTCTTGTTGGCGCCCACCGTGCCGTCCGAGCCGAGGCCGTAGAACATGCAGCGCATCACGCCGTTGCCGGCGTCGGTGCGGAAATCGGGGTCCCAGTCCAGGCTGGTATGGGTGACATCGTCGAAGATGCCGACGGTGAAGTGGTTTTTCGGCTGGTCCTTGTTCAGCTCGTCGAACACGCCCTTGATCATGCCCGGCGTGAATTCTTTCGAGGACAGGCCGTAGCGACCGCCCACCACGCGCGGCAGGGCGGTGAACTTGCTCGCGCCGGCGGTGTAGGCTTCGGCAAGCGCCGTCACCACGTCCTTGTAAAGCGGCTCGCCGTCGGCACCCGGTTCCTTGGTGCGATCCAGCACGGCAATGCGCCTGGCCGTGGCAGGAATTGCCTTGAGCAGCTCGTCCGCCGCGAACGGGCGATACAGGCGTACCTTCAGCACGCCGACTTTCTCGCCGTGGATATTGAGGTGCTCGACGACCTCCTCCACCGCTTCCGCGCCGGAACCCATCAGGATCACCACGCGGTCGGCGTCGGGCGCGCCGACGTATTCATACAGCTGGTACTGGCGCCCAGTCAGCTTGGCGAACTTGTCCATCGCCTTCTGCACGATGCCGGGCATGGCGCTGTAATAGGCGTTGACGGTCTCGCGCCCCTGGAAATACACGTCCGGATTCTGGGAGGTGCCGCGGATCACCGGATGGTCGGGCGTCAGGGCGCGGGCGCGGTGGGCGAACACCAGCTTGTCGTCGATCATCTCGCGCACCACTTCCCGCGGCACCTGCTCGACCTTGGCCACCTCGTGGGAAGTGCGGAAGCCGTCGAAGAAGTGCAGGATCGGCAAACGCGATTCGAGCGTCGCGACCTGGGCGATCAAGGCCATGTCCATCGCCTCCTGCACTGAATTGGAGGAGAGGAAAGCGAAGCCGGTGGAGCGCGCCGACATGACGTCGCTGTGGTCGCCGAAAATCGACAGCCCCTGCGCCGCCAGCGAGCGCGACGCGACGTGCATGACGAAGGGGGTCAGCTCGCCGGCGATCTTGTACATGTTGGGGATCATCAGCAGCAGGCCCTGCGAGGCGGTGAAGGTGGTCGCCAGCGAACCGGTCTGCAATGCACCGTGGATCGTCCCGGCGGCACCGCCCTCGCTCTGCATCTCGACCACTTCCGGCACGGTGCCCCACAGATTCTTGAGGCCCTGCGCCGACCAGGCATCGGAATATTCGCCCATCGGCGTGGAAGGGGTGATCGGGTAGATCGCGATCACCTCATTGGTCAGGTGGGCAATATAGGCAGCGGCCTCGTTGCCGTCGATCGTAACCATGCGCGCTTGTGACATCGAAACACCCCTTTAAACAATCCATTTTACATAGACAAAACCTGCGCTCACCCGTTCAAACTATCATGACCGGGCAAGCCAGGCAATTTTTATAATGTTATCTAGGTAAGATGTCTTATACAAGTATCAATTGGATCAAAAACGGCAGAAAAATCGCTCTCCACATAACGACCGGGCAACTCGAATAATTTCTCGGGATGTTCAAAGTGTATAATTCCCGCTACGCCAGCTTACCCGCAAACCGCCGTGCAACAAACACTCCGAACCCTCGCCGCCGCGCTTCCCGCCTGCATGATCTCCGACCGCCACGCTTTCCGGCGGCAACTCGACAAGCTGCGCTCACTGGCCGCCGCCAACAAGCCAGCCGACGGCCCGCTGCAGCAACTGGAAAGCGCCATGGCGCGCTCGGTCGGTCGGCTGAAGCAACGGCTGGAGCGACTGCCCGTTCCCATCTATCCCGAAGAGCTGCCGGTCTCGGGCAAGCGCACGGAGATCGCCGCCGCCATCGCCGCCAACCAGGTGGTCATCGTCTGCGGCGAAACCGGCTCGGGCAAGACCACACAGCTGCCGAAAATCTGCCTGGAGCTTGGGCGCGGCGCGGCCGGCCTGATCGGCCACACCCAGCCGCGGCGCATCGCCGCCCGCACCGTGGCCGCGCGCATCTCGCAGGAGCTGAAGAGCCCGCTCGGCCAGGTGGTGGGCTACAAGGTACGCTTTTCCGACCACACCAGCCCGGACAGCTATATCAAGCTGATGACCGACGGCATCCTGCTGGCGGAAACCCAGAACGACCGCTTCCTTACCGCCTACGACACGATCATCATCGACGAGGCGCATGAGCGCAGCCTCAATATCGACTTCCTGCTCGGCTACCTGAAGCAGATCCTGCCCAAGCGCCCCGACCTGAAAGTCATCGTCACCTCGGCCACCATCGACGCGGAGCGGTTTTCCCGGCACTTCGACGGCGCCCCGGTGATCGAGGTTTCCGGCCGCCTGTACCCGGTTGAAATGCGCTACCGGCCGCTGCACCAGCGCAAGGTCGAGGCCGGAAAAGTCGAGGAAGCGAACAGCGAATCGGACATCGAGGAAGCCATCCTCGACGCGGTGGACGAGGTATCGCGCACCGGCTCCGGCGACATCCTGATCTTCCTCCCCGGCGAACGCGAAATCCGCGACACCGCCGAGGCACTGAGGAAGCACCATCCCGCAGGCAGCGAAATCCTGCCGCTGTTCGCCCGCCTTTCCGCCGCCGAGCAGGAACGCGTGTTCAAGCCCGGTGGGGCGCGCCGCATCGTGCTCGCCACCAACGTGGCGGAAACATCGCTCACCGTGCCCGGCATCCGCTACGTCATCGACCCCGGCTACGCCCGCCTGCTGCGCTACAGCTATAGATCAAAGGTGGAACGCCTGCAGGTGGAGAAAATCTCCCAGGCCTCCGCCAACCAGCGCGCCGGCCGCTGCGGTCGGGTGATGAGCGGGGTGTGCGTGCGGCTGTACGCGGAGGAGGATTTCAACACCCGCCCCGCCTTCACCGACCCGGAAATCCGCCGCAGCAACCTCGCCGCCGTGATTTTGCGGATGAAGGCGCTGGGCCTGGCCGACATCGAGGACTTCCCGTTCCTCGAACCGCCCGACTCCCGCGCCATCGCTGATGGCTTCAAGCTGCTGGAAGAACTCGGCGCGGTGGACGCGCAGCGCGCGCTGACCGAAACCGGCCGCCAGCTTGCGAAGTTTCCGATCGACCCGCGCATCGGCCGCATGATCCTGGCGGCCAAGGCGGAAAACTGCCTGACCGAAGTGCTGATCATCGCTTCAGCGCTGTCCGTGCAGGACCCGCGCGACCGGCCGATGGAACGTCAGCAGGCGGCGGACGACAAGCACCGTCAGTTCCAGGACGACAACTCCGACTTCATCGCCTACATCAAGCTGTGGGCGTTCTACGACGAGGCGCTGAAGCACAAGAAGTCCAACCGCAAGCTGCTCGACCTGTGCCGCGAGCATTACCTCTCCGCCACGCGTTTGCGCGAGTGGCGCGAAATCCACGGCCAGCTCCACGCCCAAGTCGTCGAGATCGGCCTGCGCCCGAACCAGACCCCGGCCAGCTACGAGGAGATCCACCGCGCCCTGCTCGCGGGGCTGCTCGGCAATCTCGGCGTCAAGACCGAAACCCAGGAATACGCTGGGGCGCGCGAAATCAAGTTCCACCTCTTTCCCGGCTCAGTGATCTACAAGAAGGCGCCGAAATGGGTGATGGCGGCGGAGCTGACCGAAACCACCAAGCTCTACGCCCGCTGCGCCGCCAAGATCGAACCGGAGTGGGTGGAAAAGGTCGCCGCCGACCTGCTGCGCCGCCACTACTTCGACCCCCACTGGGAAAAGGCCACCGCCCAAGTCGCCGCCTTCGAACGCGTCAGCCTCTACGGCCTGACCCTGGTGCCGCGCCGCCGCGTCCACTACGGCACCATCAATCCAACCGAGTCGCGCGACATCTTCATCAAGGGCGCCCTGGTGGCGGGCGAATTCAACACCCGCGCCCCGTTCTTCGAGCACAACCGCAAGCTCGTCGCTGAAGTCGAGGAACTGGAACACAAGTCGCGCCGCCAGGACGTGCTGGTGGACGAAGAGCGCATTTACACCTTCTACGACGTCCGCATCCCGGATGGCATCCACAACGGCACCGATTTCGACAAATGGCGCCGCGGTGCGGAAGCCAAGGACAAGCGCCTGCTGTACATGAGCCGCGACGACCTGATGCGCCACGGCGCCGATGCCGTCACCGTCGAGCTGTTTCCAGAAATCTTAAGCGTGGGCGAAACCGCCTGCCGCCTCAGCTACCGTTTCGAGCCCGGCCACCCGCTGGACGGCGTCACCCTCACCGTGCCGCTGCACCTCTTGAACCAGATGGACGCCAAGCGCTTCGACTGGCTGGTGCCGGGCATGATCCGCGAAAAGCTCACCGTGCTGGTCAAATCGCTGCCCAAGCGATTGCGCAGCGCCTGCGTGCCGGTGCCGGATTTTGTCACCGCCGCGCTGGAATCTATGACGCCCGGCCAGGGCTTGCTCGCCGAATCCCTCGCCGCCTTCATCCGCAAAAAAACCGGCCAGGAAGTCCCGCCCGACACCTGGAAGGACGCCGACCTGCCGCCGCACCTGCGCATGAACTTCAAGGTGGTGGACGAGGCTGGCGCCGAAATGGCTTCCGGCCGCGACCTCGCCGCGCTCAAGGAAAAACTCGGCCAGGCCGCGCGCCTCACCTTCGCCAAAACGCCCGAACTCGACATCGAAAAGGAAGGCCTGACCAACTGGGATTTCGGCGACCTGCCTTCGATGATCGCCTTCACCCGCGGCGGCCAGCAGCTCACCGGCTACCCGGCGCTGGAAGACGACGGCGATTCGGTCTCGATCCGCCTGTTCGACACCCCCGAAGCGGCGGATACCGCCATGCGCGCCGGGGTGCGCCGGCTGCTACGGCTCGCCCTCAACCCGCAGATGAAGCAACTGGAAAAAAGCCTGCCCGGCTTCACCCAGACCGCCATCCTGCTGCGCGCCGTCGCGAACCCGGACGACCTGAAGGAAGACCTGCTCACCGCCATCACCGACCGCGCCTTCATCGGCGACGACGAACTGCCCCGCACCACAAAGGCCTTCGCCACCCAGAAAGACCGCGCCCGCACCCGCCTGGCTGCCGTATCGGACGCCGCCTGCCGCATCCTTGCCACCATCGCCGCCGACTACCAGACGATACAGGCCAGGCTCGCCGCCAAACCGCCCGACAACGTCGCCGCCGACATCCGCGAGCAGCTCGCCAACCTGGTCTACAAAGGATTTCTCACCGCCACACCGTGGGAGCAGTTGCAACACCTGCCGCGTTACCTCAAGGCCACCGTGCGCCGACTGGAAAAGCTCTCCGGCGCGGTCGAGCGCGACGCCAAATGGACGGCCGCCATCCGCGAACTGTGGCAGGATTACCAGAAGCGGCTGGAGAAGCACCGCAAGGAAGGGATCAGCGACCCGGAGCTGGACAAATTCCGCTGGATGATCGAGGAACTGAGGGTGTCGATGTTTGCGCAGGAGTTGAAGACGCCTTATCCGGTATCGGTCAAAAGGTTGCAGAAGGCTTGGGAAGGGGTGAAGGGGTAGTTAGTCCGTGCCATTAAGGTGGTGTTATACTTTTTTTGACATCCCTGACTTTTTTGGAACGACGATGGACAAGATCCAAGCCAAAGAGCATGACTGCGTCTGATTCGAAAAACAAATCCCCTCGATTTTCCGGCATCCCCACCTGGATTCCGCTGCTGGCGTTCATTCTGCTCACTTTTTTGATCGGTGCGGCCGGCTATGCCATCTTTGAACAAAACAAGAAATCCATAACAGAAAAAGAAGTTCAGAACCTCGGCGCAATGGCCGATCTGAAAGTCGCGCAAATTGTCGCCTGGCGCGAGGCCCATAGGCAGCGGGCAGAAATGTTTTTGAACAACTCGCTGCTTCCCGACGAAGTTGACCTGTGGCTACGCGAAGGTGCGCAAGCAGACAAACGCAAGGAAAGGATCCTGAGCATCCTCACCGGCTTACGGCAGGTGCAGAACTATAGGACCATCTCGCTGCTCGACAAGGAAGGCGCAACCAGGATCTCGACGAATGACAGCTATGCGCCGGACACAGAGGCAATAAAACTCGCCGTTGAAGCGATGCGCAGCCAACGCGTACTATTCTCGGACTTGCACAAGGAAGGCCACAAGGACAACAGGATCAAGATCGACAGCGTGGCGCCACTCAGGGTAACCGATGAGAATAATGCCACACGTATCGTTGGCGCCCTGCTGTTCGAAATCGACCCCGATTCGTTTCTCTACCCCCTGGTCCAGTCATGGCCGATCAAGAGCCAGAGCACAGAGACACTGCTGGTGCGGCGGGATGGCGACGATGTTCTGTTCCTCAGTGAATTGCGCCATAAAAAAGGCGCCGCGCTGTCTCTGCGCATCCCTCTCACCAACAAGCAACTGCCGGGCGCTCAGGCGATGCTCGGATCGGCCAAAGTCACGGAAGGCATCGATTACCGCGGGGTTCCCGTGATCGCGACCCTGCGCAGGGTTCCCGATACCCCCTGGTTCATGGTGTCAAAAATCGACAAGGCCGAACTTTTTGCCCCGGTCAACATTCTTCAGCGATGGGTGACCGGGCTGGGCTTTGCTTTTGCCGTGCTTGGCGGCGCCCTGGTCTTCGTCTGGTTCAAGGGATACCGGGCGCGCTACGCGCACCTTAAGATGCAGCATGATGGGGCGGTCGAACGCGAGATGCTCGTAAAGCACTTCGACTATCTGACCAAATACGCGAACGACATTGTCCTGCTGTTGAATGCCCAGGGCAGGATTGTGGAGGCCAATGACCGGGCGGCTTTGGCATACGGCTATCCGAAAGAACAACTCAAGACCATGTCGCTGGGCGCTTTGCTTGCCCCGGGGATCGACCTGCGCTCGCGGCTGGAGGAAATCGAAAAAAAGGAAGGCTTGAAGTTCGAATCGGTGCATGTCCGCAAGAATGGCGCCGTTTTTCCCGTCGAGAGCAGCGTGCGCGCGATCACCATTGAAGGGGAAAGGTATTTCCAGGCCATCATCCGCGACATCACCGAGCGCAAACGGGCCGAAAGCGCCCTGCGGAAGAGCGAGGCCTTGCTGAAAGCATCGCAACAGATGGCCCACATCGGGAGCTGGGAGCTGGACCATAGAAACGCTATCCTCTTCTGGTCGGAAGAAAATTTCCGCATCTTCGAAGTCGACCCGGCCTTGTTCGACGCCTCCTACGAAGCCTTCCTGGATGCGGTACACCCGGATGACCGGGCGATGGTGGACAAGGCTTACACCGACTCGCTGAAGAACAGGACCCCATATACTATTGTCCACCGGCTTCTCTTCCCGGACCAGCGGGTCAAATTTGTCCAGGAATGGTGCGAAACGCAGTACGATCACGAAGGCCGTCCGATTCGCTCCATAGGAACGACCGAGGATATCACCGAGCGCAAGCAGGCCGAGGAAGCGCTGAGGCGGCAAAAAAATTTCATCCTCCAGGTCATCGACACCGATCCGAACCTGATTTTCGTCAAGGATGCCAAGGGGAAATTCTTGCTGGTCAACCAGGCCATGGCGACGCTGCATGGCAAGACAGTGCAGGAGCTAATCGGGATGGACGCCGCCGAACTGTTCCGGAACAGGGAAGAGTTCGAGCCCCATCTCCAAGCCGACCGCGAGGCGATCGCGAGCGGGCGGACGGTGACGTTCGTCGCAAAAAATTTCCTGGGTGGCAAAGAGCGCTGGCTCCATGTCACCAAAGTCCCGATGAAGCAGCAGAGCGATGGCTCGGTGAACGTTCTGGGCATCGCGGTGGATATCACGGAACGCAAACTCGGGGAGGAAAGACTCAACGAGTCCTACAAAGAGCTGGAAAAGCTCACTACCCACCTGGAAGTAGTCAGGGAGGATGAACAAAAGCGAATCGCGCGCGAACTCCATGACGAGATGGGCGGCGTGCTGGCCGCGCTTAACATCAATGTATCCATGCTGGCGGAGCAGATCCCCGCTGAAATGACGGATATCCAGACTAAGGTGGCCGGCCTGGGGAAGCTGGTTGCCGCCGGAATTCAGGCAATGCAGCGGGCCGTCACCGAGTTGAGGCCTACCCTGCTCGATGAAGTGGGGCTCAAGTTTGCAATCGAAAGGTATGTGCAGGAATTCGAGAAGAACACGGAAATAGAATGCGACCTTCACCTGCCCGAGGAAGCGCTGACGCTGGACGAAAATCAATCCACTACCATCTTCCGGATTATTCAGGAGTCGCTGACCAACGTGGCGAAGCACGCCAAGGCAAACAGGGTCAGCATCGTCTTGAGCGAATGGGATACCTCGCTGGTATTGACGGTCAAGGATAACGGAAAAGGCTTCGACCTGAATATCCAGAAAGCAAAATCCTTCGGCTTGCTCGGGATCAGGGAACGCGCCGCCATGGTGGGCGGAACGGCCCTAATCACCAGCGCGGCGGGCAAAGGCACGACGGTGCGGGTAAGCCTGCCACTGACAGCTGGCCGGCACGAAGGCGGCCCAGCCCGCGAATGACTGATTTTGACACCAAGCGCCCATCCGCCCATGGGCAAAAGGCAACACTTCCAAGGCGGAGGTTTTCTGGAGACCGTACCGTTCCTGAAATTACAGGGTTGTGGCACCAATTTTTCAGGTATCACGCATAACTCAATCTGCTATTTTTAAATGGTTGCGCCTGGGATAAAGAAGATACTGGATAGGGAGTACTGCAAATGACTTATGTCGTGACCGAAAACTGCATTCTCTGTAAGTACACCGACTGCGCGGTTGTTTGTCCGGTGGACTGCTTTCACGAGGGACCTAATTTTCTGGCGATCGATCCGGATGAATGCATCGATTGCGACGTATGCGTGTCGGAGTGTCCGGCTGAAGCGATCTTTCCCGAGGCGGACCTGCCGCCGGGGCAGGAGAAGTTCCTCGAAATCAATGCGGAACTGGCAAAAACCTGGCCAGTCATCACTTCGAAGAAGGACCCTCTTCCCGAGGCAGAGAAATGGAATGGTGTTGAGGAGAAGTTGCAATATCTGGAGAAAAAACCCCGAGAGTGACTGAATATCTGCTCCTGGCGCTATTAGCGTAATTGGCGTCTGACTACAGGCTACACCATTCTGTTCTACATTGGAGTCAACGAGATGAGCAAAACGACTACCCAATCCAGCAACCCCGAATTCGACAGCCTGGTTCCCAACATCCCCTACACCCGCCGTGCTTTCGTCATTACCATGCTGGGCGTGGGTTTCGCCCTCGCCACGCAGCCGGTCATGGCCGAGACCGTTATCAAAACCGGCACCGATGGCCTGATTGCGGGAGAAATCAAGGTTCCCGTCAGCGATGGCGAAATGGTCGCTTATCGTGCTCAACCGGACCTAGGCGCCGATTTTCCTGTCATCCTGGTGGTTTCCGAGATCTTCGGCGTCCACGAACACATCGCCGATATCTGCCGGCGGCTGGCCAAACTCGGCTATCTGGCCATCGCCCCGGAACTGTTTGCGCGCTATGGCGATCCGCGAAAAATCAGCAGCATCCAGGACATCCTCGACAACATCGTCGCCAAAGTGCCGGATGCTCAGGTCATGAGCGACCTCGATGCCTGCGAAGTGTGGGCCAAGGTCCATGGCGGCGACACTTCGCGCCTTGCGGTAACCGGCTTCTGCTGGGGCGGACGCATCACCTGGCTCTACGCTGCCCACAACCCCCGCCTCAAGGCTGCCGTGGCCTGGTACGGCCGGATCGACGGGGTGGGGAGCGAGCTTACGCCGAAATACCCGCTCGATCTGGCGGCGCAACTGAAGGCGCCGGTACTCGGGCTTTACGGCGGCCAGGATCAGGGAATCCCGCTGGAGGATGTGGAGGACATGCGTGCCGCCATCAAGAAGGCCGGCGGCAAGTCCGAGATTCATGTCTATCCCGACGCGCCCCATGCCTTTCACGCCGATTACCGGCCCAGCTACCGCAAGGATGCCGCCGAAGACGGATGGAAGCGTATGCAGGCTTGGCTGAAGAAGAACGGGGTGTAGTTCTAAAAAAGCAGTTCAGCCACGGATTAACACAGATATACACAGATTATCAGTGAGTTACAATTCTCACCCTAATCACATTTTTGGTGAGGTGCGAATCCTCAATAACACATTGTTTCGCTTAGAGGCGCCTACTTTTGGTATCTGTGGTAATCCGTGTTTATCTGTGGATAAAAGAGGTTTTTAGGGTAATTCGAATTCTTGAAACGGGGGGCCGAGATGGCGAAGAAATCCTTTCCCTTGTCCAAGGTCTACAGCCTGCTCGAACCGGGGCCGGTCGTGCTAGTCACGACCGCCGGCAAGGAGCGGGCGAACATCATGACCCAGTCGTGGCACACCATGATTGAATTTGAACCGCCGCTCGTGGGTTGCGTGATCAGCAACCGGAACTACTCGTTCGACATCCTGAAGGCCACCAGGGAATGCGTGATCAACATCCCGACGGTGGAGCTGGCGGAAAAGGTAGTGGGCTGCGGCAACACGTCAGGACGAAGCATCGACAAGTTCAAGGACTTTGGCCTCACGCCGGTGGCGGCCTCGTGCGTCAAGGCGCCCCTCATCGACGAATGCTATGCCAGTCTTGAATGCAAGGTCATCGACGGGAAGATGGTGACCCAATACAACTTCTTTATCCTTGAGGTGCTCAAGGCGTGGATAGACCCATCGATAAAACATCCGCGGACAATTCATCATCTCGGAAAAGGCGCGTTCATGGTTGCCGGCGAGACGATCCGGCTGCCCTCCAAAATGAAATAAACCTAAAAACCGCTATTATCCAGGTTTATCGAAAGAGCAATCCATGCAAATCTGGGTTGATGCCGATGCCTGCCCCGGCGCCATCAAGGAAATCCTGTATCGCGCCGCAGAGCGGGCGCAGATTTCGCTCACGCTGGTCGCCAACCAGCTCCTGCGCACCCCGCCATCGCGCTATATCAAGGCCATACAGGTGCCCGCCGGTTTCGATGTGGCGGATGGCAAGATCGTCCAGCATCTGGAACAAGGCGACCTGGTGATCACCGCCGACATCCCGCTGGCCGCCGAGGTCATCGAAAAAGGCGGCCACGCACTCAACCCCAGGGGCGAGTTTTATACCCCGGACACGATACGCGAGCGCCTGAACATGCGCGATTTCATGGACACCCTGCGCAGCAGCGGCGTGGAAACCGGCGGCCCTTCATCGCTCAGCCAGAGCGACCGAAAGGCCTTTGCCAGCCAACTGGATCGCTTCCTGGCCAAGAACCGCAAGTAATCCAGTTCAGACCGGACAAGGACTGCCCCCCTTTCCTGGAATCGGCGCCAGTTTGGCGCATTTGGCTCAAATAGCGCCCGTTTTTGGTGCGTCCATGAGGTTCTGACTCCTGACCATACCCGCTCTGTTTACTGATTTTTATCAGGATCAATCAGTTGCCTGCCATGGTATGGGAATTGCGTTGTTCGCAGGGTATGAAATCCCCCGTCTATCCATCCGAATCCCCTCTTCGAGTCTTGCTGGTGGACGAAACCTTCGAACGCGCGGCGCTCCTCAAGCAAGCCTTGCTGGATGCGGGGTGCAAGATTGCGGCTCATGTCTCCGCCAGTGCCGATCTGCCTGGCTTGGTGGCCGAACTGAAACCGGATCTGATCATTCTGGATACCGAGTCGCCGGATCGCGATACGCTGGAAAATTTATGCGTGATCCGACGCGATCAGCCGCGCCCGATCGTGATGTTTACCCACGATGATGATAGCGACAAGATCCGCGCCGCCATTCGCGCCGGGGTCAGCGCTTATGTGGTGGACGGCATGAAAAGCGAGCGTTTGCGGCCCATCATGGACGCGGCGATTGCGCGTTTCAACGAGTTTCAGGCGATGCGGGTCGATCTGGAAAAAGCGGAAAACCAGCTTTCGGCGCGCAAGGATGTAGAGCGTGCCAAGGGGATACTCATGAAGCAGCGCGGCTGGTCCGAGGATGAGGCTTATCAGGCTTTGCGCAAAGCGGCCATGGACAAGGGCTCGCGCCTGGCGGACGTGGCCCGTCAGCTGATCGAGATCACGGATTTGCTGGGCTAAACAATTCTGGCACGGGTATTGCTCTTACGTAAACAAACGGCCCAACGACGGGCCTCGGTAACCGAATCAAATCTGAGCTGACCAACGACGGTTGGCTACAAAGGACAAAGGCGTCCATTCGCGGGGGTAATCCCTTACGCGGATGTGACGCCTTTTTTTATTTCTTTTATTTAGGAGAAAACCATGCGTGAAGATTTCAAAAACAGCCGGAGAGATTTCATGAAAAAAGGAGCAACTTTATTGGGAGCCGGGGCCTTGATGTCCATGGTCGATCCGGCCATTCGGAGCGGCGCCTGGGCGGCAGGTTCCGACACGCCGGAAAAGACCGAGGTCAGGATCGGCTTCATCCCTCTGACCGATTGCGCTTCGGTGGTGATCGCCTCGGTGATGGGCTTCGACAAGAAATACGGCATCAAGATCACCCCCAGCAAGGAAGCCTCCTGGGCAGGGGTACGCGACAAGCTGGTGAACGGCGAACTGGATGCCGCCCATGTGCTGTACGGCCTGATGTACGGCGTGCACGTGGGCATCGGCGGCCAGAAAAAAGACATGGCCGTGCTGATGAACCTCAACCATAACGGTCAGGCCATCACGCTTTCCAACCAGCTCAAGGCCAAGGGCGCGGTTGACGGCACGTCGCTGGCCAAGCTGATCAAGGCCGAGCCGCGCGAGTACACCTTCGCCCAGACCTTCCCCACCGGGACCCATGCCATGTGGCTCTACTACTGGCTGGCGTCATATGGCGTCAACCCCTTTAGCGAGGTGAAGAACATCACCGTGCCGCCGCCGCAGATGATCGCCAACATGCGCGTCGGCAACATGGACGGCTACTGCGTGGGCGAGCCGTGGAACGCCCGCGCCATCCGCGACAACGTGGGTTTTACGGCGGCAACCACCCAGGACATCTGGAAGGATCATCCGGAAAAGGTGCTCGGCACCACGGCGGAGTGGGTGGCGAAATACCCCAACACCGCCCGCGCCATGATCATGGCCATCCTGGACGCGTCGAAGTACATCGACGACCTGAAAAACCGCTCTTCCGTCGCCAAGATCATTGCCGAGAAGTCCTACGTCAACACCGACTTCGACTCGATCGAGGATCGCATGCTGGGCCAGTACGACAACGGTAACGGCAAGAAATGGCAGGACGCCAACTACATGAAGTTTTATGAGGAAGGCATGGTGAACTTCCCCTATCTGTCAGACGGCATGTGGTTCCTCACCCAGCACAAGCGCTGGGGCCTGCTCAAGGAAGACCCGGATTATCTGGCCGTGGCCAAGAAGGTTAACCAGGTCGAACTGTACAAGCAGGCTGCGACGCAGACCAAGACGCCGATCCCCAAGGATGTCATGCGCAGCAGCAAGATGATCGACGGCACGGTGTGGGACGGCAAGAACCCCAAGGCCTATGCCGCCGGATTCAAGGTCAAGGTTTGAAAGCTGGTAATGGGTAATGGAAAAACCCTCGCTCATCACCCATCACTCATTACCAACGCAAGGTGAAGACATGAACACAATTCTCAAAACCCTGCTCCCACCGTTGATCGGCATGTTGCTGTTCATCGGCATCTGGGCGCTGGTTGCACAGACCACACCGGCCCTGCCGGGCCCGGTGAAAACCTGGGCTTCGGCAGTGCAACTGTTCAGCGACCCGTTCTACCAGAAAGGCCCCAATGACCAGGGCATCGGCTGGAACATCCTGGCTTCGCTGCACAGGGTCGCCATCGGCTTCGGCATGGCAGCGGCAATCGGCATTCCCCTCGGCTTCATGATCGGGCGCTTCAAGTTCCTCAACGCCATGACCGCTCCGATCATCAGCCTGCTGCGCCCGGTTTCCCCCCTGGCCTGGCTGCCGATCGGCCTGCTGGTATTCAAGGCGGCCAACCCGGCGGCGATCTGGGTGATCTTCATCTCCAGCATCTGGCCGATGATCATCAATACCGCAGTCGGTGTAAACCGCATTCCGCAGGACTACATGAACGTGGCGAAAGTGCTCAACCTGTCGGAGTGGAAGATTTTCACCAAAATCCTCTTCCCCGCCGTGCTGCCTTACATGATCACCGGCATCCGGCTCTCCATCGGCGTGGCCTGGCTGGTGATCGTGGCGGCGGAAATGCTCACCGGCGGCGTCGGGATCGGTTTCTGGGTGTGGGACGAATGGAACAACCTCAACGTCGAGCACATCATCATCGCCATCTTCATCGTCGGCATCGTCGGCTTGCTGCTGGAACAGATGCTGGTGCTGCTGGCCAAGCGGTTTAGTTATGAATAGGTATTCACCGCAGAGGCGCAGAGACGCGGAGAAATGCGCGGATTCTAGGTTTTCTCAGCGCCTCTGCGTCTCTGCGGTTAGGATTTAAGGAGTAAAAGTTCATGGAAAAATACGTCCAGGTCGAAAACGTGCAAATGACTTTCGACACCAAGAAAGGCCCCTTCGTCGCCTTGCGCGACATCAACCTCAACATCGCGCAGGGCGAGTTCATCTCCCTGATCGGTCACTCGGGCTGCGGCAAATCCACCCTGCTCAACCTGGTTGCCGGGCTGACGATACCCAGCAACGGCGCGATGCTGTGCGCCGGACGGGAAATCGCCGGACCTGGTCCGGAACGCGGGGTGGTGTTCCAGAATCATTCCCTGCTGCCGTGGCTGACCTGCTTCGAGAACGTTCACCTGGCGGTAGAGCGAGTCTTTGCCCGTGCAGAAAACAGCGCAACCATGAAGAAGCGCACCCAGGCGGCGCTCGCGCTGGTCGGTCTGAGCCATGCCGAGCACAAGTATCCGCACGAGATTTCCGGCGGCATGAAGCAGCGGGTCGGCATCGCCCGCGCCCTTTCCATGCAGCCCAAGGTGCTGCTGATGGACGAGCCGTTCGGCGCACTGGATGCCTTGACCCGCGCCCACCTCCAGGACGAGCTGATGAAGATCGCCGCGGAAACCCAAAGCACGGTGATCATGGTGACCCACGACGTGGACGAAGCCGTCCTGCTGTCCGACCGCATCGTGATGATGACCAACGGCCCGGCGGCCACCATCGGCGAGATTCTGACCGTCAATTTGCCGCGCCCGCGCGAGCGTCTGGCGCTGGCGAACAACCCGAAATACCACGAATACCGCAGTGCGGTGCTGGACTTCCTGTATCGCCGGCAGCTGCGCCCGGCAGCCTGAGAACTGGAGCTGATGATGAATGACTGGCTAAAAATCTGTGCCCTGGATGAAATTCCGCAACTGGGTTCGCGTGTGGTCGAAAGCAAGCATGGCCGCATCGCCTTGTTCCGTACCGATGGCGACGAAGTGTTTGCGCTCGAAGACCGCTGTCCGCACAAAGGCGGGCCGCTGTCGCAGGGCATCGTCTGCGGAAAGCACGTGACCTGTCCGATGCACGGCTGGAACATCGCCTTGCAGGAAGGCAGGGCGTTGGCGCCGGACGAGGGCGGAACCTCGACTTTTCCGGCCAAGGTCGAGGCCGGCGTGGTGTTTATTCAGGTTTAACCTAAAAAATCCGTTGAACCGCAGAGACGCAGAGGCGCTGAGAAAAAACAATGAATTCTAGAATTGTGCGGCCTCACCTATTCGGAGGTGCCGAAAATTGTTGTAGCCCATTTATTCCTCTGCGTCTCTGCGCCTCTGCGGTTAAAAAATTGCCGTTTTTAAGTTTAACCACAGCGCTTAAAAAGGGGGTTGCGTGACTGAAACCAAATCCATCTGCTGTTACTGCGGCGTCGGCTGCGGCGTGATCGTCGAAAGCGACGGCGGCCGGGTCACCGGCGTGCGCGGCGACCCGGATCACCCCGCCAACCATGGTCGGCTGTGCACCAAGGGCGCGAACCTGCACCTGACCACCGGGCACGAAACCCGTGCGCTGTTCCCGGAGCTGCGCCACGGGCGAGGCGAACCCAGGCACAGGGCAAGCTGGGACGAGGCCCTGGATCATGTCGCCGACCGGTTTGCCGCAATCATCCGCGAGCACGGGCCGGATAGCGTCGGCTTCTATATTTCCGGCCAGTTGCTGACCGAGGACTATTACATCTTCAACAAGCTGGTCAAAGGGCTGATCGGCACCAACAACCTGGATTCCAACTCGCGCCTGTGCATGTCCTCGGCGGTGTCGGCCTACAAGGCGGCATTCGGTGCGGACGGGCCACCGTGCTGCTACGAGGATATCGAGCAGGCCAGCTGCATTTTCATCGCCGGGTCGAACACGGCCTATGCCCATCCCATCGTGTTCCGACGCATCGAGGCGGCACGCGCGGCCAATCCCGATTTGAAACTGATCGTGGTGGATCCGCGCCGCACCGACACGGCAGCGGGCGCCGACCTGCACCTGGCTATCCAGCCCGGCACCGACGTCGCGTTGTTCAATGGCATGCTCCATGTGCTGATGTGGGAAGGGCTGTGCGACATGGCCTACATCGGCGCCATGACGGAAGGGTTCGACGCGGTCAAGGAAGCGGTGCGCGAATACACGCCGAAATCGGTCGCCATGATTTGCGGCGTGAGCGAGCAGGATATCGTGCAGGCGGCGAAATGGTTCGGCGCGTCAAGTGCAACGCTGTCGCTGTACTGCCAGGGGCTGAACCAGTCCATCCACGGCACCGACAAGAACGCCGCCCTGATCAACCTGCACCTGGCCAGCGGACAAATCGGCCGGCCCGGTGCCGGGCCATTCTCCCTTACCGGCCAGGCCAATGCCATGGGCGGGCGCGAGGTGGGCGGCATGGCCACTCTGCTTTCCGCCCACCGCGATTTGAGTGATCCAGCCCACCGCGCCGAGGTGGCGCGGCTGTGGGGGGTGGACACGGTTCCAGCCACGCCTGGCAAGACTGCGGTGGAGATGTTCGAAGCTGCGGCGCGGGGCGAGATCAAGGCGCTGTGGATAGCCTGCACCAACCCGGCACAGTCCCTGCCGAATCAGGGCCTGGTGCGCCGCGCGCTGGAAACGGCGGAACTGGTGGTGCTGCAGGAGGCATACCACAATACCGAAACCGCAGCTTACGCCGATGTCCTTTTGCCTGCCGCGACCTGGCCGGAAAAGGAAGGGACCATGACCAATTCGGAGCGCCGCATCAGCCGGGTTCTGGCCGCCGTCGAACCGGCCGGCGAAGCGCGCACTGACTGGGAGATCGCGGTGGATTTCGCGCGACGCTTGGGTGATCGGCTGGAAAATCCGGATACGGAGCGTCTGTTTCCCTATTCCGGAGTAGAGCAAATCTTCAACGAACACCGCGAAACCACACGCGGTCGCGATCTCGATATCACCGGCCTGTCCTACGCCATGCTCGAGGAGCTGGGCCCGCAACAATGGCCGCTACCGCAGGGTGCAGCCACCGGCACGACGCGGCTTTACCGCGACGGCAGATTCCCCACGGCCAGCGTACGCGCCCGCTTCGCCCCTGTCGCTTACCGAGTGCCGGCCGAACAGACCGATGCCAAACACCCCCTGCACCTGACAACCGGCCGCCTGCGCGACCAGTGGCACGGCATGAGCCGCACCGGCACGGTGGCGAAACTGTACGGCCATGCCGAGGAGCCATTCCTCGACATGAGCCAGGCCGACATGCAGCAGCGCGGACTGGCGAACGGGAGTTTTGCCCGGGTAAAAAGCCGGCGCGGCGAAATCGTGATCAAGGTTCGCACTTCAAGCGAACTGCAGACTGCGCAGACCTTCCTGCCCATGCACTGGGGCGGAAATTTCCTCAGTGGATTCGGCTGCAATGCGCTGACGATCGCGGCAACGGACCCGGTTTCCAGGCAGCCGGAACTGAAGCACGCGGCAGTGCAGGTGGAAAAGGCCGATCTGCCCTGGCAGATGGTGGTGCTGCGCAAGAATAATGCGCTCAGTCACCTGCTCAAGGTGCAGCCCCTGCTGACCCAATTCCCTTATGCCAGCGCGGGACTGGTCGGGCAGGATGAGCCGGTCATGGTCCTGCGCATCGCCGCTGAAAACCCGGTAGATAACGCATGGCTGGCAGAACTGGACCGGCTGCTGGAGATGGACGACGATCTGTCGGCCATGGCCTACCGTGACGTCCGCCGCGGCATTTCCAAACGGATCCTGGTGCGCGACGGTGAAGTGGTGGCGGCGCGCCTGTCCGGCGAAATTGCCGCCCACGTATGGCTCAAGGACGGCATGACGAAAGGACTGCCCGTCGCGGCGGTGCGCGCCTGGCTGCTGGCGCCTCTGGCCGCACCACCGTCCGGCGTTGCGCAACGCGGGCGCATCGTCTGCAACTGCCTGAACGTGGCGGAGAACGAAATCCATGAGGCGCTGACGGCTGCAGTGGACTTCGCCGGGTTACAGGAAAAACTCAAATGTGGCACGCAGTGCGGTTCGTGCGTACCGGAGATTAAACGGATGTTTATTCACCACTGGGATTCAGTGGCACAGGGTATCTAGCCTAAATTGTCCATTAAGCGAATTACCGCACGCAAAGCCGTTCGTGGTGAGCTTGTCGAACCATGAACGGCCCTTCGACAAGCTCAGGGCGAACGGTGTTATGGCTAACTGACAATCTGGGTTTAGTTTGTCTTTCCCGGTGTCCCTGTATTTATAGTTTTTAGGAGCGAAATCATGAAAAAAATGAAACTGGTAATGGTCGGCAACGGCATGGCCGGGGTGAGAACCTTAGAGGAATTGCTGAAAATTTCCCCGGATATTTACGACATCACGGTGTTCGGCGCCGAATCGCATGCCAATTACAACCGCATCATGCTGTCGCCGGTGCTGGCGGGCGAGCAGACCATCAAGGACATCATGCTGAACGATGTGGACTGGTATGCGCAAAACGGCATCACGCTCCACCTCGGCAAACAGATCACGAAAATCGACCGCCAGCGCCGTACTGTCGAGACGGAAGACGGCACGGTGGCGGAATATGACCGCCTGCTGCTGGCGACCGGTTCGAATCCGGTGATGCTGCCGGTTCCCGGCTGTGAATTGCAGGGCGTGGTGAGCTTCCGCGACATCCGCGACGTCGATGCGATGCTGGAGGCCTCGACCCGGTACAAGCATGCGGTGGTGATCGGCGGTGGCCTGCTCGGACTGGAAGCGGCGAACGGCCTGATGCTGCGCGGCATGGATGTGACCGTGGTGCATCTTGGACCGTGGCTGATGGAGCGTCAGCTGGACCAGACCGCAGCACGCATGTTGCAGAACAACCTGGAGGCGAAGGGGCTCAAATTCCTGCTGCAAAAGCAGACCGAGCAGCTGATCGGCAGCAGTGCTCTCTCTCCTCTTGAAGGCCGCGTTGCCGGTGTGCGTTTCAAGGACGGCAGCGATATCCCTGCCGACCTGGTGGTGATGGCTGTCGGTATCCGCCCCAACGCGGCACTCGCCGAATCCGCCGGCATCCACTGCAATCGCGGCGTGGTGGTGAACGACACCATGCAGACCTACGATCCGCGCATCTATGCCGTGGGCGAATGCGTCGCCCATCGCGGCATGTCCTACGGCCTGGTGGCGCCGCTGTTCGAAATGGCCAAGGTGTGTGCCAACCACCTGGCCTTGCTGGGATACGGCCGCTATGTCGGCTCGACGGTTTCGACCAAGCTCAAGGTGACCGGCGTCGACCTGTTTTCGGCAGGCGATTTCAGCGGTGCCGAGGGTGCCGAGGAAATCGTGCTGTCCGACCCGGTGGGCGGGATTTACAAGAAGCTGGTGATCCGCGACAACAAGCTCGAAGGCGCGGTGCTGTACGGCGACACGACAGACGGCGCATGGTATTTCCAGCTGTTGCGGGAAGGCCGGTGTATCGGCGCAATCCGCGACCACCTGATGTTCGGCCAGGCCAACCTCGGCACCGGCGGTCACCAGGGCAAGACCCACGCCGCCGCCATGACGGATGAGATGGAGGTATGCGGCTGCAACGGCATCTCCAAGGGCACGATCGTCAAGGCGATCAAGGAAAAGGGGCTGTTCACCATCGAGGACGTGCGCAAGCACACCAAGGCGTCCGGTTCGTGCGGCTCGTGCTCCGGCCTGGTGGAGCAGATCCTGGCTTCCACGCTGGGCGGGGATTATTCTGCCGCGCCCGCCGCGAAGTCGATGTGCGGCTGTACCGAGCACACCCATGAGGAAGTGCGTGCGGCTATCCGCGAGCACAAGCTGCTTTCCATTCCCGACACCATGAAATTCCTGGAATGGCGCACGCCGAACGGCTGCGCCAGCTGCCGACCGGCACTCAACTACTACCTGATCTCGACCTGGCCGAAACAGGCCGCCGACGACCCGCAATCGCGCTTCATCAACGAGCGGGCGCACGCCAACATCCAGAAGGACGGCACCTTCTCGGTGGTGCCGCGCATGTGGGGCGGCCTGACCAGCGCCGGCGAGCTGCGCCGCATCGCCGATGTGGCCGACAAGTACCAGGTGCCGATGATCCGCGTCACCGGCGGACAGCGTATCGACCTGTTCGGAATCAAGAAAGAAGATTTGCCTCAGGTGTGGGCCGACCTGGATATGCCCTCCGGCCATGCCTACGGCAAGGCGCTACGCACGGTGAAAACCTGCGTGGGCAGCGAGTTCTGCCGCTTCGGCACGCAGAACTCGACCCAGAAGGGCATCGATCTGGAAAAAACTTTCTGGAAGATGTGGGCGCCGCACAAGGTCAAGCTCGCCGTGTCGGGATGTCCACGCAATTGCGCCGAAGCGGCGATCAAGGATGTCGGCATCATCGGCGTCGATTCCGGCTGGGAAATCCACGTCGCCGGAAACGGCGGCATCAAGACCGAGGTGGCGCAATTCTTCGCCAAGGTGAAAACGGCCGAGGAAGTGCTGGAATACAGCGGCGCCTTCCTCCAGCTTTACCGCGAGGAGGCGCGCTACCTGGACCGGACCGTGCACTGGGTGCAGCGCGTCGGCCTGGATTACGTCAAGGCAAGGGTGGTCGATGACGCCGAAAACCGCAAAGCGCTTTATGAGCGGCTGCTGTTCGCGCTGCAGGATACCAAGGATCCCTGGACGGAAATGGCTGCCGCTCCCGCCCGGAAGGAGTTCGAGGTGATTTCCGCTTGAGCGGCTGCTCAGAAATGGGTGCTGTAAACCAGCTGCCCGTTGTACTGCTCGTGGCTGATCGTCACGCCGGTCACGCCCGAGGTCGCCGTCACCTTGGGGGCATAGCTGAAGGCCAGCTCGAGATGCGACTTCTTGCTGACGTTATAGCCGAAGCCGGCGGTGACGTGATTCTTGATGATGGCGGGGAACAGCGCGTTGAGATAGGTATCCGGCACCGGATTGTTGGCCATGTTGAGGCCGGCACGCAGGGTCAGCGCGTCGGTCATGCGGTAGGCGGCACCGAGCATCACCACATCCTGGTCTTTCCAGTCCTGGTAAAACACCACATCCATGGGCAGCCCGTTGAAGGCGGCCACCATGCCGGTATTGCCGGCCGGGGTAAACTCCATCCTGAAGTTCTTCATCACCTCCGCCCAGTTGATGCGCTTGTAGTCGGCCGCCAGCATCCACTTCTCGCTCGCCTCGTAGGCGATGCCGAAACCAAGGGTTTCCGGCCACTGGAAATCCTTTACGGTCATTTTTCCACTGACCGGGATAGCCAGGTTGGTTGGCCCTGAATTGATGTCGACGTTGAAGGACACCGTGGCATCCTGCGCCTCCAGGTCGCTCAAGCGGGTCTTGGAATGATAGGTGGCGCCGATGGTGGTCTTGCTGTCCAGCTTGTAGGTAAAACCGATCTTGCCGGCATAGCCGGTGCCGACCGCCTGGCCGGTAAAGTCATTCTGGTTGGAAAAATCGAAATAGCCCCAGTTGACGGCGCCTATCTGGCCGGGTGCGCTACCCATCATGCCGCCGAAAGCGCCGACCATAGGTCCCGAAGCCGTAGCCATCGGCGAGGTGCCACCCGCCATTTGCAGAAAGGATGCCCCGTTGACCGCCATTTTCAGATCCATGCCCGCCCAGACGTAATCCACGGAGCCGCCGATTTTCAGGTTCGGGCTCACGTCGTAAGCCAAGGGAAAAATCACCCTGCCGACGCTGACCTCAGAGCGGTTGACCAAACCGGGAGATGGGGTCTGACCGGCGGGATTGGAAAAAATCGAGTCGTTGCCGTATTCGGTGCCCATGCCACCCTGGCCGTACATGCCGATGCCGAACAGCAGCCCGTTCTGCTTGCGGACCAAGCCGAAGGCCGGGCCGCCGAACATGTCGGCGCTGGACCGCGATGTCGTGCCGCCGGCGGATGATTTCACCTGCGGCGAGAGAAAACCGAGCGCCAGATCAAGATTGGTCCCCTCATCCATCATCGCCAGCGTCGCCGGGTTGTTCATCATCGCCGCCGTGCCGTTATCGTAGGCCATCGAAGCGCCGCCCATGCCCATAGCCGTAGCGCCATAGCCTTCCATATTCATGCCGTTGGTTGCGGAGGCCAGTTGAGGAAGCGAGCACGCCGCCAGGACACTGGAAAATATTATTTGTTTTGTTTTCATGGCATTAATCTCCAACAGAAAATTTGAGTTCGACAGGGTATCAGCTCATTTAACTATTAAAAAATTTTAATATGCTTATATTCATAGTCACATTACCACCAATTTCAGGATATGAACATCCTCAATTCTCATTTGGCCGGAAATTTTCATAAACCGGCCACACTCTGCGCCTGAATCTTGTAAATTCAGGCCATTTTCTATACGCTTCAAGCAGATAATTCAGGAACCCTGCCCCATGACCGTGGACGCAACAAAGCTGGTGGAAGCCATCCTCAAGGCGCATGCTGCCGAAATGCACGGTGGACGAGGTGCGGAGCGGCCAGTCGTCACCCTCTCACGCGACTATGGCAGCGGCGGTCGCGAGATTGCGCAGCAGCTGGCCAAACATCTGGCCGTGCCGGTTTACGACAAGGAATTGCTGGATGCCGTGGTGGAACGTTCCGGCGCGGACCCGCACCTACTGGCACAGCTCGACGAAAAAACCCGCGGTTTCTGGGACAGCTGGATTGTCTCGATGCTGTCCGGCGAAAATGTGCTGGATGATAACTATCGCCGCCATCTGGTCAAGGTGGTGCTGGGCATCTTCAATACCGGCAAAGGCGGCGTCATCATCGGGCGCGGCGCCCATCTCATCCTGGCGCAGCAGAACGTATTCCGGGTGCGCATTATCGCCTCCCCGGAAACCTGTGCCGAGCGGGTCGCGCACAAACGCCAGATCAGCCTGGAAGAAGCCCGCAAGGAAGTTGCCCGCGTCAACGGGGACAGAGCCAAGTTTATCTGGGATGTTTTCAAAAAGCGGCTCAACGAGCCTGCCGCCTTCGACCTGACGATCAATACCGACCATTTGAGCAAATACGAGGAAGTGGCGGAAATCATTATTTTCGCCATGCAATACCATCACCGCAACATTTCCTAAAACCAGCCTGGCGATGAGCACGCATAGTGAAACCCCCACCATCCAGGTCAACATCGTCAGCCTGCAAGGTGAAATTTACTCCGGCAAGGCGCTACGCGTTGCTGCGCCCGCCCTGCTCGGCGAGGTTGGCATACACCCGCGCCATGCACCGATGCTTACTCCACTCAAAGAAGGCGAAGTGCGTATCCTTACTCCAGGCAACACGCTGGAACTGATTTACGTCTCGGGTGGCCTGCTCGAGGTGCAGCCGACATTGGTGACGATCCTGGCCGATACCGCCGCTCGCGCGAAGGGCAGCGACCAGGCTGCCGCCGCGGAGGCCAGAAGGCTGACTGCGGAAGCCATGCAGCATCTGGATCGTTTAACCTCTCATGACAGGGCTTACGCAGAACTGCTGGTCGGCATTGCAGAAATGATGGCGGAAGGTGAACGCCTCAGGAAACGCCGCCGCTGGTAGGAACAGGGGTGTAATTTCTTCTTCCGCCGCGCTTAAAACCGCTCATGCTGCGCCAAATAACGCCATTGACCAGGCTGCAATTTGGCCATCGACACCCGCCCGATCCTGATCCGCTTCATGCTCAGCACCTTGAGTCCGACGCTGTTGCACAGTTGCGCGATCTGACCGGGTTGTGCGCCCTTGAGGGCAAAGCGCAGCCGGGTTTCGTTTTGCCAGCTGACCTTGGCTGGGGGCAGCGTCCGGCCGTTAAAAATGAACTTGTGGTTGAGGCGCTTGAGCCCATCTGGCGCCATTTCGCCGGCAACCTCGACTATGTACTCCTGCTCGACTGTGGCGGCATCGTCGATCAGCTTGCGCGCCACTCGCCAGTCCTGGGTAAATACCAGCAAGCCGCTGGAGTTCGCCTCTAACGGTGCGGTCGGGGTCAGTCGAGCAAAATGTTGCTTGAGCATGAGGATGCCGGAAAGGTCGTCAGCCGCCCGCGCGTCGGCGGTAAGCAGCTGCTGCGCGGAGTTGGCGCCCATGCCTGCATCATGGCCGGACGGCTGGTGCAGCAAAATGGTAACCGGTTCAACCGGTTCAAGCCTGGCGTCAGGGTGAAGCTCAACCTTCTGCTGCGACACCTTAAACTGGGGTTCTTCCACCACTTGCCCGTCAACCATTACCCAGCCACCCACGATATAAAGCTCGGCCTCCCGGCGAGAGCAGGAGACTAATTCGGCAAGGCGTTTTGCAAGGCGAACGGGTTCTGTCATGACGGGGCATCCTGGAAGGGAAAAACGCCATTGTAACCGCCCTCGTCAAGCAGAAACGCGGTATTCTTATGTTCATGAAAAACTTGAAACTGGGAATTAACCCTTTCCATGGGCACTGAATCACTGGGGTTTACCTGTCTCCACTTCTTCAGCACTCGGCGCAGGAAGCAAAGATGGCGCAGTTGTTGCTCACACACCGCGAAATACACTTAGAGACATCCTGATCATGATCGATTTGAAAACGGCTACCGGGTTTGCGAAGCGCTTTATTTTGCCAACGCTATTGGCGCTAATCATTTTGGGAGCGCCGCTTGGATACCAATATTTCAAGTTGCAAAAAGAGAAGAACTCATTAGCCGCTCTCCAGGCTAATCTGGAAAAAAAGAAAGCCGAGCTTGAAGCAAAGAGCGCTAACCGGGAAGCCGAGCTGGATAAGAAAGCGAAAGCACTCGGCGCAAAGGAAGCCGAATTGATCTCCATGGCAAATCAACTCAAAAAATCACTGACTTTGCTCAACCAACGCGAACAGGAATACCAGACCGCACTCGCCAAGCTGCAGCAAGAGCAAATCCTGGCACTCCAAAAGACGAAACAAACCCCTTTAAAAAGGGCAGATATCCAGCCACTGAAGCGAGCGCCCCCCTTGAAACGCGACGTGACAATTTATCCGAAAAAACGCCCCTCTTTGGGTACAGCTCTCAAGAAACCCGTTGACGCCAAAGAGTATCGCCCCGCAGAGGTCAGCCCTCCCCCTATTGCAACACCCCCAGTAGTCAAGCTCGAGGAAAGTTTGCCCCAAGCAAGGCCCCCCGGCGCTTGTGCCTCTGTCGATGGAGGCACCGACGCCACAAGAGAATTGGCACGCCTCAAAAGAAAAATTTCCGCCACGAGTTTTAAAATCAACTATCGCCCCATCGCTCTGACCCCGAATATTCGGTCCGGCTTCCCTGAAGACTTATTGCGGAGGTTAGGGGAAAGCAATGAGTTTCTCCCGCGCAATGTCTCTCTCGGGATAGGGTATCCGCCATTAAAAGCGCAACCCGATTCACTTTCAAGTACAGATGCCGCGCGTGAAGTTGCATTTAAAACCGGGAGTCAATTTATCTTGTCCGGTGTCATCGATGCCGGCATTGGGCGCACTGATTATGGTCGGTGGATCGAGGTGGAAGTCGATGCCTATGATGGACTTAGCGGAGTGCTGGTAGCGAAAAGACGCCAGGGCATGGAGATTGCCGGCGAAAATGAAATTGAAATCAGATCGCTCTTCGGTAGCGCCAAGTATTTTAGTACCCCTTTTGGGAAACGGTTCGATGACTTAATTAAATCACTTATTAAAGGCATCAGGACTGATCTGGCTTGCATCCCCTTCACGGCAAAAATTACCGATATCGACCTGGACAATAACAAAATCTATATCGATAGTGGGGCTGCCTCTCGTGTCGCGCCGGGAGATAAATTCATTGTCTATCATTCCGCAAAGCGAATCCAGTCAGAGTCCGCATCCAAGGGATTACTGGGAGTCCAGACCATTCCCGTTGCGTCCCTGACCATCAAACAAGTATCCCCATTATTCTCGATAGGTGAATTGTCGATCGACCCCAGAAAAACCGAGCTTCATGTGGGTGATTTTGTCAGTGCGCAAAAAGCCCATAAGGAGAAACAGAATTCCGCTTTAAGGGATGTCCAGGCCCACAATCATCAAATGAATTTTTGAGCTTCAGGATCATTGCTGACACTTAATTCTGGCTATAATAAGCTCCTGCTTAAATTTTTAAAATCATCTCAATGGCCGCTGTGACTCCCAAAAAGAAACTCTTCGAGAACTTCGCCCTCGTCGCAAAAGCGCTTGCCAGCGCCAATCGGCTTGAATTGCTGGAGGCGCTTGCACAGGGCGAGCGCGGCGTGGATGGGTTGGCGCAAGCAAGCGGCATGTCGGTAGCCAACACTTCCCACCACCTTCAGATCCTTCGCGGAGGTGGACTGGTCCAGTCGCGCAAGGAGGGCACCCAGGTTATCTACAGTTTGACCGACGAAAAGGTGCTTTCACTGTTAGCGGGTATCCGTAATGTGGCTGAACAACACTTGGCTGAAGTGGAGCGCATTGTCCGCGAAAACTTTGATAGCCGGGACAACCTGACGCCCGTCCGTCGCGACGAGCTTCTGGGATTGGTGAGATCTGGGGAAGCGATGGTGATTGATGTTCGCCCCGCCGCTGAATACGATGCCGGCCATATCTCAGGGGCGGTCAATATCCCTCTTGAGTCCCTGCCGGAGCGGTTAAGCAAATTGCCTCATGACCAGGAGATTGTTGCCTACTGCCGTGGTCCCTATTGCATGCTGGCCTTCGATGCGGTTGAACAGTTGCGCCAGCACGGCTACCGTGCCCGCCGACTGGAAGATGGTTTCCCTGAATGGAAGGTCGATCAGCTTCCAGTTGATAAATAAATCCTCAAAACCTTTCCAAAATATATCGGTCTCAGGGCCGTAAATCTTCCTGGAATAATTAGGTCGGGGGAGGCGATTGACCAATGACTCTAATAGTCATTAGAATGATGACATGAACAATCGACAGACAAAAGATCTTCTCTATGAACAGGTTGCGCGTATCGGCAAGGCTGTTTCCAGCCCGAAGCGCCTCGAACTGCTCGAAATCTTGAGCCAAAAGGAAAAGACAGTCGAAACCTTGGCTACCGAGGCAGACATCAACGTCAAGCTCGCCAGCGCCCATCTCAAGGCGCTGAAAGCCGCCCGACTGGTTCAGAGCCGCCGCGAGGGCAAGTACATCATCTATCGCCTCTCAAGCGATGATGTCTCACATCTTTGGGTGACCCTGCGCATGGTTGCGGAGGAGCACCTGATCGAACTGTCCTCCGCCTTGGCACAGATGTTTTCGGAGCCCGAACGTCTCACCGCCGAAAGCCGCGCAGTCCTCATTGACCGGGTGCGCGAGGGTGATATCGTGCTCATCGACGTGCGCCCGGAAAGCGAGTACCAAACTCGCCATCTGCCCTACGCTCGCTCCATGCCGCTGCACGAATTGGAACGGCGGCTGGCGGAACTGCCGTCCGACAGGGAAATCATCGCTTATTGTCGCGGCCCCTTCTGCCTGTGGGCCGAAGAGGCAAAAAAGCTCCTTGCGCTACACGGCTTTAGCGTACGTAAGATCGCCGACGGCGTGCCAGAATGGCTGGCCGCCGGGCTGCCCGTGGAATCGACGATCAAGGCTTGAGCCGCGACGCGGCGAATCTCCCTCAGAGCCGGAGCTTCTGCCAAGTCAACGTCACGGCCTTCAGGCCGTCGCGCTCCTGGTTCGACCCATCCCATGCGGCGAACGCAATTGGAATCTCACGGAACCGCTTGAGATTGACCATCCCTTCCGGGCCCACCAGCTTCCTGCTCAACACCACTTGCCAGCCCTGCGAACTCCTTGCGCCAATCCCGCTCACCTCACCTTGCGCACGCAAGGAAGTTGCGGTTCCGAAGCCGCCCGCGACAAGCTCCTCTGCGTACCCGTCGGCGCGCCAGCGCCAGATATTCACGGTATTCTTGACATCGCCCATGAACGGCGGCGTGTTCGCCTTCCCATTCACGGGGAACTGAACAGCGACTCCGTCAGCGAACTGCGTCGTATCGCTGGGTTTGCCGTTGGCTGTTGGGTCGTCCCACGCCAGTCTCACAAACAGGCGATCCTGACTGCGCACCGCCTGCACCGTCACCTCGGCGATGCGAGGCGTGCCGACGATAGCCGGATGCCCCGGGAAAGCCGGTTGCAGGCTTACCTTCGTGGCGGGCGCCTTGTTCCATGTCGCGGCATCCGGCTGCGAGGCGTCAACCTGCTTCGCTACGAGCAATGCCTTCACGGTCACAACATTCTCGGCCGCATATGCCGCAGGCGCCAAACTGGCAACCGCAACCGTCCCCACCCCGGCGATAACCAAAGCCAACAAACTTGTCTTGATCCTCATGACAATACTCCTTCTTTCATTTCTCCAAGTTCATCCGCATGCTCCTGACAAAAGTCGGCCAGCGCCTGGGCGATTTCGCCATAGTCCGTTTTTCCACCAGCCAAACGCTCCGCAAACCCGGGCACCCACACGAGCAGGTGTCGCTGCAGGAAATCGCGCGATGCCCGCCGGAACGAATCCACATCCTTTCCCGCCGCCTCCCGCTGGCACAGAAAAGCCATGAACTCGAGTTCCGTGACGAGGTGATCCGGGTAATCACGATTCGCTTCCTGTAGCCGCACACCGAAAAACTCATGGAAGCGCATGACATCTTCCAGGATTCCTTCCCGCCCATCCCCGGGCCGGCATAGCCCTTCGTAAAGGGGCACGGCCGGTTGCTCTCCGCCAAGCTCGAAGGCGGCGAGGTAATCCGCCTCGCGCTCATCCTGCGAGCGGGCCGGCGTCATGCCGTCGCGCTCCAGCGGCTGCCATACCTCGGGCCGCGGGAAGTCGAAGAGCTGCGCGAGCGCGAGATACTGCCGGGCTCTGTCGGTCGGATTCATGGCTTGAACCGATCTTTGTTGGTGTAACCGATCAGAATGTCGGTCAGCTCTGACGGTTGGGCCTGCCGGCGCTTGGCCATCTCCCCGCCCAGAGTCGCCAGTGCCTGCTGGACACCCTTGCCGAACAGCGCTTCCAGGTCGGCGATGGGGATGCGCGGCTTGTCTGAGAGCCGGCCATCCTCCTCGAACGGCGGCGGCGTGACGTTCATCGGCGGCACATAGAAGACGTTCGGTTGGGTGCCATACTCTGCATGCAGCGGCAGCGCCACTTTCCATTGGTCGACCAGTTTGTAGATCGGGCCGTCCTTGTCGTCGCGATAGCCCCAGAAGCGGATGCGCCCGACGCATTGTTTGACGCAAGCGGGCGCCTCCCCTTTTTCGACGCGCGGGTAGCAGCCAATGCACTTCTCAGACGTGCCGGTCTGGAGGTTAAAGTACATCTTTCCGTAGGGGCAGGCCTTGACGCAGTAGCGGTAGCCGCGGCAGCGTTCCTGGTCGACCACCACCAGCCCGTCTTCCGGCCGCTTGTAGATTGCCTTGGTCGGGCAGGCGGCCAGGCAGGCCGGGTTGGAGCAATGGTTGCAGATGCGTGGCAGATAGAAGTATTGGTTGTTCGGGAACTCGCCCTTGCCCTCGTCCTCGTCCCAGTTCGGGCCCCAGGTCGGCTTCTCGTGGGGCACGACCTGGTTGCCCTTGCCTTCCAGCAACACCTCCTGCAGGTTGTACTCCCATACGCCACCGTAGTCCTCCTTCGGCGGGATCTTGCCGTCTGTCTGCAGCACCCCGTCCTTGAAACCGCCGCCCTTCTGTTCCCAGTTCTTCGGGTAGCCCGTTCCGGGGCGGGTTTCCACGTTGTTCCAGTACATATACTCGCGCCCGCTGCGGTTGGTCCACAACTGCTTGCAGGCCATGGTGCAGGTGTGGCAACCGATGCACTTGTTCAGATCGAATACGTAGGCCAGTTGTCTCATGGTTATTTCCTCAGGCTTTCTCGACGTCGACCGTCGTTTCGTAGAAGATGCGGTTCGGGTTGAATCCGCCGGACGCGTACTTGATGTGGCCGTAGCCGCCCACCATCTCCAGAGGGTTGATCAATTCGGCGTTGACCATATTGTAGTGGGTCATGTTCTTGTACATGTATTGCTCCCAGCCGTGCTCGGAGAAAACCATATTGTCCGGCAACGACGGCGTAGTCTTCGCCATGGCGAAAAATTCGCCTTGGGAATTGAAGATCCGCACCATGTCGCCGTCCTTGATGCCTTTCTTGGCCATCGCCTTGGGGCTGAGGCCGACATCCGGTGTGCCGCGCTGGTGCCGCAACAGCCATTTGTCGTTGCGGGCGAAGGAGTGGATGCCCCAGCGCGTGTGCGGCGAGTTGGTCATGAAGGGATACTTCTTCGGACCCAGGTTGCCACCCTTGAATTGGGGTTTCGGCACGGTCGCCCCAAGGCGCATGAACCAGTCGTGGTCCACGTAGAATTGGAGGCGCCCGGTCAGGGTGCCGTAGGGTTTCTTCTCGGTGACGTTCACCGTGAAGGGTCGGTAAGGCTTGTCCTCGGGCACTGGCGCCGTCTTGCCAGCCGAGGGGCCGACGGCGACAAAGCCTTTCTTCATCATCTCTTCATAGGTACCTGGGCCCAGCGCCTTGGACTTCTCCATGACGAAGCGCAACGCGTCCTCGTCCTTCTCGATGGCACCCTTCATGGTGAAGTCGTCGTAGATGGTGTCGAAATCGATGGCGCTCTTGATCTCGGGGTCGTCCACCCTAGTGACGCCGCGGGCCTTGGCCCGCTCCTGGATCTTCTTGGCGAGCGCCACGTTAATCTGCCAGTCGGTCTTGCGCTCGTACATGGGCTTGACCGGCTGACCGAAGAGGTGGATGAAGCGCGTCACCGAGGTCTCGCGGATATCCAGTTTCTCCATCGCTGCCGCCGGCAGCACGATGTCCGCGTACATGGCGCCGGAATTCAGGCGGAAGTCCACCACCACCAGCAGCTCGCAGCGCTTGAGGAAGTTTTCCGCCAGGTGCTGATAACCGTTCGACGTGGCGAAAATATTGATACCGCCGTTGATATAGACCACCGGATTCTTGATGGATTGCCAGTTGGGCATCCAGCCCTTGGCCTCCGACTCCTTGCGCATGGCCTCCATGTCGTCGACACCGAAGCCGAGATCCTCCTTCAACTGCGTGTCGTCGTAGTAGGCCTTGGTACGGCGGTACTGTTCGCCCCACACCCATTGCGCCAGCACCATGGAAACGCTGCGTCCGGGCTTGCCCTTCACCGCGCCGAGCTCTGTGTTCCCTTCCAGTTTCCAGCCTTCGTAGGTAGTGTCGATGGAGCCGGTGGTGCCGTGGTGGCCGATCAGGGTGACGATGAGGATTTTCAGGCGGCCGCACTGGAAGCCGTCAAAGTGCTTCTGGTTGTTGTAGCCGTCGAGGATGCGCAACGCCTTGCACTCGGCGATCCAACCGGCGAGCTTGCGCACCACGGACGGATGCACGCCCGTTGTCGCCTGGGTAGCTTCCGGCGTGTAGGGGGCGATCTCGGCCTTCAGACGCTCGAAAACGGTGGTGACTTGGACGCCCTCCGCAGAGAAAGTACCTTCCAGCGCCGGATCGACGGCACCGAACTTCAGGGTCTTGTCCTTGCTGCCCATGCTGCCGGGCGCCAGCACTGCCTTGCCGGTCTTGGTGTCCCACACGTAGAAAACCTGGTCGCTGCCGTCCGGTTTGAAGTCCGTCTCTCGCAGGAACTTGCCATTGTCGGTGCGCACCAGGAACGGCAGGTCGGTCTGCTCCTTCAGGTAATCGGCCTTGTAGTGCTTACCCGCGAGGAGAACGTTCACGATTGCGGCGGCCAAGTGCGAGTCGGTGCCCATCTTGACCGGCACGAACAGGTCGGCATGGATCGACGAAGGGTTGTAATCCGCTGAAATATTCACCAGCCGCGCCCCGTTGTAGCGCGCTTCCATGAGGTAGTGCGCATCCGGAATCCGGGTGACGATGGGATTCATGTGCCACATCAGGATCAGGTCGGAAGTGAACCAGTCGTCGAAGGTGGACACAGTCCGCGCCGGCATGCGCACCGTCTGGATGCCCGGATAGAGGTCGCCGGTCATCGAGGATACGTCGGGCTTGATGGCGCCCAGCAGGTTGGCGAGGCGCGTGTACGCGGTATTGCTGATGACCGCGAAGGGGCGCTTCGGGATGCAGATGTTGCCGGGGCCTTGTTTCAGAGTGGTGTCGATGATCTTGTCGGCAATCTCCGTCAGCGCTTCGTCCCAAGAGATGCGCTTCCATTTGCGTTCGCCCCGGGCGCCGACGCGCTTGAGCGGATACTTGAGGAAGTCCGCCTGTTTGATCCAGGAGCAGTACACGGCACCCTTCTGGCAGCCGCGCGGATTCATGTCCGGGATGCCGGGCAGTTGCGGATACTCGGCGACCTGCTCCTCCCGCATCGGCACACCGTCCTTGACGTAGACACGCCAGGCGCATCCGCCTACGCAGCCGTTGGAATGGGTGGTGAAGCCTGTGGAATCCCATGTCCATTCCTTGCGGTAGAGATCTTCCCAGCTTCGGTAGGGATACTCGCCCTTGAGCGGGTCGCCAATGGGCTGCAGTCGAGTGAGCGCGAAGGAGGCGCCGGGAATGGCCAAGCCAAAAAGGCTTGTCCCGGCCAATTCGAGAAACCTTCTACGCGACAACTTGGTTGGATTCGACGGATTCATCTGTATCTACCTCCACGATAAAAAGACCTCTATATCTTGTATGCAACGTACTCCCTTCGTTTTAGTATGTCAACAGTCGCGCGAATGTACGAATGTATGAATTTGCTAATGTTGAATACTCTATTGCCGGATTAATGGTCAAAGAAATTATTCAGTGAGCAATAGCGATATCCGATATCCGATATCCCCAAAATTCGGTGGCAAGGCAAGGAACTATCACCAGATAGATGCTCTGAGCCAGAGGCTACTTTGTGTCCACGGTGGGCTTGGATGAAGAGATGGTGAAAGCATACATTCGCAATCATGAGCAAAAGGATGAAAGCTACGTCCAGATGAAACTGGGCGTGTAGCCGCCTTGGGCGACTCACGGTTTTAGGGCGTCTTTGAGGCGCTCACCCAATAAACCCCCGGCCGGGGGTCACTTAATGTCTATTGGATTTCCATCAAGTCCAGCAGCCTGCTAGGTCATTGGGCCGCCATAAAAAAATTAGCTTGACGACTTTGTGGTTAAGGCTGAATAATATATTCAAACATTCATTTGATTTTATTATTAACCATAACTAACAAGGAGGAGATGAAATGTTCTTCAGGCAACGTTTAGCCAAGGAAGCCACCCTGTCCTATCTGCTCGGTTGCGGATCATGCGGTGTTTCGGTGGCCGTTGATCCGGTTGCGGGTGACGAGGATTGGTTTATCGAAGAGGCCATCAGGCAGAACGTTAAGATCACTCATATCTTTGACACCCACGTTCATGCCGATCACTACTCAGGCGGGCGGGTCCTGGCAGAGAAGTTGGGCGCCCAATACTGCCTGCATGAAGCCAATCAGGGGCGGGTGCAGTTCCCATTCCATGCGCTTTCCGATGGCGAGACCATCGAAGTGGGCAACGTCGCGGTGAAAGTGCTGCACACTCCTGGCCATACCCCGGACAGCATCTGCCTGACGGTCACCGACAAGCGCCGCAGTGCCGAACCTTGGTTCGTGCTCACTGGCGACACCCTGTTCGTGGGCAGCATCGGACGCCCAGATCTGGCGGGCAAGGGAAAGGAATGGGCGGAGCAGCTGTTCGACAGCCTGCATGCGAAGCTGATGTCCCTTCCTGACGAAGTGGAGATTTTTCCCGGTCATACCTCTGGCAGCGCTTGCGGTGCGGGAATTTCCGGCAAGCCATCCTCCACGGTTGGTTTTGAAAAGCGCTTCAATCCTGGCCTGAAGATGACCAACAAGGACGAGTTCGTCAATTATATCCTGTCCGACATTCCGCCCCGCCCGGCGGAAATGGAACGCATCGTGGCTGTCAATCTGGGGGCCGCATGAGCCACACTTTGCGCAATGAATACCAGGAGTACCGCCATGGCATTCGCGACAACTTTGCGCAATTTTCCCACCAACTGCTGCAGGTATTTCTGGTGGGAATGACCATCGGCATGATGCGCACCGTGGTGCCTGCTCTGGGCGAAACCGAGTTCGGCGTACCCAAGGGTTCCTTCATGCTGCTGACCACCTTCGTGGTGGCCTTCGGCTTCGTCAAGGGAACGCTTAATTTCGTAGCAGGCCGCCTGTCTGAGCGCATCGGGCGGCAGAAGGTATTGCTGTTGGGCTGGGCAGCGGCATTGCCCATCCCGTTCATGATTCTTTACGCGCCCAGCTGGAACTGGATAGTCGCTGCAACCGTGCTTCTGGGTGTTAACCAGGGCCTGACCTGGTCCATGACCCAGACCGCCAAACTCGACATCACCCGGCCCGATCAAAGAGGCTTTGTAATCGGCCTGAATGAATTCTCCGGTTACGTGGGCCTTGCGGTCGCAGGCATCATCACCGGTTACATGGCGACCGCCTACGGGCCGCGCCACGGGCTGCTGATATTCGGCGTCGCGGTGATTGTTCTGGCCGCGCTGCTCACCATCCTGTGGGTAAAAGACACCTTATCCTGGGCCAAGGCGGAAGGGGCCAAGCATGCCGCCGGGCAGTCCACCGGACCGAAACCGCGCTATCCCGCCAATATCTCCGACAAACCCACCACCTGGGAGGTGTTCTCCCTCATGTCGTGGCGTGACAAGCGCATGGCATCCATCAGCCAGGCAGGACTGGTGGAAAAATTCGTGGATGCACTGGTCTGGGTGTTTTACCCGGTTTTCCTGTATCGCCACGGATTGTCCCTAGCCAGCATCGGCTGGGTGATCGGGGTGTACGGCTTCGTTTGGGGAGGCTCCCAATTCTTCACCGGCAAACTGTCCGACCACATTGGCAGGCAGAAGCCGATCGTGTGGGGTATGTGGGTTTGTGGTGCGGGGGTGGCGATGATGCTCCTGGGCCAGGGTGTCGCCTGGTGGTCTTTGTCGGCAGGCGTTTCCGGCTTCGGCATGGCGCTTTTGTACCCCAACCTCTCGGCGGCTGTGTCAGATATTGCCCACCCCAACTGGCGCGGCTCGGCCATCGGCATCTACCGCTTCTGGCGCGATCTTGGCTATGGCATTGGGGCCTTGGCGCTGGGGATCGTGGCGAGTTTTAGCGGTGCCATCGAGGAGTCCTTCTGGTTCGTCGCTGTCTCCATGTTCCTCTCAGGTCTGGTCGTACAGATTTGGGGAGAAGAAACACATCCGCGTCTTAATCCAGCCTGATTTACTGGCAAGGAGAAAATGATGAAAACCCTTTTCATACTCAACGACCCACCCTACGGCACCGAGCGCAGCTACAACGGTTTCCGTCTGGCGCGAGCCTTATCCAAGCACGACGGCAATGAAATTCGCCTGTTCTTGCTGGGCGACGCCGCTCTATGCGCCAAGGCGGGGCAGAAGGTGCCGGAGGGCTATTACAACATCGAATTTTTTGCCCAGAGCATTCTGAAGCGTGGCGGACAAATCGGAGTTTGCGGCGCTTGCATGGACGCCCGTGGGTTAAAGGACGAGGAAATGATCCAGGGCGCCGAGCATTCCACGCTGGAGCATCTGGCGGAGTGGACGGAATGGGCAGACAAGGTGCTGGTGTTTTAGCCCATTTTTTTTACTCGATATTCAAATATTCAATTGATATTTGTCAGTTGCATTAGAAGGAAATGAACCATGATCATTATCGCCATATTCGCCGGAGCCATCACCGGCATCGTATTGGGTCTGTTCGGCAGTGGCGGCTCCATCATCGCCATGCCGGCGCTCATGTATCTGCTTAATGTGGAAGCGAAATCGGCAATTGCCATGAGCCTGGGCATCGTGGCGGTTACCGCCACCATTTCAGGCTGGGATAACTGGCGGCGCGGCAACGTGGACGTGAAAATTGCCGCAGTATTCGGCCTGTTTGGTGTGATCGGCACCTATGGCGGAGCACGGTTGGGTGTTTTGACGCCAGTTGCAGTGCAATTGACGCTGTTCGCCTTGATCATGTATGCCGCCGCCTGGAAGATGCTCCGGAAGAATCAGATAAAACCTGCGCCTGCTCAATTTGCAGGAGCAGGCGGCCCCAACCTTGCTGCAGAAGATGAGGCGATTACCGCACATATGGGGCATATTGCCGTGCACGGTATCGGTGTGGGCATACTGACTGGTCTGGTAGGCGTTGGGGGCGGCTTCCTGATTGTGCCGGCGCTGGTACTGCTATCAGGGATTCCCATGAAAATAGCAGTCGGCACCTCCCTGGCCATAGTCGCCGCCAAGTCCTACTCAGGCTTCGCGGGATACATGGGGGCAGTCCCAATCGACTGGACAATCATGCTGTCCTTCACCACGGTAACCGTGATGGGCAGTTTTGCAGGAACCCGAATAGCGCACCGTTTTTCTCAGGAAGCCCTGAAGAAATGGTTCGGCATCTTTCTGATATTCGTCGCCACCTACATCATGATCAAAAGCGTGATCTGAGGCGTTCATTCCAGGAGAATAAAATGAAGAAGGTGCCCCATGCCCGAACCCATTAAAATCTTGTCGCAGCATCCGCCCGGTGGACGCTGTACACTTTACGCCAGTTACGCTAAAGAACTATCATCCTGTCTTGGGTTGGCAATGCGGGTTATCCATACCGATTGTCGCGATGCGCACGGTGACGGTTCTCCTTCCCTGCGAGTGAATGGAGCAGTGCTTCAGCCTTCGGACGGTGTAATTCTGTCGGCGGCGGATATTTGCGCCGGCCTGGCAGCCGCCGGAATGGATCTGAGCATCTCCCCGGATTTGGCTTCGCGACTGGAAGCTATTCATGAACATTTCCTCGAGGAGTTTGCATGAACGACACAAACCAAGGTCTTTCCACCCGTTGCGTCCACGCAGGGGAAATCAAGGATGCCCACGGCTCACCGCACACACCGGTCTACACCACCACCACCTTCAAATTCGATTCCACCGCCGACCTGCTCGACGTGGTGGAGGGGCGCAAAGCGGGCAGCCTCTATACCCGCTACGGCCTGAATCCCACCCTCTTCAGCCTGGAAGAAAAGCTGGCGGCTCTGGAAGGAGCGGAAGCGGCTTGGGCATTTTCCTCCGGCATGGCGGCGGAAGCCTCGCTATTCTTTGCTCATGGCCGCAAGGGCGTGATCTGTATCGGTGATGCCTACGGCGGCACGATGGAGCTTCTTTCCAGCCAGATGCCGGAGCTGGGCATACCCACTCATTTTCTCCTCGGCAGTGAGCTGGACGGACTGAAGACATTTCTGGAAGCAGGCGCAGGCCTGATATTTTTCGAAACACCGACCAATCCCACCCTGGAAGTGCTGGATATCCGGAAAATCAGCGCAATTGCCCACCAGTATGGCGCCCTGGTGGCGGTGGACAATACCTTCGCCTCTCCGGTGAATCAGAGCCCGCTTGCTCTGGGCGCGGATTTCGTGGTTCACAGCGCCACCAAGTATCTCGGCGGCCACAGCGACATTACCGCCGGCGCCTTGATGGGGTCGAAAGAACTGCTGGCCCCGGTATGGAACTGGCGCAAAAACCTGGGGCAGATGCCCGCGCCCGAAACCGCATCGCTCCTGGCGCGTAGCCTGCGCACCCTGGTCGTGCGGGTGGAACGGCAGAACGCCACGGCGAAAGCCGTGGCCGAAGCCATGTCGCACCACCCCAAGGTGGCGCGGGTGCTTTACCCCGGCCTTCCCGACTTCCCCGGCCATGCCGTGGCCAAGTCCCAGATGCAGGGCTTCGGGGGCATGCTGACGATCGAGGTCAAGGGCGCTTACGAAGATGCAGTGCGGGCGGTAGATAAGCTCAAGCTGTTCGCCATCGCACCCAGCCTGGGCGGTGTGGAAAGTCTCGTCACCATGCCGGTGACAACCACCCACCATGGCCTGGCGCCTGAAGAACGAGCGCGGCGCGGCATTTCCGATACCATGATCCGGCTCTCCATCGGCCTGGAAGATGCTGCCGACCTGATCGCCGACCTGAATCAGGCGCTCGGATCATTTCCTAATAAAACTTAATGGAACTTTCTGACGATGTGTGAGCTTTTCGGGATGTCTGCCAGCCAAGCGGTGACAGCAAGAGTCACACTCGGTGATTTCCGTCTGCGCGGCGGACTGGCGGCGGACAACCCCGACGGATGGGGGCTCGCCTGGTGGGAGAATGGTGTTTTTCGCCTTGTCAAGGAGCCCCTACCGGCACACCAGAGCGCGCCGTTCGCGCGTTTGTGCGAAACCACGTGCTCTAACCTGATGGTCGCTCATGTGCGCAAAGCCAGGTTTCCGCCCATCAATACCCTGGACAATACGCATCCGTTCCGGCGGATGTGTTGCGGAAAAGAATGGGTGTTTGCCCACAACGGGCTGGTGCCCGATATCGTGGAGATGGAGCGCGCAAATAAGGATTCGGTCTGTCAACCCGCAGGAGAGACCGATTCGGAGTACGCCTTTTGCCACCTCCTGAGCCATATTTCCCAGAATATCCAGGCTTTCCCTGCCGCGAATGAAACCGTCTCGTTCCCGACCGTGGCGCTGATCAGTGAACTGATCGCCTCGCACGGCAAGTTCAACTTCCTCATGTCGGACGGAGAGCATCTGATCGCATACGGCCATGACAGGCTCCACTATCTGGAACAGAGAGGATCGGATTCCCAGGGCGGCGCCCCTGCCGACTGCGCCATGATCGCCACTGAGCCTTTGCCTGGAGACGGAAGCTGGATCGCTTTCGAGCCTGGGGAGCTGCGTATTTACCGGCTCGGCAGGATAGCGGGGCGAATCCTGACTCGGCCATCCGGCCAGATTGTCGATCTGGAGCAGTTGCCCGTATGAACGATCCGGTTTATCTCGACTACAATGTCACCACCCCGGTGGCGCCGGAAGTGGCGGACGCCATCGAGCCTTACCTGCGCGGGCACTCGCCGGAACGAAAAGACACCTCATTACCAGCGCCATCGAACATCCCTCGGTGATGCAGCCCTTCCTCACCTGAGCGAATACGAAGAAGTGGCGGAAATCATCATTTTCACCATGCAATATCGCCGCCGCAACAGCATCTAAGGCCCTCCCGGCGATGAGCACCCATGCGGAAACCATCACCATCCAGGTCAACATCGTCAGCCTGGGAAGTGAAATCTACTCCGGGGAGGCACTGTGCATTTCGGCACCCGCCCTGAGCGGGGTAAGCATCGGGGCGTGGTGCGGCAGAATGCCGACTTCGCCGAGCAGGGCGGGTGAGGTGCGCATCCTGACGCCGCAAAACTCCGAGGAGCTGGTGTATGTCTCCGGCGGCATGCTTGAGGTGCAGCCAGCGCTGGTGACCATCCTGGCCGATATGGCCGCACGTGCGAAACACAGCGACCGGGCCGCCGCCGCTGAGGCAAAAAGACTCACTGCCGAGTCAATGCAGCGCCAGGACCGTTTCACCCGCGAGGTCAGAGCTTACGCTGAACTCCTCTCCAGCATCGCGGAAATGATGACGGAAGGACTGCGCAAGAGCCGCCGCCGCTGATAGCAGCACTACAGCCCCTCCTAACTCTTGATCCTCTTCACCGTTCCGGGTAATGTACCCGCTCCTCGAATCAATGTAACCGCCTGATGGTCGCTCTCAATCAAAACCTTGGCACCAAGATTGTCAACATCCTGATTTTCTTCTTTTTCGTTGCGCTCGCTGCAATCAGCATGACCCTATACATTTCCTGGCAACTGGAAGGGGCAGGCGCGGCGATCAACGATGCCGGCAGCGAGCGCATGCGCTCCTACCGCATGGCCTACCTGCTGTCGCAAAGCACCCGCGACAATGCCGGCAACGCCGAGATCAAGGCGGAGATTCTGCGCGAAATCGGCCTGTTCGAGTCCACCCTGCACACACTGGAGAAAGGCAACCCTGCGCGACCTTTGTTCTTGCCCAAAGAGGAGGAAGTGCAACTGCAAATGAAGCTGCTGCGGCAGAAATGGACAAATCAGGTGAAGCCGCTAATCCTGAAAATCGTGGACAGCGACAGGGCAACCGGCCAATTAACGCTGGCCAATGACTTCCAGCCGGCCTTGCAGAATTTTGTCGCCATGGTGAACGATCTGGTGCTGATGGTGGAGCGCAGCAATTCCCGCAATACTGCCTTGCTGCGTTCATTCCAGATTGGCCTGGTGATGCTTGCGCTGATCGGCACCCTCATCCTGATCTATCTGTTCTTCCTGATGGTGATCAGTCCGGTGAAAAAACTGCAGGAAGGCATACAACGCATGGCGGCAGCGGATTTCAGCGTACGCCTGCCGGTACAAAGCAAGGATGAACTCGGCGCGCTGGCCGACGGCTTCAACCAGATGGCGGATCGGCTGGAGAATCTTTACGGCACGCTGGAACAGCGGGTGCAGGAAAAGACCCGTAGCCTGGAGGACAAGAACCAGGAACTGGCGATATTGTATGAATTAACCGCCTTTCTCAACAAGCCCGCTTCGGTGGAAGACCTGTGCGGAGGCATCCTGAAAAAACTGATGGGCATTCTTGCCGCGCAGGGTGGTCTGGTGCGCCTGACCGACCCGAATTCGGACGCGCTGCATGTCATCATCCATGAAGGGGTATCGGACGAATTCGCCCAGAAAGAGGAGTGTTTGCCTCTGGGTGAATGTCTGTGTGGCGAGACGGCCCAGAGTGGCACGCCGGTATCGTGGAACCTCAATCTCGAGGCGCCGCGGCCGTTGTTGCTCCATTGCAAGCGCGACGGTTTCCAGTCAATTTCCGCCATTCCCATCCGCTCCAAGACGCACATACTGGGCATTTTCAACCTCTTCTTCCACGAACCGCGCGTATTCGACAGCATGGAAATCCGGCTGCTCGAAACCATCGGCCTGCACCTTGGCGTCGCCATCGAGAACCAGCGCCTGGTTTCGCGCGAGAAGGAAATGGCGGTATCCGAGGAACGCAATCTGATCGCCCAGGAGCTGCATGACAGCATTGCCCAGTCCCTCGCTTTCCTCAACATCCAGGTGCAGATGCTGGCGGATGCGTTGCGCCGCAACAACACCGCGGAGGCGATGGAGGGTCTGGCCCAGATCCGCGAAGGGGTCCAGGAAAGCTATGACGACGTGCGCGAGCTGCTGGTGCACTTCCGCACCCGGGTGGATCATGCCGATCTGGCCAGCGCGATCTCCAGCGCGCTGGAGAAATTCGAAGGCCAGACCGGGATCAAAACCACCTTCGTACAGAGCGGCAGCGGCGCGCCGCTGGCGCCGGAATATGTGATCCAGGTGCTGCACATCATTCAGGAGACCTTGTCCAATGTACGCAAGCACGCCCAGGCAACGCAGGTTGATGTCGCCATGGAGCAGGATGGAGATTATCGTGTCTTCGTGACCGACAACGGCAAGGGCTTCGACTCCAGCCCGAAAACCGGCATTGCCGAGGAAAGTCATGTCGGGATCAAAATCATGAAGGAAAGGGCGCATCGCATCGGCGCTCAACTGACGATAGCCTCTGCTCCGGGAGAGGGGACTCGCGTATCATTGGCGCTGACCAAACAGCCGAAGGGAACTGCATGAAGCAACCGATTCGAGTTTTGATCGTCGACGACCACACCCTTTTCCGGAGCGGGATCAAGGCGCTGCTGCAGCGCCAGGAAGGCTTCGAGATCGTGGGCGAGGCCGGCGATGGCCTGGAGGGCTTAAAGCGTGCCAAATCCCTCCAGCCCGACGTGGTGCTGCTCGATCTGCACATGCCCGGCATCAGCGGGCGCGAAGCGGTCAAGCTGCTGGCGGAGGAGGCACCGGAGTGCAACGTGCTGCTGCTGACCGTGTCGGAAGATGCGGAAGACCTGATCGAAACAATCCGTGCCGGCGCCCGGGGCTATTTGCTGAAAAACATCGAAACCGAATTCCTGCTCAACGCCATACGCGCCGCCGCACGCGGCGAATCGGTGGTATCGCCGCAGATGACCGGAAAACTGTTGATGGGCGTACGCATGGGCAAGGAAGGCGCCGCCACCGAAGCAGACAAGGAAAAGCTCAGCCCGCGCGAAAAAGAAATTATTACCCATCTGGCACGAGGCGCCAGCAACAAGGAAATGGCGCGTACCCTCAACGTGGCGGAAAGCACGATCAAGATCCACGTCCAGAACATCCTCAAGAAACTCCACCTGACCAGCCGGGTGCAGGCCGCAGTGTATGCCGTTGAACACGGCCTCGCGCAGAAAGAGTAAGCAAAGCGGCGCGTCATTGCAATCATCGAAGCTCGTTGATCCCGGAAAAAAGCAATTGAACCGCGGAGGACGCAAAGCCCCCGCCCCACCCAAAAGAACTACTGCCGCCCAGCCATAAGAACTAGTACTTCCGGCCTTATGGCGGAGCCGGCCATCGTTCTTTTTTCTTTTGAAAATCCACAATCCTGCATATATGCCTTAGCCCCGCGAAAAACTATTCTTCAATCGTTGGCAATACCATTGACTGGAGGAGCGCATGGCTACGCAAAAATACAAGGCATGGTCCGTTGTAATCGCTAGCACGATTGCGTTCACCGTCTGTTTCATGATCTGGATGATGTTTGCCGTGATCGGCATTCCCATCAAGAAAACCCTGGGGCTCAATGAGACCCAGTTCGGTATCCTGATCGCCATGCCGGTTCTTACCGGCTCGCTGATCCGCGTGCCGCTGGGCATGTGGACCGACAAGTTCGGCGGGCGCATCGTGCTCTTCATTCTGATGCTGTCCACCGTCATCCCGATTTTCATGATTTCCCGCGCCACCGAATTCTGGCAATTCCTGGTAACCGGACTGTTCGTGGGCGTTGCCGGCGGCTCCTTCACCGTGGGTATTTCCTACTGCGCACGCTGGTTCCCCAAAAACCAGCAGGGCTTCGCGATGGGCATCTTCGGCGCCGGCAACACGGGTGCTGCGCTGACCAAGCTGATTGCCCCGAGCATCGTGGTGGCTTTCGGCTGGGCGATGGTGCCGCAGGTTTATGCAGTCCTCATGCTGGTCACCGCGATTCTGTTCTGGATGTTCAGCTATACCGAACCCAGTCACGCGGTGGGCAAGGGCGTGACCATCCGCGAGCAGCTCGCCGCGTTCAAAGACCCCAAGGTGTGGAAATACAGCCAGTACTATTCCATCGTGTTCGGCGGCTACGTCGCCCTGGCTCTGTGGATGACCAAGTACTACGTATCCGAGTACGGTTTCGACCTCAAGACGGCGGCGCTGCTGGCCGCGGCATTCAGCATACCCGGCGGCGTGCTGCGTGCCGTCGGCGGCTACTTCTCCGACAAATACGGCGCCCACTCCATCACCTGGTGGGTGCTGTGGATATCGCTGATCTGCCTGTTCTTCCTGTCCTACCCGCAGACTGAATTCACTATCCATACAGTGACCGGCCCTTCCACTTTCCACGTGGGACTCGGCCCGACCGCATTCACCATCATCATGTTCACCTTGGGTATCGTATTCGCGATAGGCAAGGCATCGGTCTTCAAATACATCTCCGATGACTACCCCCACAACATCGGTGTGATCTCCGGCGTAGTGGGACTGGCGGGCGGATTGGGCGGCTTCCTCATGCCGATCATGTTCGGCGCGCTGGTGGATCTGACCGGCATCCGCTCCTCCGCCTTCATGCTGATGTTCGGCGTGGCATGGGTATCCCTGATGTGGATGTACTGGACCGAGGTGAAGCCGCTGGATGCGGAACGGGAAAAGAAGCGTGTCAAGGCAGACGATATCATCGAGTGATGCAGGTTCGAATAACGGTTAGCAGCATTGGCAGTAAATTTTAAACAATAGGAGACAGGCATGCCTAATATCAAAGAATGGGACGTGGAGGACCAGAAGTTCTGGGAATCCACCGGCAAGAAAATTGCCAACCGCAACCTGTGGATTTCGATCCCTAGCCTGCTTTGTGGCTTCGCCGTGTGGTTGATGTGGGGGATCATCACCGTGCAGATGCTGAATCTGGGTTTCCCTTTCAGCAAGGACGAATTGTTTACGCTGACCGCGATTTCAGGCCTGGCCGGGGCCACCATGCGCATCCCGTCATCATTTTTCATCCGCCTGGCGGGTGGTCGTAATGTCATATTTCTCACCACAGCCATGCTGTTGGCTCCGGCCATAGGCACTGGTATCGCCTTGCAGCACCCGGGGTGGCCATTATGGGTATTCCAGCTGATGGCACTGTGGTCAGGTGTGGGTGGCGGCAACTTCGCCAGCTCGATGAGCAATATCAGCACCTTCTTCCCAAAGCGGCTGCAAGGTACGGCGCTGGGCCTTAACGCAGGACTAGGCAACTTTGGCGTGACCACCATGCAAATCGTGATACCGCTGGTAATGACGGTTAGTCTCTTTGGAGCGATGGGTGGCGAGCCAATGACTCTGGTAAAAGACAGCGGCTGGATTTTCGGAAAAATCGTCGCAGGCACTCCCACCTATATCCAGAACGCTGGTTTCGCCTGGTTGCTGACGCTGGTGCCGCTGGCCGTGATTGGATGGTTCGGCATGAACAATCTCCTGCCGATTTCTCCGGACGCAACGGGCACGATTTCCTCCTTCATCAAGATCACCTGGCTTTATACGCTGGCGTTCATTCCTGCCGGTGTCGGCCTCTACCTTTACCTCCCTGCCCCGACTGGAATGGGCCTGCTGAACATGTGGGTAGCGATGCCCCTGATTATTGGCAGCACGCTGCTGCTCATGAAGCTGGCCGCCTTCGGTTCCATGAAGGAAAACATCGCCAAGCAGTTCGCCATTTTCAAGAACAAGCACACCTGGTCGCTGACCGTGCTCTATTTGCTGACCTTCGGTTCGTTCATCGGCTTCTCGATGGCCCTGCCCCTTGCCATCACGGTGATCTTCGGCTTCCAGCATGTGCCTGACCCGGTGACCGGCCTGATGACCCACACCATCAAGAACCCCAACGCGGTGTCGGCACTTACCTACGCCTGGATCGGACCCTTCGTCGGCGCGCTGATCCGTCCGGTGGGCGGCTGGATTTCCGACAAGGTGGGCGGCTCCATTGTGACCCAGCTGATTTCCGTCGTCATGGTGGTGGCCTCCGCGGCAGCCGGCTACGTGATGTTCCTGGCCTACAACTCCGCTACGCCTGAGCAGTACTTCACCACCTTCCTGCTGATTTTCGTGGCGCTGTTCGCCGCCTCCGGCATCGGTAACGGATCGACCTTCCGTACCGTGGGCGTGATTTTCGACCGCGTGCAGGCTGGCCCCGTGCTGGGCTGGACTTCGGCTGTGGCGGCTTATGGCGCTTTCATCGCCCCGGTAGTGATCGGCGCGCAGATCAAGGCCGGCACCCCGCAAAACGCGATGTACGGCTTCGCAATATTTTATGCCCTGTGCCTGATCCTGAACTGGTGGTTCTACCTGCGCCCAGGTTCGGAAATTAAAAATCCGTGAGGAGCATGCAGGTCGGCCTTCATGCCGACCTGCAGCCGACACCTAACATTTAAAAGGAGTTAAACAAATGAGTCACTTTCTCGACCGTTTAAAGTTTTTCGATAAAATCAAGGAGACCTTCTCCAACGACCACGGCATCGTCACTAACGAGGATCGCGAGTGGGAAGACATCTACCGCCATCGCTGGCAGCATGACAAGGTGGTGCGCTCCACCCACGGCGTGAACTGCACCGGCGGCTGTTCCTGGAAGATCTTCGTCAAGAACGGCCTGGTGTCGTTCGAAATGCAGCAGACCGACTACCCGCGTACCCGCGAAGACATGCCCAACCATGAGCCGCGCGGTTGCCAGCGTGGCGCCTCCTTCTCCTGGTATCTGTACAGCCCGCATCGGGTGAAGCACCCGCTGATCCGCGGCCGTCTGCTCGACCTGTACCGCGCCGAACGCAAGAGCGGCAAGGATCCGGTGGAAGCATGGGCCGCCATTCAGGCCGATGAAGCGAAGCGCAAGCAATACACCGCCGTGCGCGGTCTCGGCGGCTTCGTGCGCACCAACTGGGAAGAAGTGACTGAGATCATCGCCGCCGCCAACGTCTACACCATCAAGAAGTGGGGACCGGACCGGATTTACGGCTTCTCTCCGATTCCTGCCATGTCGATGATTTCCTACGCAGCCGGCTCGCGCTATCTGTCCATGATCGGCGGCGCCTGCGGTTCCTTCTATGATTGGTACTGCGATCTGCCGGCAGCCTCCCCGCAAACCTGGGGCGAGCAGACCGACGTGCCGGAAGCAGCCGACTGGTACAACTCGACCTACATCATCATCACCGGCGCCAACCTGCCGATGACCCGCACCCCGGACGCCCACTTCGCCGCAGAAGTGCGCTACAAGGGCGCCAAGATCGTTTCGATGTCTCCTGACTATGCCGAGTTCTGCAAGTTCTCCGACCTGTGGATGCCGATCCGTCAGGGTACCGACTCCGCAGCCTTCCTGGCGATGGGACACGTCGCCCTGAAAGAGTTCTACATCGACAAGCAGGATCCCTACTTCCAGGAATATGCCCGCAAGTACACCGACCTGCCGATGCAGGTCATGCTGCGCAAGCATGGCAACGCCTACGTGTCCGACCGCTTCCTGCGCGCTTCCGATTTCGACGGTGCGCTGGGCGAGACCAACAACCCCGACTGGAAAACCATCGTCTACGACGAGAAGACCCAGGCCTTTGTCGCACCGAACGGCTCCATCGGCTTCCGCTGGGGAGAAGAAGGCAAGTGGAACCTGCTGGAAAAGAATGCGGCCAACCAACAGGCACTCCAGGCCGAGCTGACCTGCATCAACAGCAAGGATGACGTGGCTTCGGTCGGTTTCCCGCACTTCAACGAAGGCGAAGATGACCTGCTGTTTCGCAACGTGCCGGTACGCAAGGTGAAGCTGGCTAACGGCGAAGAAGCGCTGGTCGCCTCCGTATTCGACATGCAAGTTGCCCAGTACGGCATCGACCGTGGCTTGGGCGGCGGCAACGTTGCCAAGGACTACAACGACGCCGATGTGGCCTATACCCCGGCTTGGGCCGCCAAAGTCAGTGGTGTCAAGGCCGCCGACATCGAGCGCACCGGCCGCGAGTTCGCCTACAACGCCTCCAAGACCACGGGCAAATCCATGGTGATCATGGGCGCGGCGATCAACCACTGGTACCACAACGATCTGGCCTACCGCTCCATCATGAACCTGCTGCACATGTGCGGCTGCGTGGGTCAATCGGGTGGCGGCTGGGCACACTACGTGGGCCAGGAAAAACTGCGTCCGCAAGCCGGCTGGGCGCCGATCGCCTTCGCCCTCGACTGGCAGCGTCCGCCACGCCACATGAACTCCACCTCCTACTGGTACTTCCACACCGACCAGTGGCGCTACGAGACCGTCAAGGCCGACGATCTGCTGTCGCCTGCCGGCAAAGGCAAGAACAAAGGCTACTCGCTGGCCGACTACAACGTCGCGGCGACCCGCATGGGCTGGTTGCCATCCGCTCCGCACTGGAACGCCAACCCGCTCGACCTCGTAGCCGAAGCCGAGAAAGCCGGCGCTACCGACGAGGCCGGCATTGCCAAACACGTCATCGGCAAGCTCAAGGACGGCTCACTGGATGTCGCCTTCGCCGATGTGGACAACCCGGTCAACTGGCCGCGCAACCTGATCGTCTGGCGCGCCAACCTGATCGGTTCCTCCGCCAAGGGTCACGAATACTTCCTCAAGCACCTGCTCGGCGCCCAGAACGGCGTGCTGCAGGAAAGCGGTGCGGGACGCGACAACAAGGAAGTCAAATGGCACGAAGAAGCCCCCATCGGCAAGCTGGACCTGATGGTGGACATCAACTTCCGTCTGAATTCCACCGGTGCGTACTCCGACATCATTCTGCCGACCGCAACCTGGTACGAGAAGAACGACCTCAACACCACCGACATGCACCCCTTCGTCCACCCGCTGTCGGAAGCGGTGTCACCGGGCTGGGAATCCAAGTCCGACTGGCAGATCTTCAAGTCCATCGCCAAGGCCTTCTCGACGCTGGCCGAGAAGCATCTCGGCACGCGCAAGGACATCGTTTCCCTGCCGATGCAGCACGATTCGGCGGCGGAACTGGCGCAGCCATTCGGCCAGGTAACGGACTGGAAGAAGGACGGCCTCGAACCGATCCCCGGCAAGACCATGCCGATACTCAAGGTGGTCGAGCGCGACTTTGCCAACACCTACAAGAAGTTCATCGCGCTGGGTCCGTTGATGGTCAAGCTGGGCAACAACATCAAGGGCATCGACTGGAATACCGAGCAGGAATACGAAGAGCTCAAGAAGTGCAACCACACGGTGAAGGAGCCGGGCATTTCCTTCGGCATGCCTTCCCTTGAGGAAGACATCTACGTTTGCGACTCGGTGCTGCGCATGGCGCCGGAAACCAATGGCGAAGTAGCGCACAAGTCCTGGACTGCCCTGTCCAAGAAAACCGGCATCGACCACCATCACCTGTATGCCGGCCGCCACGAGGAAAAAATCACCTTCCGCGATATCCAGGCCCAACCGCGCAAGATCATCACCGCGCCGACCTGGTCCGGCATCGAGTCGGAGAAGGTGTCCTACACCGCGGGGTATACCAACATCCACGAGCACATCCCGTTCCGCACCCTAACCGGCCGCGCCCACTTCTATCAGGATCACGAGTGGATGCTGGACTTCGGCGAGGGCTTCTGCGCTTACCGCGGACCACTGGACATGAAGGCGCAGAATACCGTTCCGGCTGCCGTCAAATCCAAGCCGCACCTGGTGCTGAGCTGGATTACCCCGCACTCCAAGTGGGGCATCCACTCCTCCTATCAGGACAACCTGCGCATGTTGACGTTGTTCCGCGGCGGACCTTACGTCTGGGTCTCAGAGATCGATGCCAAGTCAATCGGAATCGAGGATAACGACTGGGTCGAGGCGGTGAACGCCAACGGCGCCACCATGGCTCGTGCCGTCGTCTCGCAGCGTGTTCCTCGCGGCATGGCGATGATGTACCACGCCCAGGAGAAGAACATCAACGTGCCGGGCTCGCCTTCAACCAAAAAGCGCGGCGGCATCCTGAACTCGGTGACCCGCGTCATTATCAAGCCGACCAACATGATCGGGGGTTACGCGCAACTGTCCTACGGCTTCAATTACTACGGCACCGTCGGTTGTCAGCGCGACGAACAGGTGATTCTGCACAAGGTCGCGGACAAGGATGTGGACTGGCTCGAGCGTCCGCTCACCCCGGAGCGGGAAGCTGCACTCAACCCGCCCGGAATCGGCAAGCGCTGATCGTCACGTGAACAGGATAAATAGGAGAAACCCATGAAAGTACGTGCACAATTCGCATTTGTCTTCAACCTGGACAAATGTATCGGTTGCCACACCTGCTCGGTGACGTGCAAGAACGTGTGGACCAACCGCAAGGGTGTGGAATACGCCTGGTTCAACAACGTCGAGTCCAAGCCCGGCATCGGTTATCCCAAGCAGTGGGAAAACCAGGAAGTCTGGAAGGGCGGCTGGAAGCTGGTCGATGGCAAGCTGGAACTGAAAGCCGGCGGGCGCGCCTCGAAGCTGCTGAACATCTTCGCCAATCCCGACATGCCGCAGATCGACGACTACTACGAGCCGTTTACCTACAACTACGCTCATCTGCAGAATGCGCCGTTGTCCGAGGCGGCACCGACAGCCCGCCCGATCTCGCAGATCGACGGCAGCTCAATGGAAAAGATCACCTGGGGCCCGAACTGGGAAGACGACCTTGCCGGCGAGTACTCGAAGCGCAGCAAGGACCAGAACATGCACAACATCCAGAAGGAGATGTACGGCCAGTTCGAGAATACCTTCCACATGTATCTGCCGCGCATCTGCAACCACTGCCTGAACCCGGCGTGCGTGGCAGCCTGCCCGTCCGGCTCGATCTACAAGCGGGAAGAAGACGGCATCGTGCTGGTGGACCAGGACAAGTGCCGCGGCTGGCGGATGTGCGTCAGCGCCTGTCCGTACAAAAAAGTGTTCTACAACTGGGAATCCGGCAAGGCCGAGAAGTGCATCGGCTGCTACCCCCGTGTTGAGTCCGGCATGCCGACGGTGTGCTCCGAGTCCTGCGTCGGCCGCATCCGCTACAACGGCATCATGCTCTACGACGCCGACAAGATCGAGACACTGGCCAGCACGCAGAACGAGCAGGACCTGTACGAAGCCCAGTGCAAAATCTTCCTCGACCCCAACGACCCCGCCGTGATCGCCCAGGCGCGCAAGGACGGGATCTCGGAAGACTGGCTGATCGCCGCCCAGAAGTCGCCGATCTACAAGATGGCCATCGACTGGAAGATCGCCTTCCCGATGCACCCTGAGTTCCGCACCCTGCCGATGGTCTGGTACGTGCCGCCACTCTCCCCGGTGCAATCCCAGATCGACCAGGGCAACCTGCCGGTCGGCCCGGACGGTGCGATCCCGCTGTCAGGCACGATGCGCCTGCCGATCAAGTACCTCGCCAACCTGCTCACCGCGGGCAACGAGGCCCCCGTAGAGCGCGCCCTGAACCGCCTCATCGCCATGCGCAGCTACCAGCGTTCGGTGCATGTGGAAGGCATCGCCGACACCCGTGCCCTGGAAGCCGCAGGCATCACCGAGGACATGGCGAAGGAGATGTACCGTTACCTGGCCATTGCCAACTACGAAGACCGCTTCGTCATCCCTACCGGGCATGCGGAAGTGGATCTGGATGATGCCCACGGCTTCCAGGGCCAGAACGGCTTCACCTTCGGCAATGACAGCTCGCGCGGCATATCCAAAATCAGCCTGTTCCCGCGACGCCGCAAGGAATCCATGGAACCCAGGGACCTTGCCCCATCCGCAGACGACCGCTAAGAGGAGAAAATCATGACCATCTACAAGCTGTTATCTGTACTGCTGGAATACCCGGATCGGGAATTGTTCGACAACCTGCCGGAGATCCGGCAGGCGCTGGACGACTGCCTGGACATCAACGAGGCAGAACGGGCCGTGGTACGGAAGGCCCTGGCACGACTGGAAAACGGGGATCCCACGGAAATCCAGGCGGACTACGTGCAGACCTTCGATCTCACGCCGCAGCACAGCCTGCACCTGACGCATCACCTGTTCGGCGACGACAAGAACCGCGGCCCGGCGCTGATCGATCTGTCCGAACTGTACAAGGACTACGGGGTGGAGGTTGCCGGCAACGAACTGCCGGACTACCTGCCGTTGATTCTGGAGTTCGCCGCTTACCAGGAAGACAGCGATGCACAGACGTTTCTCAGCGATGCCGTCAAGGTGTTTGGCGTGCTGGCGTCCAACCTGGAAAAAGCAAACAGCCATTACGCGCCGCTGGTGCGCATTATCGAGAATCGGGCGAGTCTGACCCGGCTCGCCGCATAAGGAGTTAACCATGAACCTGCACAACTTCGTTTTTGGGGCCTACCCCTACATCGCCCTCACCGTGTTCGTGCTGGGCAGCTGGATACGTTTCGACCGGGAGCAATACACCTGGAAGAGCGACTCCAGCCAGCTGCTGTCCAAGGACAACATGCGTGTGGCCAGCAACCTGTTCCACGTCGGGATCATCGCCGTCTTCTTCGGCCATGCCGTGGGTCTGCTCACCCCGCACCACTGGTTCCTGGCCATGGGCGTGTCCGACATGCAGCACCAGTACCTCGCCATTACCGCCGGCGCAGTTTTCGGCGGCATGTGCTTCATTGGCGGTGTCATGCTCTGGCTGCGGCGCATGTTCAACCCACGCATCTCGGCCACCAGCCGCGGTTCTGACAAGCTCATCCTGACCTGGCTGATGATCACCCTGATGCTCGGACTGTCCACCATTCCGGTGTCCATGGGACATGCCGATCACGGCAAACCCGGCGTGATGATCGCCCTGGCAGAATGGGTGCAGAGCGTCATCTACCTGCATCCGAACCCGGAATTGCTGCTCAGCGTGGATCCGGTTTTCCGCACCCATTTATTCTTCGGCATGACGGTGTTCCTGCTGTTCCCGTTCACCCGTCTGGTGCATGTCTGGAGCGTACCGCTCGGTTATCTGGGCCGTTCGTACCAGATCGTGCGCAGCAAGCGTACCGTACTGCGCTGATCTAACGGAGCCGCCGCGCTGCGGCGGCTCCTGCCCGGCCGCCGGATCGGGAATGGAAATGCACAGTCGGAACCCCAGGTACTTCTTCTGGGTAGTTATAGCCTGCTGAGAAATCCAACATAATGAAAAAATGCATCCAGCAAGCATTTTTTCTTTCCTGTTTCCCCGGCAGACCAGCGTCACCCACCGCGAGCGGCTGATTTCGGGTGCCGGCGGTATCCTTGCCATTTTTCTCACCGCCATGACGGCGCAGCATTTCATAGGCGGGGCAACCCTGCCTTTTCTGCTCGCCTCCATGGGCGCATCCACGGTATTGCTGCTGGGCGCCCCGCACAGCCCGCTGTCCCAGCCCTGGGCGTTCGCCGGGGGACATCTGATTTCGGCATTCATCGGCATCAGTTGCGCAACCGTCGTTCCCAATGTCTACCTGGCGGCAGGTTTATCCGTGGGGCTGTCGATCAGCGCGATGTACTACCTGCGCTGCCTGCATCCTCCCGGCGGGGCGACTGCCCTGCTGACGGTCATCGGCGACCAGAAGATACACGCTCTCGGCTATCACTTCGTTTTCATGCCAGTGCTGGCGAACGTGGCGATTCTGCTGACAGTGGCTCTGGTGATCAACAATCTGATACCGGGGCGGCGCTATCCCGCCAATTTGAGCCTGCCAGGAAAAACAGATGGCGTTGCGGCAGGCGGGAAACCGCCCGTCAAGCTGCGATTCAATGAAGAGGATCTGCGCTCCGCCATCAGGGAGATGGGCGCCTATATAGATGTTTCCAGCGAAGACCTGACCAGAATCTATGCCCTCGCCACGCTGCACGCACACCGCAGCCGCCTGGGAGACATACGCCTGAAAGACATCATGACCCGCGAGGTGGTCACCATCCGGCCTTCAGCCGCGCAGGAAACGGTCTGGTCGCTGCTGCGCGCCCACCACATCCGGGGGGTTCCGGTCACGGATGATCATGGCAGGGTGACGGGCATGGTCACCATCGCGGATTTCCTCAAGGCCCGGGACTGGCGCATGTGCGACAGCATAACCCAGCGCGTGAAACTGTTCCTGAAACGCAAATCGGGCGCCATCGCCGAACAGATCATGAGCACGCCGGTCATCACGGCCAGGGAAGACACCCACCTGACCGATGCGTTCCTGACCTTTTCCGAAAAGGGAATCAACCACCTTCCGGTTGCCGACGAAGAAGGGCGGCTGGTCGGCATCGTCACCCGGCTCGACCTTCTCGCAGCGCTTTACGGCGATCTTGCAGAGGAAAAAGCCGGAATATAGCAGAGCCGGAAAACGATATTCAAGGGGACGCAAATTCTTGTGACCCGCTCACCCCTCCCCTACAATATCACTTTCCCCCACTGACAGAACTGCCCTCAAGCAACGCTGACGCCATGCCATGACAAATTTCGGAACGATCATCATCGGCGACGAACTGCTGAGCGGCAAGCGCCCGGACCGGCACTTCCAGCACGTGATCGAAACGCTGGCGCAGCGCGGGCTGGAACTCAAGTGGTGCCACATCATCGGCGACGACCCCGCGCTCATCATTGCAACCCTGCGCCAGACCCTGGCGCAGGACGATATCGTATTCTGCTTCGGCGGCATCGGCGCTACCCCCGACGACCATACCCGGCAATGCGCAGCCGAGGCTGCCGGCGTGCCGCTCTACCGCCATCCCGAGGCGGTGGCGGAAATCGAGGCGCGCTTCGGCGCGGAAGCCTATCCCCGGCGCATCCTGATGGCCGACCTGCCGCAGGGCAGCCGCATCATTCCCAACCCGTTCAACCGCATCCCCGGCTTTTCCCTCGACCACCACCACTTCCTGCCGGGCTTTCCGCAAATGGCGTGGCCGATGATGGACTGGGTGCTGGACACGCTCTACCCGGAAATCCGCGACCAGGCGCCTGAAACCGAAGCCTTGATCACCGTGCTCGACGCGATGGAAAGCCCGCTGCTCGACCTGATGAACGAATTCGTGCGGCGCTACCCCGATCTGCGCTTTTCCAGCCTGCCCCACATCGGCGAGGGGGGCGAACGCAAGGTCGAATTCGGCTTGCGCGGATCGCGGCCGCTAGTCATCGAGGGGATGAACTATCTTAAGTCGGAAGTGGAAAAGTTGGGTTTCCGCTGGACGGAAACAGCAACAGTTTAAAGCTCTTTCTACCCACCAATTTTATTAGAACCGATACCGCTAATTGAGGTTCCATAAGCCCTCCCTGCGCTCCTTTTGATGCATCTCCGGCCAATGGCAAGGCGTGAAAGTCACCTACGCACACCACCTCCGTGGCAAGGAATTTGAAACTCAGGACGCCCCCCAAGGCTATGGCTCGATAACGCTCAGCCTTGAGTATTGATGCGCTCGCAGCGTTCACCAAACAGATAACCGGCTCATCGCAATGCCCCCGGATTGTCCTACAATGAAAACAGGGGGGAACTTCCACCAAGAGGTGTGCATGAAGCCGTTTATCGATATCGCCAGCAGCGTGAGCGATGAGTTGTCGCAAATCCTGGAAGCCGCAGTCAACGACCCGGACGCCGACGAAGCGCCTACACTCGGCTCGGTTCGGGGGATTGTCTCCAGAACGACGGGGGGTGAACAATTCGAAGCCGATCGTCTGCATTTCGACCAGAACCGTTCGCTTCTTGTGGAAATCGATGACCTGATCGAACAATTCGGGGACGACGCCCCCGCCATCGATTTCATCACCGTCAAGGCCAGCGAAAGCCTGACTCGCATCATCTCGGCATTGATGGACACCGGCGCCCGCACCCCGCCGACCCTAGTCATGGTGCGGGATGCCATGCTGCATGGACTGGTCGCGCGCATGGTCGGGGATGGCATCATCGACCCGGACGAAGACGAAACCCTGCAGGAAGAAATCGAAACCCTGATCAGCCGTTACGGCCAGAACACTGTGGCGGAAAATTTCCTGCGCTACGATTGACGGTCATTGGCGGACGGAACATTCCACCGCATCCCCAACCCATTCAAGCACACCCCCGATTTCCCGCAAGAGGCGCGGTGGGTAATGGGAAGGCAGAAGTGAAAGAACCGGGCTTCCGCCAAACAGAAGCCATCCAGAACAGCCAACTATTCGATATCCACAGTCAGCGCGGCATCAACACGATGGCTTTTCTTCGACCGTAATTCAACAGGGTTCGCGAATGTTTTTGCCAATGACTCGAGAATGCCGACCAGCTTGTCGATCTGCGCCCGGGTGTGGTTAGCGTTCATGATGAAACGCAAACGACTTTGTTTCAGCCCTACCGCCGGGAACTTGACGGCGTCCACATGGATACCCTCGTCTTTGAGCAGCGCGGCAATCCGGTCGCATTCCCGTTCGTCACCGATGAATATGGGGACAATCGGAGTGGCTTTGGAAACGATGTGGTAACCCAGTTTTTCCACTCGGCTGACAAAATAGCGCTGATTGTCCCACAACCGCTTTCTGCGCTCGGGCTCGTCCAGAGACATGTCGATTGCCTCGGACACGGCAAAGGCCTGGTCTGGCGGCAAGGTCGAAGTAAATCCATAAGCGGAACTGGTCAGCCTTAAAATTTCTGAAATGTGGCTTTCCGTCGCGATGAATCCGCCGATCGCACCATATGCCTTGCTCAGGGTCCCCATCTGGATCAGCCTTGGGCTGTAGGCGTCGAAGTACTCCGAAGTGCCGCCGCCATGCTCGCCCAGCACGCCGGTACCATGCGCATCGTCGATATAGACCGTAGCATCGTAAAGCTCGGCCAGATCAAGCAATCCAGGCAGCGGCGCAATGTCGCCATCCTGGCTGAACACACCGTCGCTGACGATGATCTTTTCCCGGTCAACACAAGCTTTCAGCTTGCTCTCCAAATGATCGAGATCGAGATGGCGATAGGATACTTTATCGGTCCCCGACATGCGGAGGCCCTCGCGAATACTGATATGGTTGTATTCATCCGAGAAATAGGTATAGCGATAGCGGCGCAGAGGCTTGAAACCGTACAAGCGCGCCAGCTGGGAAGTTTTCACCAGGGCAGACAACACCCCCAGGTTGGTCAGGTAGCCGGTGGCGAACAGCAGCGCGGACTCCTTGTGTTTCAAGGTGGCCAGCTTCGCTTCCAAATCCCGGTAGATATCCAGGTCGCCTCCCAGCAAACGGGATTCGCAGTTCCCCACGCCGAATCGCTCGAGACCTTCCCGCGCTTTACCAATCAATCTCTGGCTGGTCGCAAGCCCTAAATAGTTGTTGGTACTGAATGAAACACACTGCCTGCCTTCACTGATGAACGTGGGATCCGGCAAGGTGCTTGCACTGGGGATCTCATGGTGGGCAGGCTGCGATTTCAACCATGTGTCAATTTCACGAAATTCTTCCAAGTTTTTCTACCTTATAAATACTTACATCAGCAACTATGTGTCGTACTGTACGCTTTGAAACTGACGCGAATCTGACGAATACCTTGTCATATGGTTATTGAATCAACAGGCTGCCTATGACTTAACACCTGTTTTTTATTTCCCAATGATCTTAGGAATTGGACTCTTCCCCTGGTGTTTCACGACAGAACACGGGAAACAACAGGGGCAGCAGAAGCAGGGTGAAAATGGTCGCGGAAACGATCCCGCCAACAATCACAGCGGCGAATGGGCGCTGGGTTTCCGACCCTATGCCATGCGACAGTGCCGCCGGCAACAGGCCCAACCCAGCCATCAGCGCCGTCATCAGGATCGGCCGCAGGCGGCTGGTAGCGCCTTCCAGCACCGCCTCTGCCAGTTCCGTGCCATTGCGGACATTTTCCATGAACTGCTCGACCATGATCACGCCGTTCTGCACCGAAATGCCGGCCACGGCGATGAACCCGACCGCCGCCGACACCGACAGGTGCATGCCGGATAACGCCAAACCCGCCAGCCCGCCGATCCAGGTAAACGGCACCATCAACAGCACCAGCGCCGCAAAGCGCATGGAGCGGAAGGCCCAGAACAGCAGGACAAAAATCCCCAAGACGGAAAGCGGCACAATCACCGCCAGGCGTTTCATCGCCCGCTGCTGGTTCTCGAACTGGCCGCCCCAAGTCATGCTGTATCCCTGTGGCAGCTTGACCCGGGCATTGACCTTCTCCATCGCTTCGGCGACAAAACCGCCTTGGTCTCGCCCAAGCAGGTTAGCCTTGACCGCCACGTAGCGCCCGCCGGCTTCCCGCGTGATACGGGTGGGTCCTTGCTTGACCTCGATATCGGCAATCGATCCGAGGGGTATGTTGCCGGCATTGCCAGGCAGTGCCACTGGCAGTTCGGCAACGTCGTCCACCGCATCGCGGAATGGCTTCTGCAGACGCAGCGTGATATCGAAGCGCCGATCGCGCTCATAGAAGGTGTTGACAACCGCCCCCGCCAGCGCGGTCTGGATGGTCGCGTTGACATCGGAGACGTTGATGCCGTAGCGCGACATGCGCTCGCGGCTGAGCGCGATATCCAGCTCGGTCTGTCCATGGACCTTGATCGCCGCCACATCGGCCGCACCGCGGATGGTATTCAGGATGGCTGCAACCTGCTCCGCCTTGGCTTCGAGGATATCCAGATCGGGACCGAAAATCTTGATGGCGATCTCTCCCTTGACGCCGCTGATGGATTCCTCGACGTTATCTTCAATCACCTGCGAGAAATTGGTCGGCACGCCGGGAATGGTACGAATCTTGCGCGTCATGTCGGCGATCAGCGCTTCCTTGTCCGCAAAGCGCCAGGTTCCTTTGGCCTTTAAATCGGCAAAGATTTCCAGGTTGTTTGGCCCCTTCGGGTCGGTACCATCATCTGGCCGGCCGACATGGCTGATCACCTTGGTCACTTCGGGATAAGCGCGCAGAATGCCCCGCACCTGGTGCTCAATTTCCTCGGTCTTGTCGATATGGGTCGCGGGCGGCAGAGTGATGGTCAGCCAGATGTTGCCTTCATCCAGCTTGGGGAGGAATTCACTGCCAAGCTGTGGCGCAAGGGCTAATGCCAGAGCAAGAAGTCCCACGGAAACGACCACGATCTTACCGCGTTTAGCCTGCGCCCAGATCAGCAGTGCTTTGTATTTCTCCTGCAGCCGGTGCATCCACGGGCTGTGTTTTTCAGCCAGATCATGATTTTTCAGGATGAAGGACAACAGCGCCGGCACCAGTGTCAAGGTCAGCAAGATCGCGCCGAGAATGGCGAAACTCAAGGTGAGCGCCATGGGGGTGAAAATTCTTCCTTCCACCCGCTCGAAGGTAAAAATCGGCAGGAAGGCCAGAATGATAATGACCTTGGAAAACAGGATGGGATGACCCATTTCCACGGCGGTGGTCTTGAGCGTGTGCATCCGCCAGGCATAGCCGGCATGATGCTGAGACCCATCCAGCTTGCCGAGGGCAAGCTTGACCATCAGTGCCTCCACCAGCACCACTGCACCGTCGACGATGATGCCGAAGTCCACTGTGCCGAGCGAAATCAGATTGGCTGCCACACCCTTGAAATTCATCAGCGTAAAGGCCACCAGCAGCGACAGCGGAATGACCAATGCAACGACGACCGCCGCATAGACCGAGCGCAGGAACAGCACCAGGATCGCCACCACCAGCACCGCGCCGACGATCAGGTTCTCGCTCACGGTATGCACGGTATGGCTGACCAGCTCGGTGCGGTCATAAACCGGAACGATGCGCACACCCGGCGGGAGTTTCCGCGCAACTTCAGCGATCCTTTCCTTCAGCGCCGCCACCACCTTGGTCGGGTTTTGCCCCTTGGTCATCTGCACGATGCCCAGCACCACGTCATCGCGGTCATTGTAGGAAACTACCCCGGAACGGGTGCGCGGGCCGATCTCCACCTCGCCGATATCGCCCACCAGAACCGGCTTGCCGTCCCTGACCGATACCGTCACCCGGCCGATATCCTCGATCCTCTCGATCAGTCCCAGCCCGCGGATCACCAGCGCCTCGTCACCGCGCTTCATCAGTCCGCCGCTCGAATTGGCGCTGTTATTGGTCAGCGCCTGCGCCACCTGGTCGATACTGACGCCGTGTTTCTTCAGCAGATAGGGATTGACCTTGACCTGATATTCCTTGATCGTACCTCCGAAACTCACCACATCCGCCACCCCCGGAACATGGCGCAAAGAGGGTCGTATCACCCAATCCTGCAGAGCGCGAATCTCGTGCAGCGGCATGGCGGCCGGAACATCCAGCACATAACGGTAGATCTCCCCCACCGCAGTGGTCAACGGCGCCAGGGATGGCTGCACATTCGGGGGCAGGCTGACATTCTGCAGCTTCTCCAACACTTGCTGACGGGCAAAGTAGTCGTCGGTGCCATCGGAAAAAGTCAGGGTAACGACGGAAAGCCCGGCGATCGAAACCGAACGCAGCTGGGTCATGCGCGGCACCCCGCTCATTTCGCGTTCAATCGGCAGACTGAGAATGCGCTCAACCTCTTCGGGAGCGGTGCCCGGCATTTGTGTCACGATCTGCACCTGCACGTCCTGGACATCGGGAAAAGCTTCCACCGGCACGTTATTGACCGCATACCAGCCAACTGCAATCAGCGCCAATGCGCCGGCGATAATGAAGGCGCGTTGTTGCAGGACAAAAGTGATCAGGCGATCGATCATCTTAAAATCCACAATTGCTTAACCGCAGAGGCGCAGAGGCGCAGAGAACCTAATGAGTTACAAAAATTTCCTGTCTCTCCAAATAGGTGATGTCGTGCAATGCGATAACTCATCGTTTTTCCTCGGCGTCTCTGCGTCTCTGCGGTTCAACTAAGTTTTTTAGGATCATCTCAGTTACCCGCCAGTTCGGCATTTAGCAGCAAGGCGCCGACCGTCACCACGCGCTCGGCGACAGCCAGCCCTTCCTTCACGTAGCTGGCCTCCTGACCACGGAAAGCCAGCACGACACGACACTTTTCCAGCACGCCAGGCCCGGTCTCGACGAACAGGTAAGTATGCAGGCCTTCGGTCACCAGCGCCGGATTAGGCACGCGCGGCAGCGGAGCACCTTCGGCGGACGGCGTGATGCGGGCGTACATTTCCGGCTTGAGCAGGCGCTTGTCGTTGGACAGTTGGCAGCGCACCACCACGCGGCGGGTTGCGGGATCGACCACGTCGCCGATGGCCAGAATTTTTGCCGGGAAGCGCTCGCCGGGGTAGGCATCCACCTCGACCGAGACCGGCTGGCCGGCTCGCACCTTGCCCAGATCCTTTTCCGGCAGATCGACGATGGCCCACAAACGGGCAGGGTCGGTAACGACAAACAACGGAGCAGGCGCATCGGGGCGCACTTCGGAACCGGGATTGGCCTGGCGCTCGGTAATGACGCCGGCCAGCGGGGCGCGCAGAGCAAACCCTTCCCTGCCCGCCCCGCCCGGATTGAGATTATGGAAACGCGCCCGCGCCCTTTCCGCTTCAGCCGCCGATTGGTGCGCGTCGTTTTCCGCCGCCTCGAAATCCTTGCGAGCCAACACTTCATTTTCAAACAGCGTTCTGGCGCGCCCAAAGGCAAGCTGCTTCAGCCTCATATCGGCCTCGGCCTTATGCAGGTCTGCCAGCGCCTGGGCGTAATCTGGCGAATCCAGCCACAGCAGGGGCTGGCCTGCCGCCACCTTGTCCCCGGCTTGCGCGCCGATTTTCACCACCCGTCCGGCGATGGGCGAGCTGACCCGCGCAGTCACGTTATCGTCATAAGCAATGCGGCCGTGCAACGGCTCCAAGGACGGCACAGGCGACGCTTCCACCTTTTCGACACGCAGATAGGCGAGCTGAGGCGCGCCAACCGGATAACGCAAAGTCCGGTTACTGAATTGTGCAGGTGCCGCCGTATCGGGTTTACGCTCAAGAGTGGGAGAGACAAATCGGTGGTAACCGATAAATACGGCGATGGCCGCGCCCATCGCGACAACCCATAAAATCAGACTGCGTTTTTTCATCATTAAAACCTCTTTTATCCACAGATAAACACGGATTAACACAGATAAAACAATGTGTTGTTGAGGATTTTTACCTCACCCAAAAGGTGATTGGGATGAGAATGGTAACTCATTGATAATCTGTGTATATCTGTGTTAATCCGTGGCTGAACTGCTTTTTTTAGGTTCATTGCAAATTTTCCTGTGTGGCCGCGCGCCATGAAGCAAGCGCCTTGGCATAGTCGGCCCGGGATGTAGCCGATTCAATCTGGATCAATTTAAGTGTGCGCCGGGCATCCAGCAGGTCCATCACACCCATGGCACCATGGCCGAATGCAAATTCAGCCGCCCGCGACGAGCGCTCGGCTTCGGCCAGCAGACTGTCTTCGAAGCGCCGCCCACGTTCGATCGCGGCTTCCAGGTCGGTTCGGGCCTTGAAAATCTCGCTTTGCGCCAGACCGCGGACTTGTTCCAGTCCATCACGGGCCATCTGCAGTTCAGCTTCGGCCCGGCGAATCTCGCCTTCATACTGGTGATTGACAAACAATGGAATGCTCACCCCGACTCCATAAGTGTTGGCTGGCGGGTAATGCTCGAACTGGAGACCGACGGTGACATCGCGTGTCTTAAGCGAGCGAGCAAGATCGCGCACGGACTCAGCGGCATGCACACGGGACGCCGCCGCCTGAACATCGGCCCGGCCATCGACCCGTGCATCAAACGACGCAACGGCGGAAATCGCTGGCCAGGCATCCGCAGCATTCAATGAGCGGGCCTCTCGCTCCGCACCGATCAGGTAGGCCAGCACGATTTGCGCCTTTTCAAAATCGGCCACGGCCTGACGTGACTCATTCTCGGCGCGCAATGCTTCCACCCGGATACGCGATACATCCGAGGCGGACAAATCGCCAGCCTTGAGACGCAGTTCAGCCGCATGGAGGGTCTTTTGATAGAGGACGATATTTTCTTCGGCAATGTGGCGTTTTTCCTGGGCCAGCATCAGGTCGTAATAAGCCTGGTGCAGGGCAAAACGCTGGCTGCGGATGCTCTCGGCAAAATCGCGACGCGACGCATCCAGCCTGGCTTCCGCCGTCCTGGTACGCAGTTCACGTTTACTGCCGCGCTCGATCAGCTGGTCAACCCGGAAAATCGTGTCCATCTGCTTGTCGCGCAACGCACCCGATCCGATGCCTGCACTCGGGTTGATCGAGGCCGTATTGATGGATAGCTGTGGGTTGGGGCGCTGAGCCGCGCCTACCCTGTCCGCTTCGGCGCCTGCCACGGCATCGTTGGCAAGCTTCAACGCCCGGTTGCGTTCAGCCCACAACGCCTCCGCATCGTGCAGAGACAGCTGCGAAAACACTGGACTATGGCCCGCTGGAGCCACAGACTCCGAAGCGTGAACGGCGCATGGCATAAACAGGGCTAAAATTAGCCCTGTCTGTATAAAATAGTGATCTTTCCTTATCATTGCGACCTTTCTCCAAGCGCGCTATTGTCATCACAAAACCTGACTGGAAACTGACAACAAATGCGAATTCTCATCGTCGAGGACGACACCCTGCTGGCCGACGGCATTATTTGTTACCTCAAGCAGGCCGGCTATGCCGTGGATCTCGCCCAGAACGGCGAGCAGGCTGACTCTTGGCTGGCGAGCGAGCACTATGACCTGGCTATTCTCGACCTTGGCCTGCCTAAACTGGACGGTACCGAAGTGCTGCGCAAGCTGAGACGGCGCGGACAAACCCTCCCGGTGTTGATCCTGACTGCGCGCGACGCACTGCAGGATCGGGTGGCAGGACTTGATCTGGGTGCCGACGACTACATCATCAAGCCTATCGCCCTGGCTGAACTGGAAGCGAGGATACGGGCGCTGGTCCGACGCGGCCAATCTGGCGGCAACCCGCAGATTAGTCACGGCCCGCTGCTGCTCGACACCTCGGCCAAGCGAGTGTGGCTGAACGACGTACCGCTGGAGCTGCCGGCGCGGGAGTGGAGCGTGCTGGAGTTCTTGCTTCCGCGCGCAGGGCGCATCGTTAGCAAGGAGCAGATTTTGCAATCGCTATGCGGCTGGGATGAGGAAATCAGCACCAATGCTGTCGAAGCCTATATCTCGCGCCTGCGCGCCAAGCTGGAACCGGCGGGAGTGCATATTCGCACCGTGCGCGGGCTGGGTTACCTACTGGAAAAACCGAGCAATGAAATCCGGCCATAGCCTGCGCCAGTTGTTGCTGGGCTGGTTGCTGCCGCCATTGGTGCTATTGCTGGTGGCAGGGGCGATAGCCGCTTATCAGATCACCCTAAGCGCCGCCACGCAGGCTTATGATCGGGCATTGCTGGACGGCGCGCTCGCCCTCGCCAAGCAAATCAGAATCGAGAACGGCCAGACCGTACTTGACCTGCCCCCGGTTGCCCAGCAGGTGTTGCTGACCGACAAATACGACCATATTTATTACCTGGTGCAAGGACCCAACGGCGAATTCATTGCCGGCCACAAGGGGCTGCCCCTGCCCGAGGAAAGCCCATTGGAAGAGAACCGGGTCTACTACGATGGGTTTTTTCACGGCGAGCAGGTACGTATCGCAGCCTTGTTCGTCCCCTCCGAGACGGGTCAGGTTCGCGTGCTGATTGCAGAAACCCTGATCAAGCGCAACAAGCTGATCTGGGAAATCCTTCTTGGCATGCTGGTGCCGGAAATCCTGCTGGTAGTCGCAACAATCGGGCTGGTATGGTTTGGCGTCAAGCGCGGCCTCGCTCCCATCGAGCGCCTGCGCAAGGAAATTGCCGCTCGTTCACAGCACGACCTGCGCCCGGTTCAGGGAGAGAATGCCCCAACCGAGGTGCAGCCGATGATAGAAGCGCTGAACGCCCTGCTGCAAAAGCTGGACACGGCACTGGGCGCCCAGCAGCGCTTCATCTCCGATGCCGCCCACCAGTTGCGCACGCCCCTGGCCGCTCTGCAAACCCAGGTTGACCTTGCGCTGCACCAGAAAAACGATGGCGATCTGCGCCTGACGCTGCAACATCTGTTTGCTGCCACGGAGCGCACTGTCCACCTCGCCAACCAGCTTCTGACGCTGGCGCGTGCAGAGCCCGCCGGGCACCTGCCGGGTGAAATGCAGCCGGTCGATTTGAGCCAGATCGCCCAGGAATGTGCCGAAGAGTGGGTGCCGAGGGCGCTGGCAAAGAATATTGACCTCGGCTTCGAGCTGGAATCCGCACGGATTATCGGCATTCCACTGCTGATCCGTGAACTGCTCGCCAACCTGCTCGACAACGCCATCCGCTACACGCCGGCGGGAGGGAACATTACAGTGCGCGCCATGGTGCAAGGCAATGCATCGGTGCTGGAAGTGGAGGACAACGGTCCCGGCATTCCGGCAAGCGATGCTGACGCGGTATTCGAACGCTTTTACCGGATCAAGGGTAGCCCTGGCGACGGCTGCGGCCTGGGGTTGGCTATCGTCAGGGAAATCGCCCGCACCCACAATGCCACGGTAGAGCCGAAAACCCCGCCAACCGGCCAGGGCACGCTGATGCGGGTGATTTTCCCCGTTCTCCCCGACTCCCTTCCGGGTAAACCAACCTGATCGCAGGTGAACCTTGTCGAATCTGGCGTGTCCATCTCGCCGTTGCTCTTACCTGCGCAATTCCAATTTGTATTCAATCCAACAATAAACAGCAAAAATCTTTCACCGCAAAGGACGCAAGGGACGCGAAGGAAAAGCAATCCGGTTAGCATGTCTGAGGGGTTGGCTTTTCCTTTGCGAACCTTTGCGTCCTTTGCGGTTAGTGCTTTTCTGATCGAGAAATGGAATAAAATAGCCTCCATGGAAACCGCCCGCAACATTTTTTCCCATCGTAAATACTGGGCCAAGCGCTTCGGCACTGCACCCGTGCTGCCGATGTCGCGCGCCGAGATGGATCAGCTCGGCTGGGACAGCTGCGACATCGTCCTGATCACCGGTGACGCCTATATCGACCACCCCAGCTTCGGCATGGCACTGGTCGGGCGACTGCTGGAGGCGCAGGGATTCCGCGTCGGCATCATTGCCCAGCCCGACTGGCACAGCCCGAGTGCCTTCAAGGCCTTGGGCAAACCCAACCTGTTTTATGGCGTTACAGCCGGCAACATGGATTCGATGGTCAACCGCTACACCGCCGACCGCAAGATCCGCTCCGACGACGCCTACACGGCTAACGCCGAAGGCAACAAGCGCCCCGATCGGGCGGTGATCGTCTATTCTCAGCGTTGCCGCGAGGCCTATGCCGACGTGCCGGTGGTGATTGGCGGCATCGAGGCATCACTTCGCCGCATTGCCCATTTCGACTACTGGTCGGACAAGGTGCGCCGCTCCATCCTGCCCGATTCCAAGGCCGATATCCTGCTTTACGGCAATGCCGAACGGGCGCTGGTGGACCTGGCGCACCGTTTGGCCAAGGGCGAGCCCATCGCCAGCATCACCGACCTGCGCGGCACCGCCATCTTGCGCAAGGGCATTCCCGAAGGCCGGCACGAAATCGACTCGACCTCGGTGGATACGCCCGGCAAGGTGACGCCACATCCCAACCCCTACGCAGAAACGTCAGTGACAGCCTGCGCAACCGAAGGCGAACAGCAAACGGTGGTGCAATTTCACCCGCCGAAGAAAGCGGATCGCACTCATAGCGTCATCCGTCTGCCCTCCTTCGAACAGGTGCGCGACGATCCGGTGCTGTATGCCCATGCCAACCGCCTGCTGCACCTTGAGGCCAACCCCGGCAATGCCCGGGTGCTGGTTCAGGCCCACGGCGACCGCGACGTATGGATCAATCCTCCGCCGATCCCGCTTACTACCGAAGAGCTGGATGGCGTCTACGACCTGCCCTACAACCGCCGCCCGCATCCGGCCTACGGCGAGGCGAAGATTCCGGCCTACGAAATGATCCGCTTCTCGGTCAACATCATGCGCGGTTGCTTCGGCGGCTGTACCTTCTGCTCTATCACCGAGCACGAAGGGCGCATCATCCAGAACCGCTCGGAAGCCTCGATCCTGCACGAGGTCGAGGAAATCCGCGACAAGACGCCGGGCTTCACCGGCATCATCTCCGACCTGGGCGGCCCCACCGCCAACATGTACCGGCTGCACTGCAAGGACCCGAAGATCGAATCTGCCTGCCGCCGGCTTTCCTGCGTCTTCCCGGACATCTGTGAAAACATGGGCACCGACCATGGCCCCCTGATCCAGATCTACCGCAAAGCACGGACGCTGCCCGGCATCAAGAAAATCCTGATCAGCTCGGGCGTGCGCTACGATCTCGCCGTGAAGTCGCCGGAATACGTCAAGGAACTGGTCAGCCACCACGTCGGCGGCTATCTCAAGATCGCGCCGGAGCACATCGCCGAAGGGCCATTGTCGAAGATGATGAAGCCGGGCATGGGCGCCTATTACAAGTTCAAGGAACTGTTCGAGAAGTTTTCCAAAGAGGCCGGCAAGGAACAGTACCTGATCCCCTACTTCATTTCCGCCCACCCCGGCACCACCGACGAGGACATGCTGGAGCTGGCGCTGTGGCTCAAGGCCAACAATTTCCGCCTGGACCAGGTGCAGAACTTCACCCCCACGCCGATGGCGATGGCCACCGCCATGTACCATACCGGCAGGAGCCCGCTGCGCAAGGTCGACCGCCAGGGCGAAGAAGTGCCGATTCCGAAAAGCGGCAGGGCAAGGCGGTTGCACAAGGCCTTTTTGCGTTACCACGATCCCGAGAACTGGCCGCTCTTGCGCGAGGCGCTCAAGCAGATGGGCCGCGCCGACCTGATCGGCGGCAGCAAGAAGCACCTGGTGCCGGCCTGGCAACCGGCGGGAACAGGGCATTCGCAGGCGGGAAGCCGCCGTCCCGAAACCGGCAGAGGCACTGCCCGCACCCAGCACACCCTGGATCGACCGCGAGCCGCCCGCCGTACCAAATAACGCAACCTCCCCGCCCGCAAAAAAATCACCCCGGCATATTGCCGAATGGATTTTTTTGCTCTAAACTTTACCACCATATGTTGATATAAATAAAAACATCCTACCCATATATTGTGGTCGGGGAATAACAAACAAAATCAACCATGGAGGCGTTTCATGCCACAACCCAAGGTGCCTTTCGCGGAAGATCCATCGTCCGCACAGGAAGACCAGCCCGCCAGACTCCGGCTCCTTCCCGGCGGTCGACGGCAACACAAAGGCGAGATGCGTAATGCGCGACGCATCCCCATCAAGTGTCAGGTAAAAATCCGGGTTACGGAAAACGGTGAAACCGTCTATGGCACCACCAAGGATCTGAGCGTCGATGGCGTTTCACTGGTAACCGACTATGTCCCGCGCTTTGGCCAGCTGCTCGACATCCACGTGCTTCCTCCCCATGGCTCGACCATCAAGCCGCTTCGCGCACTGGTCCAGGTCAGGCGCTGCGTCCGGGTGGAAAACAGCCGCAGCTATGAAATCGGCACGGTGATTTTGAAAATCCGTGAATAAGGCCGGTTAACCTTCTTCATCCAGTGTGGTGACGATATCGCTACCGCGCCGCTTGTTCTTCCTTCTCTCCACGGCGCTGCGGGTATCCAGAAAAGGATGCCCGTGCTGCAGGCGGCGGCACCATTCACGACGATCACTTTTAGTGCGTTTCTCCTGTCGCACAGCCGTGGGCCCGCTCGCCGCCTCTTCAGCCCTTGCCTTTGGCCCGAAGTGCTGGATCACCCGAGGCGCACGCGTGCGCGGCTCCACCGGCCGAACCGGCCGGATAGCCCTGATCGGGCGTGGCCCCTCTTCTTCCTTCACCGAGGGAAGCGGCGGAAGGCTGGGTACATAACGCATCACAAAATCCTTTGAACTCCCGACTTTAAATATAGTCCTATGCAGGCTGTCTATCAACCCGATAAAACGCTATAATTCCGCCTCTTTTACTTTCCAAAACAGCCTGTTGCCGTGATCCTAGAAACCTTAGTTGACCGCTAGCTAGGATATTTAACAGCGTGATTTCAATAAACTTTTTCATGATTTACCGTTTCGCCCGATTGGTGAACCCGCTACGAAGTGGATTGCACGGTTTTTGCGGCGCATGGCGGTGTTGCAACTCCTTGGAATGGAACAGCCATTCCGCGTCGTTGCGCCTTGCCCTGCACCCCAAAAACCGCACACTCCACCCCGTCCAACTGAGGTTTCTAGGATGACCCTGCAAGAAGAAATTCGCCGCCGCCGCACCTTCGCCATCATTTCCCATCCCGATGCCGGCAAAACCACGTTGACCGAGAAAATGCTCTGGTTCGGCGGCGCGATCCAGATGGCGGGCGCGGTGCGTGCGCGCAAGGCCGACCGCCACGCGGTGTCGGACTGGATGGAGCTGGAGAAGCAGCGCGGCATTTCGGTGACCTCGTCGGTGATGCAGTTTCCTTACCGCGACTGCATCGTCAACCTGCTCGACACCCCCGGCCACGAGGATTTTTCCGAGGACACCTACCGCACCCTGACGGCGGTGGATTCGGCGGTGATGGTGATCGATTCGGTGAACGGCGTCGAGGCCCAGACCATCAAGCTGCTCAACGTCTGCCGCCTGCGCGACACGCCCATCCTCACCTTCATCAACAAGCTCGACCGCGAAGGCAAGGAACCCATCGACCTGCTCGACGAAATCGAGTCGGTGCTGCAAATCCAGTGCGCGCCGATGACTTGGCCGATCGGCATGGGCAAGCGCTTCCGCGGCACCTACCACCTTTACAACGACGTCGTTTCGGTATTCGACCCGAACGCCGAGAAAGGTACCTCGGAAACCATTCAGGGCATAGCCAATCCGCGCCTGGACGAGCTGATCGGCGACCAGGCCGACGAGCTGCGCATCGACATCGAACTGGTGCGCGGCGCTTCCCACACCTTCGACCGCGAGGCCTATCTCGCCGGCAAGCAGACGCCGGTGTTCTTCGGCTCGGCGATGAACAACTTCGGTGTGCAGTCCTTGCTGGATGCCATCGTCGAGCTCTCCCCCGCGCCCCTGGCGCGCCCGGCGCAAAGTCGCGCGGTGGAGCCCGACGAACCCAAATTCAGCGGCTTCGTGTTCAAGATCCAGGCCAACATGGATCCCAAGCACCGCGACCGCATCGCTTTCATCCGCATCTGCTCCGGGCGCTTCGACCGCGGCATGAAACTCAAGCAGGTGGTGAGCGGCAAACTGTTCACGGTGAGCAACGCCATCACCTTCATGGCACAGGACCGCAATACCGCCGACGAGGCCTACGCCGGCGACATCATCGGCATCCCCAACCACGGCACGATCAAGCTGGGAGATGCCTTCAGCGAAGGCGAGGACCTGAAATTCACCGGCATTCCTTCCTTTGCGCCGGAAATCTTCCGCCGCGCCCGGATCAGGAACCCGCTGAAGATGAAGCAGTTGCAGAAGGGCCTGCACCAGTTGGCAGAAGAAGGCGCGACCCAGCTGTTCCGGCCAATCGCCAGCAACGACCTGATACTGGGCGCGGTCGGCATGCTCCAGTTTGACGTGGTGGCGCACCGCCTGCAATTCGAATATGGGGTTGACGTGCTGTTCGAGCCTTACGATGTCGCCACCGCGCGCTGGCTGCGCGGCCCGGAGGCGGAGCTGAAGAAGCTCGCCGACAAGCACGGCTTCAATGTCGCGCTGGATGGCGCCGACGATTACGTCTACCTGGCGCCGAACCGCGTCAATCTGAACCTGACCCAGGAACGGTTTCCCGAGATCAAATTTCTGGAAACGCGGGAGATTTTCTAGACAACCTCACTCGCACGCCGCTTGTTTGCAACGGGCTAGCGCCCGCCGCCGTAAACATGCGGCTCTTGAACTTCCAGGTTTCCAACCTCGCATTCTTCCTGATAATGGACGAATGCGTAGCGAATCCGCTCCAGCCAGCCATTCCCCAGACAAAGACATATCTCGGCGATTTTCGCCTCGATTTGTTCAGCCGACACCAGCAACAAATCGTAGGTGATCTCTACCTTGTCACCCTCGGCAAAAACCTTCTTCACGCCTGTCATGGTTGCCAGCGCGTCGCTCAGGAGCGAAGCCTGTTCGGATGAAAGTGCAGGATCCAGATGCAAGAGGCGGCGCTTCAGCACTTCCCTTCCCTCCTGCTTCGGCGCCTTGCGTCCAGGCAAGCCCACATACAGGTGGGGATGCGCGACAAAACGATCCCGGCATTGTTGCGAACAGAACGCATAATGGATGCTCAAATAGACAGTTTCATTCTGGAGGGCAGGCACCTCCGCTCCGCATACAGGGTCTATCCGATGGTCATTGCGCGTGGTCATCATCCCATTTCGCCTCTTACGCCCAGCCCGAAAGCATCGCTTTCACCCCACAGTATAGACACTCCCTGTGGCCCATATATTGACCCTCCGGTTCCGGAGGAAACTTTTCCGGCCATCATGCGCCTAATGATTTGTGCTCCCCGATAAAGGAATTGCCATGTTCAAGCGCATCCTTCCCTACCTGATCCTGATTGTACTTTCTTTCTCATTCCCCCACGCGGGTTGGACTGTTGAAGCGCAGAACGGTTTCCGCGGCATCACTTGGGGAACACCGCTGTCAAAATTGACTGGCATGGTCGCTGCCGACGACTCCGGACAGGTGAAATACTACCGCCGGACCGGCGACCCATTGAACCTCGGCGAAGCGGAACTGAAGCGGCTTTCCTACGGCTTTTACCGGGGAAAATTCTATTCCGTGCTGATTGAATTCGAAGGCAGGGCGAATTTTGAAAAAGCCAAAACCCACCTTTTGGCGACCTATGGAGAAACCGCCAGGATCGGTAGCGCCGGGACGAGCTATATGTGGGAAACCGCCGACGGCGCCTCGGTTAATCTCAAGTACAGTGAAGTCGCTCAAAAGGGCTATGTATTTTTCTTCAACCGGAACATTGCCAAATAGCAGCAACCACGTCAAAACCGCATAACGCCTATGATCCTGAATAAATCTAACCGACCATTGGAGGTGCAATTATGAAAACGCTTCATTTCCCTCACATTCATGGATGGAACTCTCTGGCCCGCAGCCATATGCCGGTGGCCGCGATGTTCTTTTTCTACGTGCTGCCGATGTCTCTCATCCCCCCTCTAATGTTGTATTACGCGGGAACGGCCTACCACGACAATCTGCTGCCGGCACTGACCCTGACCGCCCGCCAACTGCAAATCCTCAGCGGGGTGTTCTTTGTCGCCGAGTTGGCAGGCGTTTTCCTGATGGCAGGAGCCATCGAGTTTATGGCCAACACCGAATTAAAAGTGATGCACAGCCGGCAAAAACTGCTGAAATATCCGGCAGAAACACCGACCTTGGGCACGCCGGCAGATGTGCCCCGAGTGGAATACCACGATGCCTTCATGCTGGCGGCCGTAGCGCCCACGCCGTTGTGGCTGGCGCCGCTCATTTTGTTCGTCCCGAACTTCATGATCGACACGACCATTGGGGCATTGGCCCTGCTCGCCGCCGCATTGATCCTCTACTATGCGACTCCCGCGATCCTCAAGCTCGATGAAAAAGGCGAAGGGGCTTTATTCCGTTACATAATGATCACCGGCGGCATGGTGGCATGGGCGGCGATGATGTACCTTACCCTGATCACCTGGAGCATGGTGACATCCACCTGGTCGTTCTAGCAAGCCGGTTGCTCTCGACCATAAAAAAGGAAGGCCGCGATGCCTTCCTTTTTTCATTTCGGCGCGGGCGTGCAGGTTGCAGAGATGCTAGCCTTCAGTAAAGCGGACGATGTGACGCCGGTCGCGCTTGGTGGGGCGTCCCTGGCGCACCTCGCCATGAATGGCCTCCGCCTTCAACTGCGCTGCCAGCGCCTCGCGCGCAGAGCGGCTTTCGCCGGTTTCCTGATAAAGCTTCACCGCCTCGCTGGCTGGGCCGCGGCGGGGGGAAAGGCCGCATACGACGACGATGAACTGGAACGGACCTAGTCTAATTTCGAGCGTGTCGCCGATGCTGACGGTTTTCGCCGGCTTGACGCGCACCCCGTTGAGATGCGCCTTGCCGCCTTCGACCGCCTCCGCCGCCAGCGAGCGCGTCTTGAAAAAACGCGCCGCCCTGCGCCGCTTTCATTTGTAGAACTATTCATTAAAATCTTTCACCGCAAAGGACGCCAAGGTTCGCGAAGGAAAACAATCAGATCGATCTGGTTTTGATGTTGGTTTACTTTGCGAACCTTGGCGTCCTTTGCGGTAAATGCTCTAAGAGTTGAAAAATCAGGCTGCGCCGCCGCTCACCTTGATTCGTTCCAGGACCAGCGCCTGCAACGTGGGGTGCGATACGTCTGCGGCCACGAACCGGACCCGCGCCACCGGTTTTGCTATCCCCACCACCACGGCCAGATTGGCCGGTGTACCCAGCACCACCGCGTCGCACGGCACCCGATCGATGGATAGACGCAGCTCCTCCAGCTGCCCGGCGCTGTAACCCAGGGCGGGCAGCACCAAACCTAGTTGTGGATATTTTTCATACACTTCGCGCAGTGAGCCGACGGCGTAGGGGCGCGGGTCCACCAGATTCGCACCGAGGCGGCGCGCCGCCCAAGCTCCCACCGCCTCGGGCAGGCCGCCGTGGGTGACCGACGGGCCGTCTTCCACCACCAGCACATTCTTGCCGCGCACCAGTTCCGGCTGGTCCAGCGTCGCCTCGGACGCCATCAACACCACCGGCGCGGCGGGGTTGAGCACCTGCGCTGCCGCCCTGGCGCGCTCGACATCAGCCCCGGATGCGGCATTGACCTTATTGATGACGATGATGTCTGCCGCGCGGACGTTGGCCTCTCCCGGGAAATATCCCGCCTCCTCGCCGGGGCGCAATGGGTCGAGCACCACAATCGTGAGATCGGGGCGGTAGAAGGCCATGTCGTTGTTGCCGCCGTCCCACAGGATGACATCTCCCTCGGCCTCGGCGCATGCCAGCACCTGGCCGTAGTCCACGCCGGCGAACACCACGCCGCCCTCGTCGACATGCTGCTGGTATTCTTCCATTTCCTCGACGGTGATGCCGGAGCGAATCACGTCCTCCGTCGTGGCGTAGCGCTCGACCGCTTTGTCGAAGCGGCCATAGGGCATCGGGTGGCGTACCGCCACCGCCTTCCGTCCGGCCTTGGCGAACGCCGCACGCAAATAGCGCGTGACCGTGCTCTTGCCCGCACCGGTGCGGGCTGCAACCACCGCGATCACGGGCTTGCCGGCCTTGAGCATGGTATCGTTCGGCCCGAGCAGGTGAAACGAGGCGCCGCAGGAGAAGGCCAGCGCGGCGAGGTGCATCACCTGCTCGTGGCGCACGTCGCTGTAGGCGAAGAACACGTCCTGCACGCCGAAACGGCGGATCAGGTCGGGCAATTCGCTTTCCGGAAAAATCGGGATGCCGGCGGGATAGCGCGGCCCCGCCAGCGAAGCGGGATAGGTGCGGTGCTCGATGTAGGGAATCTGGGTGGCGGTGAAAGCGGCCACCTCGTAACCGGCATGGTCGCGGAAAAACACGTTGAAATTGTGGAAGTCGCGCCCCGCAGCGCCGAGGATAATGGCTTTCCTTACCGCTGCCATATCAACCTAAAAACCGCCGTTCATTAACCGCAAAGACGCGAAGGCGCAAAGAAATGGGGTAAGCAGGGATGGGCGGCTTGTTGCCCAACTCGCAAAACAAGGGCAGAAAATCCATCTTGTATTCACCCATCCGGTGACTGGGCAGATTCCAATAACACATTGTTTTTCCTTTGCGTTCTTTGCGCCTTTGCGGTTCAAATGCTTTTTCTAGGATCAGTGCCGGGTGTGGCTTGCCGGGCCGGCAACATCACTGGCGAATATCTGCTCCGCATCCACCGCGTCGAACACGTAATGGTGGTTGCAGAATTCGCAGTCGGCCTCGATGTAGCCGACTTCATCCAGCAGGGAGCGAACTTCGTCGTGGCCCAGCATGCGTAAGGTATTGGCAACCCGCTCGCGCGAGCAGGTGCAGCCGAAATGCACCGGCGAGCTGTCGAACAAGCGAATGTCTTCCTCATGGAACAGGCGGTGGATGATCTCGCGCGCCGGCAAATCGAGCAATTCCCGCGGCTTGACGGTGGCGCCGAGAAGCGCAGCGCGGTTCCAGGCATCCGTATCGGCCTCCGGGCCATCGGGCATTTTCTGCAGCAGCATGCCCGCCGCGCCGTGGCTGTCGGCGGCGAGCCAGATCCGCGTATCGAGCTGCTCGGAGCGCTGCATGTAGTTTTCCAGCACGGCCGCCACGCTGCCGCCTTCCAGGTCGACAATGCCCTGATAGGTCTGCCGTCCCTTCTTCGGATCGATGGTGATCACGAACCGCCCTTCACCCACCAGTTCGGGCAGGGCAGCACCTTCGGCCAGATCGCCATCCCAATGAGCCATGGCCCGCATGGTCAGGTCGGCGCCGCATTCCACCACCAGCAGCCTGACCGGCCCGCCGCCCTGAATTTGCATGATCAGCGAACCCGAAAATTTAAGTGTGGCGGAAAGCAGCGCCGCTGCCGCCATCAGCTCGCCGAGCACGCTGCGCAACGCCGGCGGGTAATCGCGCCGATCCAGTACGGCCTTCCAGGTCGCATCCAGATGAATGATCTCTCCGCGCGCCGCGGCGTGCTCGAACATAAAACGTTGCAAGCTGTCAGATTGCTTCAATTTATTCCTCGTGGCAAAAATGCATTTGCATTAAAATCGTGTCATCTTACCGCCTTGACCTCAACGCCTTGAATATGGATCAATCCAAAATCGCCCATTGCATCGAAGTTCTGTGCCGGAAAGGCTGCAAGGAAGTCTCACTGATTATTCGCGCCCTGGAGCGGAGCGAACCCATGGCAGAGGTGCAGGAACTCAACGAGGGCGAACGCCAGGCGGTTCTGCATGAGCTCAAATCCATCATGGCCGTGTATCAGGAAGGTGGCACCTGCTGGTGAAACCCTATTTCTGCCCGGATCTGCGCCTGAACTCAAATCCGGCAATGCCTCTGACAATCTCGCTGTAGGGTAGCTCCTGCAGGCCGCCGAACCGCTCCTGCGCCTCCAGCACCAAACCACGGATATCGTCCACCCGTGCCTCCCCGGCATACTCCGGCTGCAGCGCGGTCTGCAGGCCGAGCAGTCCGCCGCATTGCACTTTCACATACTTGGCATGGGGCAGCACCGCATCGGCATGGGTCAGCTTGAGGGCGAACGCCGCGTTGTGCCGCAGCATCCCGACCAGTAACGAACAATCCCCCTGCGCCTGGGCGTCGCGGCAGTTCACGGTGTCCCGCTCCGCGATATTGACGCGCTTGGCTTCGCGGCAAGTACACCGGCAGATCAGGATCGCCTTTTCGAACGGACAGGCGAGCGGGTTGGTCGCCCGGTAGGCATCCTGAAAAGCTCGCTCGTCCACGACGCCCGATCCGTCGATTACTTAATAATCGTCGCCGGTCATCGGCTCCGGCTCACGAACCTGGTTAAACACGTCTTCGGCTTGCAGTTCGTTCTCGGCGAAAATTACCTTGACCGTGTAATTATCGGTCTCTGTCATGCCGCTACGCACGGATTTGGCAAAAGTGCTGGCCTCCTTGAAATTGGGGAAGGAATCGATCTTCTCCAGCTGTTTGAAGGGGGGAGTGATTTTATATACGAAATAAGGCATGTGCTGCTCCTGACTGTGTCTTGGTGATAATTGGATTATAACGGGCTTGTGACCGCAGGCAAGCCGGTACGGTTCCTTGTGCTGTCCATGCTGCATGTTAAGATTTCCCAATTATTACAAATAAGGCCGCAAAGACTCCAAATCAAGCCATGAACGCGGAAAATTTCCTGGCCATCCAGCGCAGGCCGTGAGGCCATCAACCGCGCAGGAACAGCGCTGCCCGCGTGAAAAATAAAAAATCGCGTTTGCTCTCCTTACCCGTCCGATCACTTTGTCTTGTGAACCCTTTCGGTTATCCAATCACCTATACTCCGGATAGCGACCTCGACCTGACTGCCGGCAGCCTGTCCACATGCCAGCGAGCGATCGCCCACTTCCAGAAATCATCCAGATTGGCGTCCTTCAGCTTCTCCGGCGGCGCCTGGTTGAGGAATGCCAGCACCTCGCACAATTGCACCACCGGGCTGATTCGGTTCACCGCCGGCGCCAGCGTCTGCTTGCTGAGCTTTTCGCCGCGTTGGTTCACCGCCACCGGCAGATGCAGGTAAGCCGGGGTAGGCAGGCTCAATAATTTTTGCAGGTAGATCTGGCGCGGGGTGGAATCGAGCAGATCGGCGCCGCGCACGACGTGGGTGATCCCTTGCTCGGCATCGTCCACCACCACCGCCAACTGGTAGGCGAACAGGCCGTCGGCACGGCGGACGACGAAATCCCCCACCTCCATTGCCAGAATCTGGCTGATGCGCCCCTGCAGCGCATCGTCGAAGCCGACCGGCCTGGAGTCGATGTGCACTCGCATCGCGCGCGGGGCTCGCCCTGCCGGCAAGCCGGCACGGCAAATGCCGGGGTAAACCGGGCCGTCGATGCCGCTGAGGGCGGAATCGGCGATCTCCTTGCGGGTGCAGGCGCAGGGGTAAACTGCGTCGAGCCGTTCCAGCTCGGCCAGGGCGGCGCTGTAGGCCTCGTTGCGGGCACTCTGGACCATCACCTCCCCGTCCCAGTGCAGCCCGAGGGCGTCGAGCGTGCGCAGGATATCGTCCGCCGCCCCGGGCACTGAACGGGGCAGATCGAGGTCCTCCATCCGCACCAGCCACTCGCCGCCACGGCTGCGCGCTTCGAGAAAACTGCCGACCGCCGCCACCAGCGAGCCGAAATGCAGTGGACCGGTCGGCGAAGGCGCGAAGCGGCCGCGGTAACGAGTAAGGGGTTTATCTTCTGGCATCTTGAAAATCGTGGGGTTCGATCCCATTTCTGATCATACCAAACAATAACCGGAGGCGACCATGATCAATATCCGCAAAGCCCATGAACGCGGCCATGCCGACCATGGCTGGCTGAACACCTGGCATACGTTCTCCTTCGCCGACTACTACGATCCCGAGCAGATGGGCTACTCCAGCCTGCGCGTCATCAACGATGACCGGGTGGCGCCGGGTGCCGGCTTCCCCACCCACCCCCACCGCGACATGGAAATCATCACCTATGTGCTGTCGGGGGCGCTGGAACACAAGGACAGCATGGGCAACGGCACCGTGATCCGCCCCGGCGAAGTACAGCGCATGAGTGCAGGCACCGGCATTCGCCACAGCGAGTTCAACGCTTCCGCCAGCGAGGAGGTGCACCTGCTGCAGATATGGATCGTGCCGCAGCAAAGCGGCATCACGCCGAGCTACGAGCAGAAGTTTTTCGACGCCGCCGAGAAGCTCGGCAGGCTGCGCCTGGTCGCCTCGCCAGATGGCAGCGAAGGCTCGGTCACGATCCATCAGGATGCGAAACTTTACGCCGGCCTGATCGACCCGGAACACGGCGCCGAGCACGCCCTGCCGCCGGGACGCCGCGCCTATCTCCATGTCGCCCGGGGCGCGGCCAGCCTCAACGGCGAGGCGCTGGAAGCGGGCGACGGAGCGCGCATCGAGGGTGAAAACAGAATTCGTCTAGAATCTGACAGTTCGGCAGAAATATTGCTGTTCGACCTGGCCTGACCATAAACTCAATCAAGGGCGCTTAGCCACGGATTAACACAGACAGATAGACAAAGATAAATCCCATTGAAAGTGACTCTTAGTTTCACGAAATGGCAGCCATTCGTGTAACGTTCATTGAGAATCTGTGAACATCTGTGGCAATCCGTGTCCAGAATTTTTTTAGTTAACAGGAATAAATCATATGACCACCGATCTTTTCACGCCGCTGCAAATGGGCCCCTATACCCTGACCAACCGCATCGTCATGGCCCCGCTGACCCGGAACCGGGCTGGCGCCGGCAATGTACCTCAGCCGATGAGCGTGGAATATTACCGCCAGCGCGCCTCGGCCGGCCTGATCGTCAGCGAGGGTTCGCAGATTTCACCCTCCGCCGTCGGCTACCCGGCCACGCCCGGCATCCACAGCCCTGAGCAGATCGCCGGCTGGAAGCGGGTGACTGACGCGGTGCACGGCCGCGGCGGGCGCATCTTCCTGCAACTGTGGCACTGCGGCCGGATTTCCCACCCCTCGCTGCTGGACACCGGAACGCTGCCGGTCGCCCCCTCTGCCATCAAGCCTGAAGGACAGGCCTTCACCTACCGGGGATTGCAGCCCTTCGTCACGCCGCGCGCACTGGAAACCAGCGAGCTGCCGGGCATCGTCGAGGACTACCGCAAGGCGGCGCAGAATGCGCTGGCAGCAGGCTTCGACGGTGTCGAAATCCACGCTGCCAACGGCTACCTGCTCGACCAGTTCCTGCGCGACGGCTCCAACCAGCGCACCGACGCCTATGGCGGCTCGCTTGAAAATCGCTGCCGCCTGCTGCTCGAAGTCACCCGGGCCGTCGCCGATGTATGGGGGGCGAACCGCGTCGGCGTGCGGCTTTCCCCGCTCAACCCGTTCAACGACATGCACGACTCCAACCCGCAGAAAACCTTCGAGTACGCGGCGACGGTGCTGAGCCCCTTCGGCCTGGCCTACCTGCATGGCATGGAAGGCACCATCGGCGAGAGCAAGCATGCCGCGCAGGAATTCGATTTCACGCCCTTCCGGCGCTGCTTCAAGGGCACCTACATCGCCAACGGCGGCTACGACAAGGCGCTCGCCGAGGAAGCCCTGGCCACGGGCTATGCGGACCTGGTGGCCTTCGGCGTATTGTTCATTGCCAACCCGGACTTGCCGGAACGCTTCGCCAAAAATGCTGCGCTTAACGCACCCGACCCGAACACCTTCTACGGCGGCGACGAAAAAGGCTATACCGACTACCCGTTTCTCTCTTAAAAATATCAAGGAACAGCAATGCAAACCAAATCCGCCTCCACCCAGGTAGGCGTTCACGACCTCATCGCCAGACGCTGGAGCTGTCGCGCCTTCGACGCAACCAAACCGGTCAGCCGGGAACAGATCGTTTCACTGCTGGAAGCCGCGCGCTGGGCGCCCTCCTGCTTCGGCGACGAGCCGTGGCGCTTCATCGTGTGGGACAAGAACAGCGATGCGGCCGCCTGGCAGAAGGCCTTCGACTGCCTGGGGGAATGGAACCAGAACTGGGTGAAGAACGCTCCGGTGCTGGTGCTGACCACCGCCCACAGTCTGTTCCGCAGAGATGGCAGCCCCAACCGCTGGGGACAGTACGACACCGGTGCCGCCGCAGAGAATTTGTGTCTGCAAGCGGTGGCCTCGGGGCTGATGGCGCACCAGATGGGCGGCTTCGATGTGGATAAAACGCGTAGTACTTTCAACATTCCCAAAGAATTCGCCCTGATGGCGATGATCGCGGTGGGCTACCAGGGCGAACCGGAAGTGCTCAACGACAACGAGGAACTAAAGGAACTGGAACTGGCCGCTCGCGCCAGAACAGCGCTAGGCGTGCATTTCTTCGAAGGTGACTGGGGCATACCGGTAAAAAGCTAGTCCTCGACCTTTCCTCGCCCGCGCTTGACCTCGCCACGTTGCTTCTTGGTTTCCAGCCTGCGTTTTTTCGATGCCTTGGTCGGCTTGGTGGCGATGCGCGGCTTGGGCTTCTCGGTGGCATGGCGGATCAGCTCCACCAGACGAGTGATTGCGTCCTGCCGGTTGCGCTCCTGCGTGCGATGGCGCTTGGCCTCGATCAGCAGCTCGCCCTCGTTGGTCAGGCGGTTGCCCGCCAGCTTCATCAGGCGGGCTCGCACATCCTCGGGTAGCGAAGGAGAACGAGCCACGTCAAAGCGCAACTGCACCGCCGTCGACACCTTGTTGACGTTCTGCCCGCCCGGCCCGGAGGCGCGGATGAACTGCAGTTCGATTTCGTTCTCGTCGATGGCGAGCTGTGAAGTAATCCGGATCATGCCGCTATGGTAGCAACCGGCCGCTTGCCGGGAAAGAAATAAACGCGTTAAATCCAAACTGCATGGGATTATTTTGCGCACGGGTTGTTCTGGTTTGTCGAAGGAAACCGTGTTCAGCGACCTGCTGAATACATGTGGATGTTGGTCTAATGGGCGGATTTATGGTGCCTATTTCAAATCAGGGAGGATGTATGCGAAATTTATCGGTCGCTGTTCTATTGTCGATTGCCGCGCATGGGGTGAATGCGGCAGATGAGGTTGGACGATACCAAGCCATTCCACTTCCCAGGTCCAACAATGACATATCACAGTCGGTGGTAATCATCGACACGAAAGAGGGCTATCTCTGGGAGTGGGTTTCATCACCCCCCCCTTGGCCGGATTCCTGATGGATACTATCTCCGATATCAGGGCCGAGTTAGACCAGGCAAAGCTATTGGGGAAGTGGTTGATCAGAAACAATTTATTCCGCTCCTAAAATGAAAAAACAAGAGGCGGAGAAACATCCTGGGTAAATAAGGCAAGAAATGGCAGCCCGGATAACTCCCCAAAACATTCTCGACTTCTGGTACTCGAAAGAGATGCAAGGCCGCTGGTTTTCATCAACGCCGGCGCTGGATGACGAGATCCGCAGCCGATTCGAGGCGCTGTGGCGCAGAGCTGCCGCAGGGAAACTCGACGGGTGGAAAGAAACCCCTGAGGGCTGCCTTGCCTTGGCCATCGTGCTCGACCAGTTGCCGCTGAACATGTTTCGCGGCAGGGCGGAGAGCTTCAGCACCGAACAACAGGCGGTCGTAATCGCCAAACACGCTATCGGCAAAGGCTACGACCAGCGCTTGCAGGCAGACCGCCTGGCCTTTCTATACATGCCGTTGATGCACAGCGAGAACCTCGCCGACCAGGATCTTTCAGTCAGGCTGTTCGAAGCGGCGAAGCTCGAAGGCAACCTGCGTTTTGCGCAACATCATCGGGAACTGATCCGGAAATACGGCCGCTTTCCTCACCGCAACAACCTACTCGGACGGCAAAGCACGCCTGAGGAAATCGAGTATCTTGCTTCCAGGGAAGCATTTCTGGGCTAGCACAACGATCTGTACAGAGACCCCGTGAGCCGATTAAGTCGGCTGCGTATCTATTGTCTTTCAGCTGATGTCATCCCCGCGTTGAGGCGCCCAAGGCGCCGGGAACTTTGGCGCGGGCAGCTTGCCCTATTAAGGTATTGACATTCGATCATCCGGTTATTTAGGATGATCGTTAATGGGTTCATTGCCGATGACATTTGTCGAGTGAGGCTTCATCTACTCATGCCAATTCCAGAAATTTTTATGCACGTTCACGCCAAGTGGCCAAATCAAACCCCATCCTGATCGCCGCTATCGCGGTATCCTTCCTTCTCCCGGGCTGCGCGGGTGTGGGTTCGGCGCGGCTGGTGAAAGCGCAAAACCGTCTCGACCTCCTGCCCGGCAAAACATCCGGTCAGCCTTTATCGAAGGTGCAAACCGGGATGCTGCCGATTGCCCCGCACATCTACGTTGACCGGGAAATACCCGTCGAAAGCACCCGGCAGTTGCTGAACATCGTGGAAAAAGCCCGGGTAAGGGCCGCCTATTTCTACGGCGAGCTGATCGCCGAGCCGGACATCCTGTTCTGCTCCACCATGGAGTGCTACAGAAAATTCGGCGCTATCGGGCTCGGCTACACGCTCGGCAACACCATCCTGATTTCCCCCTACGGCGCACGGGCTGCAATCGTCAGCCACGAGCTGTCCCATGTCGAACTGGCGGCGCGTCTGGGCGGACAGCCGGAGGTTATGGACAAGATCCCGCAATGGTTTGACGAGGGCATTGCGGTGACGGTCAGCCTGGCCTACGAGTTTTCCGACGAGGCTTGGCTGGAGGCCTGCCAGAAAGGCGCAAGCTCGCCTCGGCTGAGCGAGATCGAGAGCGTGGATGGCTGGAACCAGGTCACCGGCGCAAACGGCATCAACATGCAGCGCTCCTACGGCACGGCCCGGCAGGAAGTCGTCCGGTGGTACGCCAAGGCAGGGCACAAGGGCCTGGATCAATTGATCCAGGCGCTAAAGGCCAAAGAAAATTTCCATGATGTCTATCGAAGCATAGAAGAGAACTCCGCAGCCTTGATCCTGGCTGCAAAAAACTGAACATTCTTCCATCGCCCCACCATGCTGCCGCCCTCCACACCCAACCAGGGCCGGTACTTCAGCAGGTCAAAACGGATACAACCATCCCGGAACTTAAGGGAATTTACGGACTCTTAAAAATACCCGACTATTTTTGTATGGTATGCTATATATAATAGATAATAGTTAAAAATGTTTGTACGTTTTTTTAGTAGCTGAAAGGAGACTATCATGAAAAGCAAATGGCTATTGGCTTTGACATGTTTAGTTATCGGCATGGCCGCATTTACCGGAAAAATCGCTTATGCCGATACGCATTTCGTTGGCATGTACGATGAACCGACATACTGTGCGGACTGGAACTTTAACGACCCCAACTGCTCCGCTTCTCTAACGGAGCCCAGCGGCAAAGCGGCTTTCGGGAACCCTTCCGGAAAGGTGATGCGCATTGAAACAGCACCGTCCTACTGCCTTGACAACGACTGGGAATTCAATGACCCCAACTGCCCCGCCTATCTTGAGCGTACCGAAGGCAAGGCGGCTTACGGGGAACCTGCCGGAAGAGCAATGCAGATCGACACGACCCCGACTTATTGCGTGGACAACGACTGGGCCTTCAACGACTCCAACTGCCCCGCCTATCTCCGCAACTGATCCAGGCTGTCGCATCGCCGGAGCGGAATAAGGACGCGGCCCGCACGAATTTTTTAAGCCTTTAATTCGGCAATCGGGCGCCTCCCGCTCCCGGCGATGATTAACCATCAAACAGAATGCGCCTGCGCATTCTGTTTTTTTGTGTCACCTCTGATTTTTTACCCGGCTTACCTGGCGTCATGCCCTCGGTGCATAATAGCGCCATCCCATCCATAAGCGCCAAGACATGAGTTCTCCCGTCCCCCTTTCAAGCCGGCCGAGAAAAATCCTCGGCCGACTCTCCGATTTTCTGGCAAAGAAGTGGAAGAACGGCTTTTATCTCTATCTGGCCGGGATATTCACCGCGCTGATCGTGTTCGATGCGTTTTTCCTCCATTTCGCCGCAGAGATGAAGCAGACTGCCTTCGACATGATGGTGCGCTACCGCGTCGTCGTGCCCACGCCCGACAAGGATATCGTCATCGTCGACATCAACGAGGCGAGCCTTGCCGCGATGTCAAAAGAATACGGTCGCTGGCCGTGGCCGCGGCAGGTGCTGGGAGAGTTTGTCGAACAGATCGAAAAGCAGCGGCCGCAGGCGGTGGTGTTCGACATCCTGTTCAGCGACCCGGACGTATACAACCCGGACAGCGACGCCTATTTCGACGCCGCCATCGCCGCCACCGGCAACACTTTTTTCCCGATGCTGCGGCTCGATCCGGCCGACGACGCCCTGAGCCAGATCAAGCCGGCCATGATCCCGGGCGTGGTTGCACGGGACAACGAGGCGCAGCGCGATGCCACGCTGGCGATGGTGCTGCCGCACTTCAAGGCGGCGCTGGAAGGCAGCCGGCTCGGGCTGCACAACATCACCCCGGATGCCGACGGCATCGTCCGCCAGTATCCGGTTTACCGCGACGATTACGGCTGGAAAATCCCCTCGCTGCCGCTGCGCATTGCCCAGCAACTGAAGTTTCCCCAGCCCGAAGCGCAGCGGGTGCTGCTCAACTGGCGCGGCCGGCCCTTCACCTACCGTTCGGTGAGCTTCAGCGACGTCTTTGTCGACCTGACCAGCAAGAACAAACAGCGCCCGCCGGACGAATTCACCGGCAAGATCGTCATCATCGGTTCGACCGCGCCCAGCCTGTTCGACGTCAAGCCGACGCCGCTCAGCCGCATGCATCCCGGCGTGGAAATCCTCGCCACCGCCATCGACAACTTCAAGCACGACGACTACCTGCGCTTTCCCGATGCCCGCATCGCCTACCTGCTGCTGACGCTCGCCATCGTCTGGGCGACCGCCTGGGGGTTCTACCGCAACATCGGGCAGGACAAATTCGATAGGCTGTTCGGCGCTTCGCAATTCATTCTTCTGACCATTTCCTACGCCAGCATCAACTTCACCACCACCTACATCAACCTTACCGGCCCGGTCACCCTCGGCCTGGCCTACTTCACCCTCGCCCGGCTGTACGCCTTCGCCACCGGCAAGGCGCTGGAAACAAGCTCGGTGCGGACGTCGCAAGAGCACGGCGGCGAGCTGCACGGCGTGCTGATGCTGATCCGCCTTGGCGGGCAGGCGGGTGTGCTGAGCGAAGGCGCGCGCGAAAAAATCCGCCGGAGACTGGAAAAAACCGGCAGCGCAACGAAGAGCGTGGAAATCCTCACTGGCCGGCAAAAAGGCATCTGGGACCTGTTTGAGGACACCCTGGCGATTTCCTGGCTGCGCCCGGCGGACGACGAAGATAGTCGGCTACGCATCGTCCGCGACATCAGCGAGGTAGCACGGGCGATCCGACCTCTCTTGCGGAAACATGCTGCAACTGCAGATAATGACGTGAACTGGTTCGTCCACGAAGGACTGATTATCGGCGGAGAAGAGGCACGCAACAGCTGGCGCGCATTGTTCGCCGAAACGCTGCTACGCTGGAAAGAGACAAAAAAGGGGAAATCATGACGCACGCGACACGCTGTTTCAACATCCTGCTGGCCGCATTGCTGCTGGCGGCGCCGATCGCCCACGCCGGCGTGAGCGGCGCCGCGGTCAAGGCGGACGAACTGAAAGCGGAGCCGTTCCGCGATGCCAAAACCGTCGGCAAGCTGGCCACCGGCGACAAGGTGGAAATCCTGAAGAAGGATGGCAGCTGGTTCCAGGTAAAAAGTGCCCGGGGCAGCGGCTGGGTGCGCATGCTCAGCATCCGCCGTGGCGAGGCACGCAAGGCCTCGGCCGGCAGTGAAATCGCCGGCTTGGCCAGACTCGCTTCGGGACGGGCCGGGACCGGGCGGGTGGTCGCCACCACCGGCATCCGCGGTCTCAACGAGGAAGAACTCAAAGCAGCCAAATTCAACGAGGCTGAACTGAAGCTGGCGGAATCCAGCCTCACCAGCCGGGCGGAGGCGAAAAAATTCGCCGCCAAAGGCAAACTGTCAGCGCGCAAGCTGGATTACCTGCCCGACCCGGCACAGGGAGAACAACCATGAACCGCGCGCTAGTCAGATGGCTAACCGGGCTGGGTCTACTGCTGTGCCTCGGTGCGGCACACGGCTTCGACTTGATGCAAGAGCTGAAAAAGGCCGCGGAACAGGAACTGCAAAAACCGGGCAAGTCAGCGGGCCTGGGCGGCTATTCCGAGGAGGAAGAAATCGCCATCGGCCGCGAGATTGCCGGCAACCTGCTCGGCGCCGCACCGCTGGTGAAAGACAGGCAGCTGCAGAAATACGTCAACAACGTCGGTCGCTGGGTCGCCAGCCAGAGCGAGCGTCCCGATCTCGCCTGGCACTTCGGCGTGATCGAATCGAAAGACATCAACGCCTTCGCCGCGCCCGGCGGCTACATCTTCGTCACCCGCGGGCTATACCAGTTGCTTGGCAACGAAGCCGAACTGGCGGGTGTGCTGGCGCACGAAATCGGCCACGTCATCCGCAAGCACCACCTGAAAATTTTGCAGCAAAGCCAACTGGTGGACTTGGGCGGAAAACTGCTGGCGAAGCAGGTGGGGAGCGACGAAAAAATCCACAACCTGATCGGCAGCGGCGCGGAAATCGTCTCGCGCTCGCTCGACAAGAACGCCGAATTCGAAGCCGACCGCATCGCCGTGGTGCTGGCTGCGCGCGCCGGCTACGACGCCTTCGGCCTGCCCGAAGTGCTGCAGGAGATCGGCCACTCCGCAGCCGGCGACAGCGGCAGCGTGGCGCTACTGTTCAAAACCCACCCCCACCCCGACGAACGTCTGACCAAACTTGGTGACGCAGTGGGAAGCCGCTTCGACGGACTGAAGGGACTGACCCTGGACTATCGTTTCTACCACCTGAGACCTTAACTTTTTTCAATCAACTTCGGAGAGAAAATCAATGAAAATGCGCTGGGTTACCCTCGTTTGCGGGCTGCTGCTTAACCTGAATGTTTACGCCGCCAATCCCATGGTCGAGATGAAGACCAATCTTGGCAGCTTCACACTCGAACTCTACCCGGACAAGGCGCCGAAGACGGTGGAAAATTTCCTCAAATACGTCAAGGTCGGCTTCTACAAGGGCACGGTATTCCACCGCGTGATCGACAACTTCATGATCCAGGGCGGCGGTTTCGATACCAGGCTAATGGAAAAGGAAACCTTTTACCCGATCCGGAATGAGGCCACCAACGGCCTGAAAAACGAGACTTACACCATCGCCATGGCGCGCACCAATGACCCGCATTCCGCCAAGGCGCAGTTCTTCATCAACGTCAGGGACAACCCCTTCCTCGACCATACCGTTCCCAAAATGCAAGGCTGGGGCTACGCGGTGTTCGGCAAGGTGGTGAAAGGCCAGGACGTGGTCATGAAGATTTCCAAGGTGAAAACCGGGCAGCGCGACCCCCTGCCCTCGGACGTGCCGCTGGAGAATGTGGTGATCGAGGACGTAAAACTGCTGCCGTAATTCGATGTCTGCCGCCTACACCTGGTCCTCCATCCTCGGTATCGTCCGCGAGCACAAGAAGGACCTGATCAGCGCCCACATCGTCGCCATCCTGGCGGCGGTGGCAAGCGTGCCGATTCCGCTCCTGATGCCGCTGCTGGTGGACGAAGTGCTGCTGCACCAGCCCGGTCGGCTGGTGGCTTGGCTGGACAGCCATTTCCCCGCCGCCTGGCACGGGCCGGTGCTGTACATCGGCGCGGTGCTGGCGGTGACGCTGGCACTGCGGCTGACAGCGCTGATCCTGGGCGTATGGCAGGGCCGCAGCTTCACCCTGATCGCCAAGGACGTGGTCTTCCGCATGCGCGAGCAGATGCTGCTGCGCTTGAGCCGCATTGCCATGTCGGAGTACGAAACGCTGGGTAGCGGCGCAGTCGCCTCCCACTTCGTCAAAGACCTCGATGCGGTGGACAATTTCATCGGTGCCTCGGTGTCCAAATTCCTGGTGGCGCTGCTGTCCATCATCGGCACCGCCATCGTTCTGCTGTGGATGCACTGGCAGCTGGCGCTGTTCATCCTGCTTCTCAATCCGGCGGTCATCTATTTCACCACGGTGCTGGGCAAGCGCGTGAAAGATTTGAAGAAGCGCGAAAACAGCGCCTTCGAGCTGTTCCAGCAGGCGCTCACCGAAACCCTGGACGCAATCCAGCAAATCCGCGCCATCAACCGCGAACGCCACTATATTGCTCAGGTGATCGAACGGGCGCGCGGCATCCGCACCCACGCTGCCGCTTTCTCGTGGAAAAGCGATGCGGCCGGACGACTGTCGTTCATGGTGTTCCTGTTCGGCTTCGACGTATTCCGCGCCATCAGCATGCTGATGGTGGTGTACTCCAATCTCAGCATCGGCCAGATGATGGCGGTGTTCGGCTACCTCTGGTTCATGATGGGCCCGGTGCAGGAAATCCTCGGCATCCAGTACGCTTTTTACGCCGCCAAGGCGGCGCTGGGACGCATCAACCGCCTGCTCGAACTCAAGGAAGAGCCGCATTACCCACACCTGAAGGATCCCTTCGCCGGCAAGCATACCGTCGGCGTCGAAGTCGAGAACGTCTGCTTCAGCTACGGCGAAACGCCGGTGCTGAACGGCGTCAGCCTGAAAATCCGGCCGGGCGAAAAAGTGGCGCTGGTGGGCGCTTCCGGCGGCGGCAAGTCGACCCTGGTGCAGGTGATACTCGGCCTCTATCCGCCCGACTCCGGCACGGTGAATTTCGACGGCGTGCCGATGACCGAAATCGGCATGGAAGTGGTGCGCAGCCATGTCGCCACCGTGCTGCAACATCCGGCGCTATTCAACGACACGGTGCGCATGAACCTGACTCTGGGCCGCGAGCTCACCGACCCACAGCTGTGGCAAGCTCTGGAAGTGGCGCAGCTGGCCGATACCGTGCGCGAGCTGCCGTGCGGCATCGACACCGTGGTCGGTCGCCAAGGCGTGCGCCTCTCCGGCGGCCAGCGCCAGCGTCTGGCGATCGCGCGTATGGTGCTGTCCGACCCGCAGGTGGTGATCCTGGACGAGGCCACCTCGGCGCTCGATGCCGAAACCGAAGCGAAACTGCATGACGCGCTGCGCGAGTTTCTGAAAAATCGCACCACCCTGATCATCGCCCATCGCCTCTCCGCGGTGAAACAAGCTGACCGGGCCTACGTGTTCGATGGCGGCCAGATCATCGAGGAAGGCATGCACGATGAGTTGATCAAGGGCGACGGGCTTTACAGCCGGCTGTATGGACGACTGCAGCACTAGGCCCGCTCAATATTTCGTTCCGCTTTGTGGAAAAAAAATAGCCCGCTATTGCGGGCTATTTCATTAGATCCAGTCATTAAGCGTGTGACGTTCATCATTCCGATCATCGGACTGGCCCTTCAACGCGCAGGAGGGTCAATCCGTGTTGCGCATCAGCAGCTTTGCGACCCAATAGATGCATACGTCCCCGGCTCTGGAATGAGCAAGGATCGTATGCGGGCACTACTCAGGCCACCCGACTCAGTTCTTGTAAGCTTCGACCGGGACGCTGATTTTGACTTCGTCGCTAACCGCCGGGATGTATTTGGTCAACCCGAAATCAGAGCGCTTGAGGGTCGCCGTGACATCGCCGGCGCACATCGGTTTCTTGCTCACCGGGTTGGAGCCGCACTGGAAACCGTTCACCGTAACCTTGAGGGGTTTGGTCACGCCGATCATGGTGAATTGCCCTTCCGCCGCGACAACTTTGTTGCCATCGAAAATCAGTTTGTCCGATTTGAAGGTCATGGTCGGAAACTTCTTCACATTGAACAAGCCCTCGTCGGACAAATGTTTCGTCCAAGCCCCCCAGCCCATATCAAGTGACTCAGTGTAGACCGTGAAGTCGACGCTACCCGTCTTGGCCGCGAAGTCGATCATAACTTTGCCGCTCGTCTTATTGAAACGGCCGTGTTGTGTTGTGAAACCCAGATGAGTGACCTCAAAAACCGGGACGGTAAATTCGGAATCGGTGGCGTAGCTGTCGGCAGCGCGCGCGGGCGTGACCAGAGCGCTCATCATTGCGAAAGCGGCTAAATATCTTTTCATGAAAACCTCCGTTACGGACGTCTGTTGTTACCGGCAGGCCGCCGGTAACGACAGGATCCAGTTATTTGTCGTTGGGAAACGCCTGCAAATAGCCAGTCACGGCCTCCATTTCCTCATGGGAAATCAGGTGCGCGATTTGCGTCATCGGCGTATTCGGCCGTTGATCCGTTCTCTGGAAAACTTGCAACTGCTTCATCAAGTAGTCTTGGTGCTGATTCGCCAACCGGGGGAAGGTCGCGAGCCCCTCCGCTTTGGGTCCATGGCAAGCAATACAGGGGGGGGCTTCTTTTGCCGGAAGCCCTTTCTCGTAAATCTCCTTACCGGCGGCCATTTTCTGCGCATCGACCGGTGCGTTGGGCTGCGGAACCTGCTTGGCGAAGTATTCGGCGAGTCCCTTGATTTGATTGTCGGTGAGGTGGTGGCTTAAGCCCCACATATATTCAAAGCCGGCCGGGTCGGAGCGGTGTTGGCCTCTGAAATTCTCCAACTGGGCGATGATGTAGGCTGGCTGCTGCCCGGCGAGTCGCGGGAAATTCGGCGACACGGAATTGCCGTCGATACCGTGGCAGTTCGAACAGACCTGGACGGCGGTTACCGCCGGAGGGACATTCGGGTTGGCGAGGTCGCGAGAGCGCTCGAGGTTGGAGCAGCCGGAACTGGCCGCGGCTAGTCCGACAGCCAGCGTTAAAAAGATTTTTTTCATCTCGAATCTCCGAAGATTCCGACTATCGTGTCGGGTATGCGGCATAACGATTTCGGGCAGGAACTTCGACAGGGATCTCAATACGCACCCCACACATAGAAAAAGAGCGAATTGTTGTCCTGCGCGTTTCTGCCCAAACCATCGTAGTTGTCGGTTGCGCCGTTGTACTTGCTGTAGGCGGTGTACTGCACACCGACGCGAGCATATTGCACTGGCATCCAGAACGCTTCGTAGGTCAAGCCGCGCGTGGCGGGGTTGCCTGAGAGGTTGCCGTTAACGCGTTGTGACACTCCGGTCGCGCCGAGCGATCCACCGGGATCGCTTGTTATGCCAAATATTGGATCGTAACCCGAGGTCTGGTGCGCAGTGTTAGTTGTGCCGGTTAGATTGAAGTAGGCCAAACTGCCGCCGTATTTGGCCTGATAAACATAGGACAACTTGGCGCGGAACGTGTTGGTCGTGTCGGAATCATTGCCGTCAGCCAAGGGTGATCCGTCGGCGGCAAAAAACAAAGGCGACCCAGCCCCGACATTGGCAGCGACAGTATTAGGCGAATAGTTTGTTCTCTGTCTCATGTAGGCAACCTGTGCCGTGATCGTATGAGGATCGAGGATATACTGATATTGGGCATCGAGTCCGGTGTTCAATACACGGAAAATGCTGTTTGGATCCGATGTGTCCGTAGGGTCGTCGTAGACGTGTGCGATCATGCCTGAGGTGCCGACCATGATGTTATGCGCACCCCACTCGTGCGTTAGCGCCAGCCGCCAATAGGGGTTGTCGGCGCCCTGTAGTTTTGTCCTGCTCGCATTGTCCAAGCCCGCACTCAGAGGAGAGAAAATCCCGTTGGCCGTCTGGTAAGTGCCTAGTTCCGCATAGACCAACTTGTTCAAATACATATACAGGTTAACGCCGGCAAGATTTCCGCCGGCGCCGAAGCCGGGGAATGGGGCGGCCCCATCGATGAACTGGCTGCTGGTTGGGCTGGGCACGGGAACATATTGCATCCAGGCTGCGGCGGTATTCCACGGATCAGAAACCGATGGATTGTTGTTCAGACTGACGCCGAAGATCAGATCCCTATTCATGTCGATGAACCGGTCTGCATAGCGGATGTCGACGTTGTCTGTTGATGAGTGTCCTGAGTAACCGCCGTCGGCATTCTGGACGGCGAAATTGTCGTAGGTCCACTGTATGAACGCGCCGATGTTGTCGGTGATCTTGCCGCCGAGGAAGACGCTTCCGCCCGAGAAAAGGGGCGTCCCGTTTTTCGAGAAATCCCCTGCCGGATTGTCGCTTTTGGATGTGTCTTTGACCTTCGAGGAAGCGACGAGCCCCATAACCGACAACGGCACGGCGACTCGGTCGCCGATGGTGTAGCCGGTCATCTTGAACATCCGGCCATAGGGCGTCAGTTCGGGAAATTGTCCGCCGGCGTGGCAGGCCACGCAGTTCTGCCCAGTTTGGCGCGCGAAAAGCGGGAGCGCCTGCGAATCCACCGGGAACATCGCCGCCGCTATTCCCAGCACGCCGAAGACCAGAGCCGCCTGGCGCAAGATGGTACGCTGTATTGTCATTGTGATTCTACGCATTATTCTCCCTTTCAAAAAACAGCATTTCCAACTCAAACCGTTTCGCCGTCGTTTCTTTTGATGCAATTAATAGACTGTACGGGTCAGTTACACAACACTATTGGGGTGCCGTTATCACGATTGTTCTTAATTCTTAAAGTTATACAAATTTTATATAGTTCCAGGATGCCAATGTCTTGAGTTGACGGTAGCGCATGAACCTGACATGAACCTGACATTAATCAGTGAAATTAGATTTGCTGAAATATTTTCTACCCATTTCCGTTAAGAACACGTTAAGAAGAAGCAAACGGGGTACTGAGGTTTCCCTTCAAATTCACGATACATGGCAAGCATCCTGTGCCTGTTGATGGCGCAATGGTAGGGAGAGGGATGGATTCCAATTACAATCATCGAAATACTTTGATTAATTATCTAAGCATGGATATATTCAATTCATGGTAGCTCTGCGATTTGTCGGTTCGAGCCTCGACGACATGGCAGATTTCCCGGCAGAGACTAAACGTGCCGCCGGTCACGAGCTATGGCAGGCGCAGCCGGGCTTGAACCGTCCGACTGTAGGCCGATGCCTTCCATTGGTGTCGGCGTAAAGGAAATGCGTGCATGTGCTCGGCGAATGGTGCGTTATTTACGTAGCCAAGTTCGCTGATCCGATTTATATGCTGCATGCGTTCCAGAAAAAGTCACAAAAAAACCCCTGCAGGAAGACATCGAACTCGTCCGCCGGCGTTTCCGACAAATTGGAGGGTAACTTGATGGAAGCCGAAAAAATCATCGAGTCGAGCTGTGACGTGTTCGCCGATCCGGGATTTTCGCCCGAGGAGGCGACCTTGCTTGCCATGCGCTCGCAATTGATGGGCGAGCTTCGCCTCATCATCCGTGGCCGGAGCTGGACTCAGGCGAAGACCGCCGAAGTGCTCGGTGTATCGCAGTCCCGCGTTTCCAATCTAATGCGGGGCAAGTGGGAGAAGTTCAGCCTGGATATGCTGATTACGTTGGCCATTCGGGCAGGCCGGCATGTTGAATTGCACCTGCAGCGTAATTCCGTGGAACTAATCAACCATGCTTAAGATAATAAAATCCCTGATGTTGATCTTGGCCCTGGCCGGCTGCGCGGCCATGCCATGGAAGGACACGCGGCAGGACGCGCTGCGGCAGGAGGCGGGATACCTGGCCGGACTGGTCAAGACCAACAAGATCACCAAGGTGCAGGCGGCGGACCGGCTCGACATCAAGCGCATCGAGCTGGTGGGCAGAAACCTTTACGACGACGAGGTGTTCGCCTATTACCACCATCTTGCCGAGGAGCGCGACCACAACCGCATCGACCAGGCCGAATCCCAGTCGCTGATGCGGAAAAAACTGGCCGAGGTGCGCGCCCGCTACCGGCAGGATCCGGGCAAACACGGCAAGATCCCGGTGTTCACCAATTTCCTGATGGAGTTGTACGGACTGCCGCCGCTGTGACCACTTTGGCGACTTTGGCGACTACAGTATTGCTGATCATCGCCGCAATGGCAGCCGCCTTCCCCTTGATTATCCGCAACGGCTTCCGCGCACCGCGCATCATCGAACAGGGCAGCCCTGAACAGTACGGCCTAACATACCGGGAAGTCTCGATCCCGACCGAGAACGGCAAGCGCCTGTTCGCCTGGTTCGTCCCGCCTCCGGCTGCCGGCCCCGCTCCGGCTGTGGCCGTGCTGCACGGCTGGGGCGGCAACGCCGAAATGATGCTGCCGCTGGCGCAACCGCTGCATAGTGCCGGCTATGCCGTGCTCCTGTTCGACTCGCGCAACCATGGCCGCAGCGATAGCGACGGCTTTTCTTCCCTGCCGCGCTTTGCCGAGGACCTGGAGCACGCGCTCGACTGGCTGGCGTTGCAGCCCGATGTGGATGCCACCAGGCTGGCCGCATTGGGGCATTCGGTGGGTGCCGCAGCGGCGCTCCTGGTTGCCTCGCGCCGCAGCGATCTGGCCGCGGTGGCGAGCATTGCCGCCTTTGCCGATCCGGAAAGCATGATGCGGCGATTCCTCGCCGCGCATCACGTTCCCTATTTCCCGCTCGGCCGCACTGTGCTGCGTTACGTCCAGCGCGCCATCGGCCACCGCTTCAGCGACATCGCCCCGCGCAACACCATCCGTCAGGTCCGCTGCCCGGTGCTGCTGGTGCACGGCAGCGACGACACCACCGTGCCGGTCGAGGATGCCATGGCGATCTACGCCCAGCGGCCCGGCGACCAGGTTCGTTTGCTGATCCTGGCCGGCGACCACGATTCATCCCACGAGGCGGAACGCCACGCCGGGGAATTGATTGATTTCCTCAATCAGGCGGTCGGGCGGGAAAGCGCCGATCAGTTCAAGCTCAGCGCCACATAGCGGATTTCCGTCACCTCGAGTTCTTCTTTCCCGCCCGGAGTCTGTAGGGTGATCACGTCGCCCTCGCGCGCCTTGAGCAGCGCCCGCGCCAGTGGCGAAACCCAGCTGATCCGGCCGCGCCCGGCATCGGCTTCGTCCACGCCGACGATGCTGTAGGTGTGTTCCACCCCATCCTGGCCGTACACCGTCACGGTGGCGCCGAAAAACACCTGGCCGCATTCCTCGCGCTCAGCCGGATCGACCACTTCGGCGTTGTCCAGGCGTTTGGAGAGGAAGCGGATGCGCCGGTCAATCTCGCGCAGCCGCTTCTTGCCGTAGATGTAATCGCCGTTTTCCGAGCGGTCGCCGTTGGAGGCGGCCCAGGTGATGGTCTTCACCAGGGCCGGTCGCTCGGCTTTCCAAAGCTGGTCGAACTCGTCCTTGAGGCTCTGGTATCCCGCCGGGGTGATGTAGTTCTTCAGCCCCAGAGGCAGTTGCAGCGCCGGCTCCAGCTCATCTTCCTCGGCGCCATCGTTCTCGCGCGTGAATGCCTTACTCATTTTTGCTCCAATTCCTCCAGCGATTCGGCGGCGATCTCGCGCACCGCATTGTCCTCGTCCTCAAGGCAGGCGCGAAGGTATGGCGCCACTTCCGCGCCGCCGATCAGGGACAGAAAATGACAGGCATCCGCCCGGGTGAGCGCGTCGCCGCTCCTGGCCAGCGCCCCCAGGTCGGGGATCATCGTTTCGGCAAGCCCGCTGCCGCTTAGTTCCTCGAGCACTGCGCCGATCCCCAGACGCGCTGCCATGCTGGTATCCGGCCGCTCCATCAGGCGCACCAGCGCCCGCAACCTGAGCGGCTCCTGCCGCGCCATTTCCTCAACCCTGGAGCGCCGTCCGCTTTTCAGCATCTGGAAGAAATAGTCCGCCATGCCGTCCAGGCTGTCGGCCCGTTCCGCCCAGCGACGCAGCTCGCCGGGAGTCAGCGCCCCCTCCAGTTCGAACGGCCCGATCCTGACCCATGGCACTGTCCTCGCTCCCAGCGCCGCTGCACGTCCCGGATGAACGACGACGTTGACCGCTTCCAGTCGCCCGATCACGCCTTCCTTGAGCAAAGCGCCCAGCCCCTCCAGCACCGCCGGGCAGTGGGGACAGCCGGGTGCGAGCAGCAGCAGGGCATCGGGAATAGGGTTGGGGTTCATGGCGTTCACCTGACAAAGGTCTCGGCAGCAGAATAATTGCGACAGTGGACCATATTAGCACTTAATGATATTTTATCGAATTGCGCCGGGGAGCCCTTATTCCCCTCTCGGCGCCCATCATTTTTCTGGAGAAACAAGCATGGCAACCGTTGACCTTAACCAGGACAATTTCGAAGGCACCATCATCGGCGATGACATCGTGATCGTGGATTTCTGGGCACCGTGGTGCGGCCCATGCCGCTCCTTCGCCCCCACCTACGAACAAATGTCGGAGAAACACCCTGACATCACCTTCGCCAAGGTCAATACCGAAGCGGAAACCGATCTCGCCGGCTATTTCCAGATCCGCTCGATACCGACCCTGATGGTGTTTCGCGAAAAAGTGGTCATCTACGCCGAAGCCGGCGCCTTGCCTGCCTCCGGGCTGGAGCAGCTGATCGAACAGGTGCGGGGGCTCGACATGGTGGAAGTGCATAAGCAGATCGCCGAGGAAACAAACCAGCATCCTCAGTAATCCCCGGAGCGCCCGTTCCCGGGCGCTCGCCTAACTTACTTCCCGTTGTTCGGCGGGATCGGGCCGGGCACCGCGTTTTTTACCGGTGGCAGCGCCTTCAGATAAGCGAAGAGCGCGCTCAGGTCTTCGTCGCTAAGCCGCGCCACGTTATACCACGGCATCGGCGGCAGAATAGCCCGTCCGACCCCCAGGTGCTTGCCGGTACGCATCGCTTGAGTAAAGGTCTGTTCGGTCCAGTTGCCGATCCCCGTCCCCCTGTCGGGAGTAAGATTGGCGGCAAAGCTCGTTCCCCAAGGCCCGGACCACGCCGTCAGGTCGTTAGTGAATACGCCGCCCCAACTGGCCGGGCCGATGATCTTGTCTGGCGTCGGCGGCAGCTTGATTGCCGCCGGATGACCGGACAAAAGCAGCTTCGGGTCGGGCACCGGCCCATTGGCGGTCATCAATTTCGGCGAATGGCAGTCATTGCAATGGCCAGTGGCCGCGAGATATTCCCCACGTTTGACCTTCGCCATACTGCCAGGGTCGACCCCGGACTGCTGCGCAAAAACACTCCCCGCCATTAAGTAAGGGGGGAACAAACGCCGCAAAACGAAAACAGGTTGCCGTACGCATAAACGCCTCCGCACATTTTCCGATGAAAAATTCATTATAGGAAAGTGCGGCAGAACTGCCGGCCATTGCGGGCAATCACTCATCAAACCAGGATTTTCTTTAGATAATCCGCCGCTTGCCGAACCCCATCGGCTTCAACCGGCGGCTTTTTTGGCCTGGCGCGCAACGCCTCCCACAGATTGATGATTTCCCCCCGTTCCAGCGCCTCGCGCCCCACTTCCAGGCCGCAGCCATGTTGCTTCAGCCAGGCCGCCAGGAATGGCGCCTCGGGCCAGTCCTTGCGGTCAAGATACAGCACCGGCACGCCGTTGCACGCCGCCTCGGCAAAACTGCCGTAGCCCGGCTTGGTCAGCAGCGCATCGCAGGAAGCCAGCACGTCGGTGAAATCCATGCCGAGGGCTTCCAGTTCCACCGCATCGGGATGGCGCACCCGCCAGGAGGACTGCACCACCCAGCGTACGCCGGGGAGGCGCGGCCAGCCTTCCAGCGGCAGGCGAAACGCCACCCCGCCCATCGCGATCAGCACCAGCTTGCCGCCAGCTTCAAGCCCCAGTTTGGCGTCGATCTCGGCGCGGCGGTTGCGCCCCAGACGCGCGATCGGCCCAATTTCACGGGCATTCGGCAAATCCGCCATTGCCATGGATGGCTGCGGCCTGAGAAAACACACGGCGCTGCGGTAAGCATCGAGCATCTGCTGGTGGATTTCCGCCGCTTCCGGCCGGTCATGGCAGTAATGGGCGTAGATGTCCGCCCAGTTGAGGGAGCACATCGCCACAGCAGGAATTTCCGCCCGCGCCGCGGCGGCAAGACTGAGATAAGGCACATTGGCGAACAGCAGATCGGGACCGAGCGCAGCCATCTTTTCCGCTTCTCGCGCCACCTTGCCCGCCCAGCCACGGTGAAAATCCCGGTAGGCATCGGCACTCTCTTCCACCCGCACCGCCAAGGCGTCCGCCATCACCATGCCGAAATCCAGCGCTTGCGGAACCAGCGTGAAATCGCAGTGAAAACGCTGCGCCAGCAGTTCGTGCGGTGCCCCGCTGCGCAGCGTCACCCGCAGACCGGGCAGGAGTTCCGCCAGCACGTTGACCACCGGCGCGGTCTGGGCGATATGACCGAAGCCATGATAGGAAAGATCGACCAGCAGATGAGGCATCAGTTCAGAATCAGGATTCCTGATGCAGCGTTTCACGCAACAACGGTACGGTGATCGGGCGCTTGGTTTCGAGGGAGTAGCGGTCGAGCGTATCCAGCGCCCCCAGCAACGACGGTAGGTCGCGCCGCCAATGGCGCAGCAGGTATTCCGCCACTCCAGCCCCGAGCCGGAAGCCGCGGCTTGCGGCGTGAGCGTGTAGCGCCTGCACCTTCTCGTCGTCGCTGAGGCCATGAATTTGATATACCAGCCCCCAGCCGAGCCGGGTCACCACATCCGGGCGCATCGGGAGCTGTGCCGGGGCGCATGGCCCACTGGTCAGAAGCCTCCCCTGCCCTTCGCGCAGCCGGTTGTAAAGATTGAACAGCGCGATCTGGCCCTCACCGTCGAGCCGGCCGACATCGTCGAGCGCCACTGCGTCGTAGCCCTCCAGATCATCCGGCAGCGCCGCGCCGCACTGCACGTAAACCGATTTCAAACCGCGCCGTGAAACAGCCTCCACAAAGGCATGCAGCAAATGCGTCTTGCCGCCATTAGGCTCGCCCCAGAGGTAAATGAAGCGCTCCGGCTGCGCGCCAGCGGCGCTTTCGCTCAGGGTTTGCAGCACTTCCGCATTGCGCCCGGCAACAAAGTTGTCCAGCGTGGGTGTGAAGTCAGAAGAGATTTCGAGCAGTAGCTGTTTCATTTTTTAATCTATAAAAAACAGTTCAGCCACGGATTAACACAGATACACACAGATTATCAATGAGTTACCGTTCTCACCTTAATCACCTTTCGGGTGAGCGGCAAGTCTTCAACAACACATTGTTTTATCTGTGTTAATCCGTGACCATCTGTGGATAAAAGCGGTTTTTAGGTTTAAAGGGAAATCAGGTTATCGGTATTCTATCAGCTTGAGCAGTGCCTGCAGCGGTTCGTAAAAACCGGGTATTATTCGGCGTTTCATTCATCCTGTTTTCTCGCCGATGGATTTCACGGATTTACTTTTCATCCTGTTGCTTGCCGCGCTGGCGGGATTCTGGCTCGATAGCCTGCGCGCCCTCGAAACCGCGCGAAATGCGGGCAAACGCGCCTGTCACAGCGCAGGCGTCCAATTTCTCGACGACACGGTTACCGTCACCTCCCTGACACTGAGGCGTAACGCAATAGGACACCTGGCGATCCGGCGGACCTATCGTTTCGAGTTCAGCGATACCGGCGATAACCGGCTGGAAGGCACTCTCGTCTTGCTGGGTGCGCGGGTTGAATCGGTGGAGATGGAACCGTTCCGGTTCATGCAGTGACCCCGGACTATTTCGTGTCCCCAAAAAACTGCTGACGCTCGTAAAAACCAAAACTTTCCATGACCCACCCGCCCACTTTGACTCTCACTGTAACGTGCTGTCAAAATGTAACAAATTTCACCCAAGGACTAGCCCTGAAATCATTCGGATTAATTATCGCTTGACTTGCCAAAATATAAGGCGTAAAAACTGTCTGGTGTTTGGATTCAAGTTTTTTGCACTATCGGTTTCGCCGTTTGCAGTCTTGGAATTCAGGCATTTTCGCGGGGTTTCCCGTATTTTTATTAGCAAGGGACTACGTAATGGCAACTGGTACTGTAAAATGGTTTAACGATTCCAAGGGTTTCGGCTTCATCACTCCGGACGACGGCAGCGAAGATTTGTTCGCGCACTTCTCCGCGATTCAGATGGGCGGATTCAAAACCCTGAAAGAAGGTCAAAAGGTGCAGTTTGAAATCACCCAAGGCCCCAAGGGTAAGCAAGCTTCCAACATCCAAGCCGCCTAAGTATTAGCGCTTGAATGCTACGCCCCGGAGCCACGGCTCCGGGGCGTTTTTACTTGTACCATGCACCACAGAGTGGCGTGTAGCGTTTGTGCCTACCTACCGGTACAAACCGCTTTCCAGATAGCTCTTCCGCAACACCCTCAGCCCCACCAGCAGCACCGCGCTCATCGGCAATGCCAGCAGCACGCCGAAGAACCCGAACAGCTGCCCGAACGCCAGCACGGCAAAAATCACTGCCACCGGGTGCAAGCCGATGCGGTCGCCCACCAGCCAGGGCGTCACCACCACCCCCTCCAATACCTGGCCTGCCCCGAATACGACCCATACCGGGATCATTCCACCCAGGCTCTGGAACTGCATCAATCCCGCCAGCGTGGCCAAGGTCAGGCCGACGATCATGCCGAGGTAAGGCACGAACACCAGCAAGCCGGCAATGATTCCGATTGGTAAGGCCAGTTCCAGCCCGACCAGCCGCAGGCCGAGCGCGTAAAACAGGCTCATCAGCAGCATCACCGAGATCTGGCCGCGCAAAAAACTGCCCAGCACGTCATCCACCTCCCGAGCCACCGCACCGACTTGTTCGTGCCAGCGGCGTGGTATCACCTCGTCGATGCGGGCGACGATCAGGTTCCAGTCGCGCAGCACGTAAAACAGTACCACCGGTACCAGCACCAGGTTGGCGAAAAAACCCACCAGTGCCAGACCGCCGCTTCCGAGCGAGGGCAGGAATTGCGCTGCCAAGCCGCCGGCACTTTGCCAATGCTCGGCCAGCGCCTGTTTGAGATATGCGCTGTCGAGCTGCAACTCAATATCGAATCGGGCTTTCAGCCAAGGCGCCAGATGCTGCCTGAACCAGTCGAGGTAGCCCGGCAGGCGCTCTAGGAACAAGGAGATCTGCTGCTCGAACAGCGGAATCATGATCAGCAGCAGGGCAGCGAACAAACCGAACAGGAACACCATGGCCAGAATGGTGCCGAGGGTACGGGGAATTTTCAGGCCGGCCAACCGGTTCACCAGCGGGTTGCAGATGTAGGCGAGGATGGCCGCGAACAGGAACGGTGCGAGGATAGCACTGAGCAGGTAAAACAGTCCGCCCGCCGCGGCGACCGGCAGCAGCCACCACAGGTGGTTGAGATTGAGTTCTTCAAGGCGTTTCGTGTCCATTTGGGTTAAAATACCACAATTTCCAAATTTACGCGGAGCCTCCCTTGAACCAGCCCGATCCAACCAAACCCCCCCTGAGCTACCGCGATGCCGGCGTGGACATCGACGCCGGCGACGCCCTGGTGGAAAACATCAAGCCGTTCGCCAAGCGCACCATGCGGCCCGAGGTACTCGGCGGCCTCGGCGGCTTCGGCGCACTGTTCGAGATCTCGAAGAAATACAAAAACCCGGTGCTGGTATCCGGCACCGACGGCGTCGGCACCAAACTCAAGCTGGCCTTCATGCTCGACAAGCACGACACCGTCGGCATCGACCTGGTGGCGATGAGCGTCAACGACATTCTGGTGCAGGGCGCGGAGCCGCTGTTCTTTCTCGACTACTTCGCCTGCGGCAAGCTCGACGTCGCCACCGCCACCGATGTCATCAAGGGCATCGCGGCAGGCTGCGAGCAGGCGGGCTGCGCACTGATTGGCGGCGAAACCGCCGAGATGCCCGGCATGTACCCGGCGGGCGAATACGACCTCGCCGGCTTCGCCGTGGGCGCCGCGGAAAAAGACAAGCTCATCAACGGCTCCACCATCGCCGCCGGCGATGCGGTGCTCGGGCTCGCCTCCAGCGGCGCGCACTCCAACGGCTATTCGCTGATCCGCAAGATCATCGAGCGCAGCGGCATCGACCTCAACTCGGATTTCCACGGCCGCCCCCTGCGCGACGTGGTGCTGGCACCCACCCGCATCTACGTCAAGCCGATGCTGGCGTTGATGGAACAACTGCCGGTCAAGGGCATGGCCCACATCACCGGCGGCGGCCTGCTTGAAAACATCCCGCGCGTGCTGCCGGAAAACCTGACGGCGGTACTCCGGAAGAACAGCTGGGACATGCCGCCGCTATTTTCCTGGATGCAACAGGAAGGCAACGTGGCCGAAAAGGAAATGCACCGCACTTTCAACTGCGGCATCGGCATGGCGGTGATCGTCGCCGCTGCGGATGCCGAGCGCGCCATGCAGTTGCTGCGCGACGCGGGCGAAACGGTGTGGCAGATCGGCAGCGTCGAGAAGCGCGCCGAAGGACAGCCCCAGACCGTGGTGCAATGAACAACCTAGAAGAGGTTTCCAGGTTGAAGTCCATCGTCATCCTCATCTCCGGACGCGGCAGCAACATGCAGGCGATCCTGGAGGCCAGGCTGCCGGTCAAGATCGCCGCAGTCATCAGCAGCAACCCCAACGCCCACGGACTGGAAATCGCCAGGCAACACGGCATTCCCGCCCATGCGCTGAACCACCGCGACCACGAAACCCGCGAGGAATTCGACACCGCCCTGGCCGCCAGGATAGCCGGATTCAACCCCGACCTGGTGGTGCTGGCGGGCTTCATGCGCATCCTCACGCCGAACTTCGTCAATGATTACAATGGTCGGCTGATCAACATCCACCCCTCGCTGCTGCCGGCGTTCACCGGCCTCAACACCCACGCCCGCGCCCTGACCGAGGGGGTGAAAATCCATGGCTGCACCGTGCATTTCGTCACCCCCAACCTCGACAAGGGGCCGATCATCATCCAGGCAGCCGTACCGGTACTGCCCGGCGACACCGAAGAAACGCTGGGGGCGCGGGTGCTGGAACAGGAGCACAAGATCTATCCCCAGGCGATCCGCTGGTTTGCCGAAGACCGGCTGACCGTCACCCCGGATTGCAACGTCATCCTGCAAAATCAGCAGCCTGTCGAAACCGCTTTGCGCTCGCCGTGGGAACCCCAATGACGCGACTATTAGCCGTATTGTGCAGCCTGTGGATGGGTGCAGCGCTGGCCGCCGCCCCGCACCAGGTTACCGCCACCTACAGTCTCACCAAGCAAGGCCAGCAAATCGGCACCGTCACGGAAAGCTTCAAACAGACCGAGGGCCGCTATCAGATCGAAAGCGTCACCTCCGCCATCGGCATCTACGCCCTGTTCATGAAGGGAAAAATCCGCCTGATCAGCAACGGGGAGGTGACCGACCAGGGTCTGCGCCCGCAGCACTTCGAGCACCATCGCGCCGCCGATCCGGCCAAGACCGTCCAGGCCGATTTCGACTGGGAGAAGATGAGCCTCACCCACAGCTTCGACGGCAAAACCGAAAGTGTCGCCCTCGAACCCGGCGCCCAGGACCGCATCAGCCTGCAGTACCAGTTCATGTTCGCGCCGCCGGGAAAAGACGATATCCGGCTGTTCATGACCTCCGGCAAGAAACTCAACCTTTACCATTACAAACTGGCCGGGGAAGAAAAAATCACCACGCCGGCAGGGCAGTTCCAGGCAATCCATCTGGTCAAGCAGCGCACCGCGGACGAGGACGGCACGGAAATCTGGCTGGCGAAAAAGCGCCACTATTTTCCGGTGCGGATCGTCGTCGAGGAACACAATGGCGGCAAGCTGGAACAGAACCTGACCTCCCTGACTATTGAGGGTGAGTAATTCAGTGGGCGAGCCTAATCCATGCCGGATCAGGTAAAAAAACTGCTTTGGGTGCTGGGGCTTTCCTTGACGGCGCACCTCGCCGTGTTGTTGGGCCCGCATTTCTCCCTGCCGGTCAACCTGGCTCCCCCTCCAGTTCTGGAAGCCAAGCTCAGCCCCCTTCCACCTCCGCCGGCGAGACTGGCAACGCCCAAGCCGCCGCGTGCCGCAAAACCAAAACCAAGTCCCGCGAAAGATATTCCCGCTCCGCCCGTGGAAGCCGCGCCTGCGCCAGACGTCCAGCCCGATGCCGCACCAGCGCTCGCCGAAACGCCGCCGCCTGCCGTGGAGCCCGAACCTGTCGTGGAACCCGAGCCTGCCGCCCCTGCACCACCCGCCATGCCGCAGCGGGTGACGACCCGATTCACCCTATTCAAGGGACTGAACGGCCTGCGTGTGGGCCGTGCAGAGCAGGTCTGGAAGCTCGATGGAAAGCGCTATACGATTTCCAGCGTGGCCGAAGCCAGCGGCCTGTTCTCCCTGTTTGCATCCGGCAAGCACATCCAGGAGAGCCGGGGTAAAATCACGCTGGCCGGGCTGCAACCCTCAAGCTACCGGGTGGAACGCGGGCAGGGTGCGGACAAGACCGACACCGCCGAGTTCGACTGGAATGCCATGACACTCACCCTCGCCAGCGGCGGCGGCAAAAAGACCCTGAAACTGCCGGAAGGAACCCAGGATCTGTTAAGCTTCATGTATCAGCTCGCCTTCGCGCCGCCGCAGAGTAGTTTCGTGAAACTGCAGGTAACCAACGGCAGAAAACTCGACAGCTATGCCTACTGGGTCGTGGAAGAAGCGCTGGAAACCCCGATGGGCATGCTGAACACCCTGCACCTCGGCAAGCATCGCGAAGAGGGGGAGAAAGACACCGAAGTCTGGCTCGCCGCCGACTACCATTACCTGCCGGTCAAAATCAGCCAGCTCGACAAGGACGGCGATGGGCTGGTGCTGCTGGCGAACGAGATCGCGATTACGCAATGAACACACAACAAAGCATTAACCACGAATTCACACAAATGATCACGAATTAACACGAATAAAGCGCCACATGCATTCGATAATGCCGCACAGCTCCCATTCAGGGTGTTTTTATTCGTGTTTATTCGTGCAAATTCGTGTCATTCGTGGTTAATTTCAAACTCACTGGAATGATAAAAAGCCCATGCAACTCTCCTCTACCCGCCTCGGCCATGCCGTACATGCCCTGATCGACATCCTGCCGCTGACCCATCCGGCCGATGCGAGCTTGAGCCGCTATTTCCGCAGCAACCACGAGCTGGGCCCCAAGGATCGCGCCTTCGTCGCCGAAACGGTCTATGCCGTGCTGCGCCGCAAGCGCCTGCTCGAGCACCTCGCCGCGCCTCACACCTCGCCGCGCCACCTGATTCTGGCCTTGCTGGCGAAGGTGCAGGGCCTGAGCCTGCGCGAACTGGAGCCGTTGCTGCACAAGGATGAAAGCGAATGGCTGAAGCAGGTCAAGGCGGTGCCTACGGACGATCTGCCCTTGGCAGTACGGGTGGACTTCCCCGACTGGCTGACGGAAAGGCTGGTCGCGCGCATGCCGGAAGAGGAAATTCTCGCCCTGGCGCGCGGCATGCAGCATTCCGCCCCGCTGGATCTGCGCGTCAACACCGTGCGCGCCAACCGCGATGAGGTGCTGGCGATTCTGAAGCGCGACGGCATCCCCGCCGAAGCCACGCCCTATTCCCCGGTCGGCGTGAGAATCAAGGAAAAGCCGGCGATCAACCGCCACCCCCTGTTCCTCACCGGCAAGATCGAAGTGCAGGACGAAGGCAGCCAACTGCTCGGCTACCTGGTTGCGCCGAAGCGCGGCGAGATGATCGCGGACTTCTGCGCCGGAGCCGGCGGCAAGACCCTGCTGCTGGGCGCGCTGATGCACTCCCAAGGGCGAATCTACGCCTTCGACGTGTCGGAAAAGCGCCTCACCCAACTCAAGCCGCGCCTGAAGCGCTCCGGACTATCCAATCTTCATCCCCAGCTGATCAGCAACGAAAACGACATCAAGATCAAGCGCCTCGCCGGCAAGCTCGACCGCGTGCTGGTCGATGCGCCCTGCAGCGGGCTCGGCACCCTGCGCCGCAACCCCGATCTCAAATGGCGCCAGAAGCCGCAGGATATCGAGGAGCTGACGCAAAAACAGGCCGCCATCCTCACCGCCGCCGCGCGCCTGGTCAAAGTCGGCGGACGGCTGGTGTACGCCACTTGCAGCATCCTTGAAGAGGAAAACGAGCAGATCGTCGAGGCCTTCCTCGCCACGCATCCGGAATTCGAATTGCATGCCGCCAGCGAGGTGCTGGCGCAGCAGAATATCCCGCTGGACACGGGCAAATACTTCAAGCTCGCGCCGCACGTGCATGGCACGGATGGATTCTTTGCTGCGGTGATGGAAAGGAAGAACCAGGTTAAAGTCTAGCTGCTCCGGCTGAATCTGGCCGGCAGTTCAAGTCAGAACTCATATTCCGCCTGCATTCTGAAGGTATGATTTGGCGTCGCGTCAGTGGTGCCTATCAACCATGCCGCGTTATACTTGATGGCCTGGTGTCCATTGAGAGCGATTTTTCCGAAAATGGCGGGGCCGAGTTTGTGTTCCTGGGCATTATGCTGCGCCCAGTGATCCCATTCCCCCATTTCCCCGAAACCCTGAAATCCAAACTCGAATTCCTTTTTCCAGCGATATTTTGCCTGCCACTGGTACTGGAAGACAGTTTTATGTGACTCACCATCCGGATCGACTTCGCCACCGAATTTCCGCTCAAATAGCAGATTGCCATTCAACTGCAGCTTGTCGAACTCGGTCTGGAACAAGGGGCCAAACTTGAATTCATTCGCTGCCCCCTTCTGGTTGACGGGGAATTCGAACTCAGTGATCAAACCGATTTCCAGCGGATATTTCCCGGTTTCGGTTAACTGAAACTTGTTTTCCCATTCCAGAATATTCAACCTGGGTTCCGGGCCTTCATGCTCGGTCTTCAAATATAGTTCTGTGAACCAGTTCTCGGTGGCGCCATAACCGAAGCCGAGGCTGGTTACCTGAGCGGTATCGCCGGACGGCATTTTGGCCGATCCAAACTTGAAATCCACCTCCTTTTCGCCATGCTCCACGGTAGGCAAATAGACGTAATCGGCCGGACCTGCAAAGACCGAGCTACAGGACAGCGCACTTAAGGAAAGTGCCAATATGCTTTGTTTCATGAAACAGGCCTTTTATGAATATTTAATTGAAATGAGCGGCTGGCCAGCCTCATGCCCGTTGCAATGGCGACCAGGGTAATAATGTAAAAAATGAGCTGCATGCCGGCAGGTCTAGGGTCGTATCCAACCAAGCTATGAAGCAGCATGCCGGGCACGGAAGTCACGGGCAACGCAATCGATGTATCCCAGAGCGGAGCCGCCAGACTCGGAAGCAGATTGGCCTGGATCAGGAAATGCGCTGCCTGCGATGCCATACCGGCGGCCAGAAGCAACACCAGCATTCCGGTTGCGATAAAAAACCAGCGCAACGGAACGCGCAGCAGACCCACATACACGGTGTAGCCAACTGCGATGCCTGCAAGAACGCCGATGAGACCTCCCAGCAGGATCGTCGACACCCCCGACGCCCCCGACGCCTCCGACGCCTCCGATGCCGAGACTGCGTAAAGGAAGAGCACCGTCTCAGAACCTTCGCGGAGCACTGCCAAGCCGACCACGATGAGCAGAATCGATCGTTCCTGCTGCCCATCGCGAATAGCCCTGCCGATATTGGTTGCTTCGGCAGCCATTGCCTTACCGTGCGACGACATCCAGATGTTGTGCCAGGCCAGCATGAGCACCGCGACGCCCAGCACCAGCGCATTAAAAATTTCCTGGCCAATACCCTCCGCCATTCCCGCAATAGCCTCGGTGGAAGCCGCAACCAGTGCGGATCCGGCCAATCCAGCCATTAATCCGGCGAGCAACCAGCGATTACGACCAGGTATTGAGCGCGTCGCCGCGGCAATAATACCGATGAGAAGCGCAGCCTCAAGCACTTCACGAAAGACAATGACAACGGTTGCAAACATTGCAGCTCTCCTAACGCTACTGGACGACGATCACACCTTGGGCGGTTTTTTCATTGAATTCACCAAAAAATCGGTAGCGTCCGGCGGCAAGGGGTCCCACAAAAATCGTTGCAGTGGATAGCCCGGCAATCACTTTTTCCCGATTGAGGTCATGACTCTCGAACTCCTCAGGCGTAGCATCCCGATTTTCAACAAACAGCTTGATTTTTTTACCCGCTGGAACGGTTAACTCCGCTGGCTGAAAACGGTGGTCCTTAATCACCAACATATAATCGCTATCACTTGCCACAGCCACATTAGCGCAATAAACAGTCATAGCACCCAGGACAACATGAGACATCTTCCGAAACAAGTTTGAAACAAAATTAACGGGATTCATAACAGCTCCTGAAATCAAATTAAGCGCGAAACAGTTGATAACAATTCTCATTGTATATGATAATGATTATCAATTGCAAATAATATCAGGTAAAGTCCAGTCCGAAATTTGCGGTAAATTCCCTTCGGCCCAGTCAATGGCGAATGGTTGTTCAGTCCGCGAGGGAAGCAATGTTGCCGCTGCGTGAAAGCACGAAAGGATAGATTGATTTCATCAGAGACCGCTAACATGCTTTGTCTCTTCGATGCCACCACATCTGAGTTGACATGCTCCTGGCCGGTTACGGCTAGGCAGCAAGTGAGCCACCGTCAAACGGGGAAATCCCCTGATGACGCCGTACTTATTCAGGATTAACATTCCAGATGCGAATATTCCCGCATTTTCTACTCTCTACTAAGGAGCAACTATGAAACGCAGATTTGATACTCGTAGAACTTTCTCCCTGCTGCTTCTCGGCTTGGTTGCCGCCTCGCTGGCAGGAGGCGCGCTCGCCGCCGATATGCCCAAACGCAAGACGGGGCTGTGGGAAATAAACGCGCAGTTGGAGGGGATGCCCAGCATGGGCGCCATGCAGCAGTGCATCGACCAGAACACCGACAATCTTATGCAGCAAAGCGCGAAGAAGGAAAAAACCGACTGCAGCGTGATTGACGTCAACCCCGAAGGCAACAAGGTCTCCGTGCATTCGGTCTGCAAGTTCCAGGGCTCCACGGCAACGACGGATGCCGCATTCATCGGCGCCTTTGATACAGCCTACAATGGTGATATGAAAACCCGCTTCGACCCGCCGATGCATGGCATAAGCGAATCGAATATGACCATGGAAGCCAAATGGCTCGGCCCCTGCAGGCCCGGCCAGAAGCCCGGTGACGTGATCATGCCGAACATAAAAAACATGAACATCAATGAACTGATGAAGGACCCAAAAATTCAGGAGCTGTTGAAACGGCAGAAATAAGGGGCCTCGCAAAACTGAGCGATTTGTCGCCCAGTACCGACATATCTTGAATTTATGCGGTCAGCATCTGCCGTTTTTTTTAATCCTGCAGTGCCAAGCGCGCCATTTCGATAGCCCCGTCTTTCGTCTTGTGTCCTGCGACAAAGCGCCCCCGATGGCAGAACACGCAGCCTTTCATGCCGACGACGGCGTCCAGCTCTTCGCCATCCAGCCCGGCCCAGGCCGAAGGCAGGGATTTTCGGTTATTGAAGCTGCCCGCATGATCCGGAACGGCGGTCACATGCCATTTCGCCTGGGCATCGGGGGAAATCACGTACAGAAGGTGCTCGTACTCGTTCGATCCCAGCACGGCATCCTTCCACGGCACGTCGTGCTCCAGCACCAGCACCCGCCCCGCTTCCAGCAAAATCCCCTGCGCCACAGCGGCGCGCGCCTTTTCAAACCCGTTGGCGTCCCTGATCGTGTTTTTCAGCACGACTGTTGCCATACTGATGGCGCGTTCGAAGGCCTCGTTCCTGGCTTCCGTGGACGTGACATCCTGCCAGCCGGGATTGAAGCCTCCAAGGACCGTGGAAATCGACATCAGCGTGACGGGCAGGGTTTCCTTGCTCAAGGTAATGCCGCAATCCATGGCGTCCACGCCTTGCACCAGCCAGCGATCGACCCTGGATGCCGCGGCCTCGGATTCACAAAGCTCCGCCCCCAGTTCACGCCATACCAGGCCGAACGAACTGTAAGGGATGCCGTTTTCGCGCGCTTCCTTGTACTCCAGTTGATGGTGGTCGAAGCGGCAGGTCGCCGGGTCAAAAACACGCCCCACATCGAACAGGATATCCGCTGCGTCCAGCTGCTCCTGGTCGCGCGTGCGCAGAATGGGCAAAGCCGGATTCACCAGGCGTAATGTCGCCGCCGCCAGCACATCATCGGCATGAAAGGACCCGGAATGGGTGGCTGCTACAGCGCCAGTGCTCTGCAAGATAGAATAAAGATTCGACACGTTACCTCTTTAAATTGTTAGTTGTTCCTAGGCCAGCATCCTACAGGATGGCAAATCAAGTTGCGAAACCGGCAACACTGGATGCCAGGCGTTGTTATACTTCATCAGCCACCCGAGACGTAAGATAGATCTCATCCGCGGGCAAACTATCCCTGACTTGAAGAAATCATTTTGAAAAAAATACTCATCACCATACAGGGCAAGACCCTGATCCTTCACTACCAGGTCAAGCATGGACTGGTGCGCAAGGGCTCCGGCTGGGCAAGCTATATCCAGGTTTTGCCTTCCGCCGAGCTGGCCCGGTTCGACCTGAAAGGGCTGACCCCTGAAATGTTTTGCGTGAACATTTCCGACATGGTAAATATTCGCGGCTTGTTTTCCGGCCAGGTGGAAAACGAGCGGCAGGTTCCCGTTGCGCGCTGGGAACTGAACCACGAAGATTATCTGCAAGCGACCAGCGCCCAGGCGGCGAAATTAACGCACCTGCAAATCGTGGATTTGCTCGCGTCGTTGCCGGGTTACCTTCAGGAAACGGACAACCAGTTTATCGACTTCGAGGAGAGCGTCGTCCCCCATGAGACGGGCGAACCCGCCACTTTCAGCGGCTATCGGCTGACCATCGTGACCGAAGACATCGAGAACAAGGTCGCCCCCTATGCCTATTACAACCTGGACACTCACACGCCGGAAGGATGGCAAGGCTACCCGCCGCCGCAAGCGGATTATGAACCGATACGAACCGCACTGGAGAACAAGCTGCAGGCCATCCGGGAAGCCGGCGTGCCGCTCACACAGGTTGACGATGAAACCGATTACGCCATCGCGAGTTAATAGCACCCCTGTTTATTTTCTTGCCTGTATAATCGCCCCCTTTTTTGAGTAACACGCCATGTGGTTTAAAAGCATCTTCATTTATCGCCTTCCCACCGACTGGGCCATGAGCGCCGCGGCTCTGGAAGAAAACCTCTCCCGCCAGCCGCTTCAGCCCTGCGGCGGCCTGGACAAGCAAAGCCGTGGCTGGGTTTCCCCCCAAGGCGATGGGCCTCTGGTTCACGCATTGAACCGGCAGTTGCTGATCGCCCTGGGCGTGGAGCAGAAACTACTGCCCGCCTCCATCATCAACCAGTTCGCCAAGGACCGCATCGCCGAACTCGAAGCGCAGCAGGGCCACCGCGTCGGGCGCAAGGAGATGAAGGAGATCAAGGAACTGGTCACCGACGAACTTCTCCCCCGTGCGTTTGCGCATCGGCGCACGACCTTCGTCTGGATCGACCCCGTCAACGGCTGGCTGGTTGTGGATGCGGCCTCCCCGGCCAAGGCGGATGAGGTCCTGGAACTGCTAGGCAAAACACTGGACGACCTGCCGCTCAAGCTTGTGCATACCAAACTCTCCCCCGTCACAGCCATGACCGGCTGGCTTGCCGGGGGTGAAGCGCCGCCCGGGTTTACCATCGATCGCGAACTGGAGCTCCGCTCCATCGACGAGGGCAAGGCGACGGTTCGCTATGTCCGCCACGACCTGGAGGGAGATGAAATCCGTGCGCACATCGCCGCCGGCAAGAGTGCCACCCGGCTGGGAATGACCTGGAACGACAAGATCTCCTTCGTCCTCACCGAGCAGCTCCAGATCAAGCGCCTCGCCTTTCTGGACATCCTCAAGGAAGAAGCCGAATCGCAGGCTGAAACCAGCGACGAGTTGTTCGATCTCGACTTCACCCTGATGACCGGGGAACTGGCCCGCTTGCTGGCCGATCTGATCGAGGCGCTCGGCGGCGAGAACGTCCAGCAGGCGTAACCCTGCTTGGAGTTGGCCCTGAGCTTTACGCATGAAATCACCCACCGACCCCAAGGAATTGCGCCAGGCGGCGCTGTTCTGGCTGTCAGAGCCGGACCCCGCCCGCAAGGCGGAAGGGGTGCGCCTTCTGGCGCAAGCATGGCAGTCCGGTGAAGTGATGCTGGACACGCATGCCACCTTGTCGGCGCAATCTCCCCTACCCGGCCAACCGCTCAAGCCCGAACTGGTATCGCCGCGCCTGGTCAAGCACCGCTCGATGAACATCCTGGAGGGCCGCGCCACATTGATCCATGCCTTGGTGCACATCGAGTTCACGGCCATCAACCTGGCGCTGGACGCCCTCTGGCGATACGCAAACATGCCGCGCGACTATTACGCAGACTGGCTGCAGGTCGCGCAGGAGGAAGCGCTGCATTTCTCTCTGCTTGCCGACCACCTGCACGGCCTGGGCTACGCTTATGGCGATTTTCCGGCACATAACAGCCTGTGGGAGATGGCAACCAAAACCCAGGACGACATCCTGGCCCGGATCGCGCTGGTGCCTCGAACCATGGAGGCGCGCGGGCTGGATGCCGCCCCGCCGGTACGGGCGAAGCTTGCGCAAGTGGGCGACATGGCCGCCGCCGCGATCCTCGACATCATCCTGCGCGATGAAATCGGTCACGTCGGCATCGGCAACCGCTGGTATGGATGGCTGTGCGAGCAGCGCGGCCTGGAGCCGGTAAGCACCTACGCCCGCCTAGCCGCGGAGTACCATGCACCGGTCATGCGCGGCCCATTCAATCTTGAAGCGCGACGGGCAGCGGGATTTAGCGAGAGTGAATTGGCGGCGTTAAATTTGTGCGCTTCGCGGGTTGTTTGATTGCCGGGGCTGCCCGGCACCCAATCATCTGCACGAAGCGCACACAAAACCCATCACCGCTTGTAACAAACCGACCAAAGACCTATAGTGGCCCAGTTGTCATAAAACGCACAGTAGAGCTCTAACATTTCAACACAAAATTTAATCGTGCCTGGCCCCCTTTCATCTTCCCCAATCCCGATTTAGGCCTACGAGAACCACCCAATGCCCAAACGCACGAACCCATTTCAGCAACTCGCGGCGATTATTCATTCCCGCCTTGGCAGCGGCTGGAATGTCACGGAGTCATTGTTCCTAACGGATAGCATTACAGGGGAAATGCGAGAAGTGGATGTAGTCGCCAAAGCGACGGTCGGAACCTATGATATCTATATCTCTGTTGAGTGCAGGGACCACAAGCGCTCAGCCGATGTAACGTGGATTGAGTCAATGGCCAAGAAACACGAGAGCCTATCGACATCGAAGCTTGTGCTGTGGTCCCGATCAGGCTTTACGAAAGCAGCTATCGCAAAGGCCACTGCCCTCAAGATCGACACGGTTTCACAGGCGAGCGCTGCCAGTGCCGACTGGGCGACGCTCGCGCGCAGCCTTATTGGTGGGCTTGTTCAACTTGTGACTCCAAGATTCTCACCATTCATTGACATAACGGCGACGGAAGGCACGCCGGCTCGGCTTGAAGATGTATCTAACGCGCTGATCTATGATTCTGGCGGACAAGTGGTTAACTCGATACCGTCAATCATCGAATTCATGGGGAAAAGCTCTGATATGGGTAAAACCCTACTCGATCATGCGCCTATCGGATCGGGAGACTTCTACGCCGAAATTCAGCCACCCGTGCCGTGGTTCACTGACACGGCCTACGGGCAACGCGTACCAGTGCTTCGCATTGGAATTGGCATTTCCACGTTCGTTGAGAAGCTGGCGCTAGACGCAGCGTCTGCAGCCATTGATGGAAAGGTTGCTACGCTTGCTACTGCAAGCACCGCAACTGGACAGTTTCAGATCTATGTCGAGGAAGCCCCGGATGGATCGAAACAAGTTCAAGCCGCGAACGTTCGCAAAACGTAGGCCACTCAAGAAACACCTCTTAAGTGACCACCAAAAGCTTCGGATTAATTTTCCGGAGTTCTTTCATTCCAAAATCTCCTTTGGAAAAACCATTAAGAAGCCAACCCTGATGTTTGCGCCATGACCGTTGGGTCAAACAACCCCAGCGCGTCATGACGGCCAAGACAACTTGCCGCACAGATCAACGTGCGTCAGGTACAGGCGCAAGTCAAATTCGTACTGATGATATTCGGGCTCCATATGGGCGCAGAGCTGATAGAAAGCCTTGTCGTGCTCCTTTTCCTTCAGGTGCGCGAGCTCATGCACCACGATCATCCGAAGAAACTCTAGGGGCACCTCCCTGAACAAGGAGGCAATGCGGATTTCCCGGTTGGCCTTGAGCTTGCTGCCCTGCGCGCGAGAGATGGCGGTGTGCAGACCGAGCGCATGCTGGATGACCTGAATCCGGCTATCGAAAGCGACTTTGTTGATGGGCGCGGCGTTGCGCAGGAAACGGTTCTTCAGTCTGAAGACATAGTCGTACAGCGCTTTGTCGGTGCGGATATCGTGCGCGGTGCGATATTTTTTCAGCAGGATGTCGCCCAGGCGGCCCTGCTGGATGAGGTGGCGCACTTGGGCTCTGACATCCTCGGGGTAGCCGGTGAGGTATTTCATGTTTGGCATCGGTGTCTTATCCGAAGCTTACACGGCTGAATAGCGTCGAGAATCCCGCTTGCTGCTTCCTTCTCGTTTTGGATTCAAATCATTGACCTACACGTGCTGTCTTGCAGGGCATTTCAGACCGATTCCACCCTTGTCGTTACGTGTTTTTAGCTTGATTGCAGGTTGACGATCCCGACACCGGCACGGCCTGCCGCTTCCTTGAGTGCGCCATCATTGGCGGCAACGGGAAGCTGTAGCCGAATTGCCAGGCCAAGGTAAGCGGCATCGTAGCTGGTCAATCCATATTGCAGCGCCAGGGCCAGGTTGTTTTCTACATTCTCTGAGGTGTAGTCAACAGAAATAGGCAGTGCGTTGACCAGCGCAATGATTTCCTGGATTCGGGCGGTGTCGGCTTTTCCCGCTTTCAGCGCCTTGCGCAGTACGTTGGAAAACTCCAGCACCCACAGTGACGGAACGTGGGCGGTCTCGTTCGCCAGCAGGTCTAGTACCTTGTCGGTGTAGGGTGTGGCCTGGCTCTCGAAATACCAGCCAACCACCACCGAGTTATCCACTACGAACGGCACTAATCGCGCCCTTCTTCAATGGCTTCCCGCAAATCAATGCCCTCAAGGGTGGATTTGTGGCGAGTTGCCTTAATCTTGGCAATGACTTCGGCGACAGTCTGCTTTTGGATGTGCGCCAGATAAGATTCCAGCGCCTCATTGATAATGTCCGATTCGCTGCGGTGAGTTTCCACAGCCAAATGGTCAAGCTCAGCCATTAAATCCGGACGGATTTTTAGGACGGCGTTCATTTTTGCATTCCCCAATAGAAACCAATCGAAGCAATCTTACACTAGCAGACTTGTGAAGTCATTCAAGGGGATAACAGTATCTACGCAGTCTTTCAGGGACATGAGCGCCCCCAATTTCATGATTGGGCGCAGGTTCGGTTAAAATGCCTGTCCCGACACCGATCCATGCGGCCCTTTCGCCGGATCGAGATCCGATGACGACGGGGCGACACTAAGATTGATGGATTGATGGCCATGACGAGACGACATGAAAATAGCGGTAAGTGAATTAATCGTAAGGTATTTAGAGCGCCTGGGGATCGAGGTTATCTTCGGGATGCCGGGCGCCCATATCTTGCCGGTCTATGACAGTTTGTATGACTCGAACATCAAGAGCGTATTGGTCAAGCATGAACAGGGGGCGGCGTTCATGGCCGGAGGCTATGCCAGGGCCTCGGGAAAAATCTCCGCCTGCATCACCACCGCGGGTCCGGGCGCCACCAATCTGGTGACGGGGGTCGCCAATGCCTATGCGGACAAGCAGCCGATCCTGATTATTACCGGGGAAACATCGACCCATATCTTTGGCAAGGGTGGGCTGCAGGAGAGCTCCGGCGAGGGCGGCAGCATCGATCAGGCCGCACTGTTCAAGGGCATCACCAAATACAACAAGATCATCGAAAGAACCGACTATCTGGTTCATGTTCTGAATCAGGCATCAAAAATTCTTCTGTCCAGCAACTCCGGCCCTGTGCTCCTCAGTTTTCCCTACAACGTCCAGAAAGAAATGGTCGAGGAAAGCATACTGGATCGCATTCACACCAAGAGCAGCTCCCACTTACTGCACAAACACTGCCTACCCGTGGATGCGCTGACAGAGCTGATTGCCGAGGCGCAATACCCGGTCATCGTTGCGGGTTATGGCTGCATCAAATCAGGCGCGCAGGAAGTCGTCGCCCAATTGAGCGAATTGATGAACATACCGGTGACCACCAGCCTGAAGGGGAAAGGGGTCATCGGCGATGGCTCCGGGCTATCTCTTGGCAGCCTGGGCGTCACCTCGAATGGGGATGCGTACAAATACATCGTCGATCATGCGGACCTGATCCTGTTTCTGGGCGCCGGGTTCAACGAACGAACCAGCTACCTGTGGGACGACAAGCTCCTGGGCAACAAGAAGATCGCCCAGATCGACAATGACCACGAACAGCTGGAAAAGGTTTACAAGGCGGATGTCGCCATCCACGGCGACATCAAGGATGCCCTGACTGAAGTATTGGAAAAAATCGGGGACAGCGGGGCAACCCGGAAAAACCTCGACAAATTCCATGTCCATGCAGAGGGATTACGGAAGGAAGCCTCCGGCAAAGAGGACACTGCGCTGCCGTCCAGGTTTGCCCTGGTCGAGCGATTTTATTCGAGACTGGAGACACATTTTCCGGAAAATGCGTTGATCTTCGACGACAATATTATTTTTGCCCAGAGCTTCTTCAACGTATCCAGCGGGAACCAGTATTTCCCGAATACCGGAATATCCTCCCTGGGACACGCAATACCCGCCGCGATCGGCGCCAGGTTTGCGGAGCAGAAGCCGACCTTTGCCATCCTCGGCGATGGCGGCTTTCAAATGTGCTGCATGGAAATCATGACGGCGGTAAATTACGGCATCCCGCTGAATGTGGTGGTGTTCAACAACTCCACCATGAGCCTGATACGCAAGAACCAGTTCCAGTTGTACAACAGCCGCTTTATCGATTGCGATTTCGTGAATCCGGATTTGCAACTTCTTGCCAGATCGTTTGGCATTAACCACCAAAGGATTGAGTTCGAGTCCGATCTTGATGACCTGTTTGCCAAAGCAGATTTCAATGACTCGATCAATCTCATCGAAATCATGTTGGACAAGAATGCCTTCCCGAACTACCTGTCAGATCGATAAGCTCGACCTCGACGCGAAGATTGCCGCGCAGAAAATCGCCATTGCAGACATTGAAAGGAAGCTTTGGGCAGACGGTCTGAATATGACGCTGCTTGAAACTTATCAGGCGGCATTCCGAGAGCTAGAGCAGCTTATCGCAACGAAAGGGAACGACGACCGGCACAGTTTCGTCATCGTCATTCCCGTTGCCGACCGGCCACAGCACCTGACAGCCTGCCTCGACAGTTTGCTGGTGCTGTGCAAGGCGTTTGGCTATGGCGGGTCGAGCAGTGGCAAGTATCAGAAAATTTCCGTGGTCATTGCCGACGATACGCGCGACCCTGACAACATCGCCAGGAACCAGGAGATTGTCCGGCACTTCAACCAGCAAGGTATTGCAACCCGCTACTTCGGCCTGAGCGAACAGCTCGCTCTTGTGGATACGTTGACAGCAACTGAAAAGACATCTCTGTCCAGGGTACTCGGCAGCGCACCGCGCAATGCATTCAGCCACAAGGGTCAGGCCATCATGCGCAACATCGCCTACCTCAAGCTGAGCACAATGCGGGGACATGACGAGCGGCTGCTGTTCTACACCATCGACAGCGACCAGGAGTTCAAGGTCAAGGTCAGTACGGCAGAGGGGGATCGGGATGTGTATGCCGTGAATTTCTTCTGCCAGTTGAACGAGATTTTCACCCGCACGGATACACTGATTCTGACCGGCAAGGTGGTCGGTGATCCGCCCGTATCGCCTGCTGTCATGGCCGGCAATTTCCTGCAAGACGTGAACAGCTTTCTGCGCGAAATGGCTGCAAGTGGTCTGCAACGTTCCTGCCAGCATCACCAGGCTAGCGCGCACAAGGAAGGCGAAGCTTCCTATCATGACATGGCCGACCTATTTGGCTTCAAGCCGGCAAGCGAGGCGTATGCATACTGCTGCCCGTTGAGCGGGGATCACACAGACGGCGATTGCTTCGCGCATTTTGCCAGCCGACTAAACAGTTTCTTTTACGGCGAGCATCCAACACGTGTCAGCTACTATCTTCACGCAGAGCTGTTCCAGAGCATTCAGCCGGCCCGCACGGTGTATACAGGAAACTATATTTTTCGGCCTGAAGGGCTGAAATATTTCATCCCGTTTGCCCCATTACGGCTGCGCATGTCAGGCCCGACCCTGGGACGCCTGATCAAATCGGAAATCAAGGAGCGTTTCGTTTCCGCCAACCTGCCGATGCTGCACAAGCGCACGGTGGAGGGCAGTGGACAGTCGGAGTTCAGGCCGGGCGTCAGTTCGGAAGCTCATGTCATTGAGCTCTGCGACGAATTTGAACGCCAGTTTTATGGCGACGTAATGCTGTTTTCGATCGAATGCTTCACGGCCATGGGGTTCCCGCAGACCTGCATGTCAGCAGCAGTGATTGCCGAAACACTGGAGGTCGTGCGTGCGGACATGCAGCAAAAATATAACGCCAAGCATCAGCTTATTGTGGAAAAACTCGGCCAGTTGAAATCTCTGCTGCATGATCAGGCAAACTGGTGGAACCAGACAGACTTGTATGCCGCAGCAGTCAAAAATTTCGAGACGTTTTCCGCCAATATCGCGCACAACTTCGGCGAGGATTCGCCTTGTTACGACCAGATCAATTCGACTGAGAACTGGGAGAAATGGCGTAGCAAGCTGCTTGAGGCCGTGAACTGTTACCCGGCGGACAGCAAGACTTGGAGCGAAACATTGGCTACGCCACGTGCGGCATGATCCACCTTCTGCGACAATGGCTGCATAGACAGCGTTACCCGCAACGTTACGCCCATCTCGACGAACTATTGCGCAATCAGGCCCTGACGCGCAAGCAGGTTCTGCGCAAACAGCAACAGGATCTCGCCAGCATGATTGCCTATGTTGCCAGCAACACGGTTTACTACCAGGAAAAATTTTTTCCGCTGAGCGGGCATGGTGCTGATACGCTAGCCATCGGCGATCTACCTATTCTGCACAAGGACGACGTGATCCTGCGCATGGACGATCTTCTGTCAAAAAACGCGGACAGAAGTCAGGTGAAAATCGGGCACACTGGCGGCTCGACTGGCAAGCCGCTGGCGTTCTACTACGACGGGACCAAGCACGAACTGATGCGTGCCGGCATGTGCCGTAGCTACATGATGTCGGGCTGGCGGCCTGGCCAGAAAATCCTCAATTTCTGGGGTGCCAGACAAGATGTTGTGCGCGGCGGCGTATTCGGAGCGAAATACAGCGACACCATTGCCGCGGAACACACCATCGCCGCGTATGAGTACACTGAAGCGCAGTTACACGACTGGGCTACATTCATCCAGTCGTACCGGCCTGTCCTGCTTCAAGGATATGCCTCGATTCTGGCCGAAGTCGCGCGCGTTGTGATTGATAACCGGATACCCATGCCCAGAACCCTGCTCGGTGTCTATTCCACCGCTGAAGTACTCTATGGATGGCAGCGGGAACTGATGGAGCAGGCATTCGGCTGCAAGGTATTCAACCAATACGGCAGCAGGGAAATACCCAACATTGCCTGCGAATGCCGGCACGGCAACCAGCATATTTTCACCGACATGGTGTATCTCGAATCGCTGAAGATCGACAATGAAGACCGGCTCATCGTTACATCATTGACCAACCGGCTGATGCCTTTCATCCGTTATGAGATCGGCGACTCGGGAAGGCTGAAGGAGGGGATTTGCGCCTGCGGCTCGCCTTTCCCGATGATGGAAATGGGGCTGTGTCGCAGCAACGACATCATCAAGACCCGGAGCGGCAAGAGCATTTACCCCTCGTATTTCATCCACCTGCTGGATGGGCTGGCTGACATCAAGCAGTACCAGTTCATCCACAGCGAACCGGACAAGATCACCTTGAACCTCGTCTCGCCGTCCGGATTGAGCGCCGAGGCCCTGAGTTCACTCAAAGCGAGAGTCCGCAGGGAGGTGGACGAGAATATGGTTCTGGAAATCAATGCTGTTGGCGAGATCAGACGCACCCTTTCCGGCAAGCACCGGTTCGTCATCAGCAATCAGGCCTGACTATCGTAGCAGGATCAGCCGTGGCGTCGCATCGCTGCCTGCGTAAACGAATCCGTTCTGGCGGAATTGCCTTGCCAGTTTTCTGGCCGCCTCCAGCGAAATGCCGAAGACCAGAAAACTCGGCTCCCCAGGCCATAGCCCCGATGGATCCCGGCCCTCCCCATCCAGATATGGCAAACCCAGGGCCTTGATCTCGGCCAGCAGCCTTTGCTGGGCGGCGTGGTTTTCCGAATCCGATGTCAGCTCGCCGGATGGATTCCATGCGGTGATGAATGCGGTGCTGCCTGTCCAGTCAAGTTTGAACCTTAGCGCGAGTTCAGGGCTGGCACGGCCGATATTCAGGACGAATGGCTCGGCAGCCATCACCTTGTAGTCAGTCGCAAGGTAGGCCTTGATGGTTGCCTCGGGGATGGCCGATTCGGAAAACAAGAAATCTCCAGGGGGCGAGTGAAATTCCGGCTAAGCCGACCCGCTCTTCAGCCTGGACTTGAATTTCTCTTTCAATTTTGCCACCTTGGGAGCAACCACGAATCGGCAATAGGGTTGGTCGCCGTGGCCTCTGAAATATTCCTGGTGATAGTCCTCCGCCAGGTAAAAAATTCCGGCGGGTGCAATTTCGGTCACGGCGGAGGGGATCCCGGCGATCACCTCTTCCGCGATCGCCTGCTGTTCCGGGCTGTGGGTGAAAATGGCGGAGCGGTACTGGCTGCCCACGTCATTGCCCTGGCGGTTCAGGGTAGTGGGATCGTGGATCGTGAAAAAGACTTCCAGCAATTCCCGGAAGGAAATCACTGCCGGGTCGAAGGTGATCCGCACCGCCTCGGCGTGGCCGGTGGTTCCGCTGCAAATCTCCTCATAGCTGGGGTTGAGGGTGTTGCCGGCGGTATAGCCCGACTCGACCTTCTCCACGCCATCAAGCAGCTCGAACACGGCCTCCAGGCACCAGAAGCACCCACCGGCGAGGGTGGCGGTTTCCCTGTTTTGACTCATCAATCGCCCTTCGCTGTTATTCCATTTCATGCATAATAGCCGATCTTCGGGTGTTCTGCTCCGCCCAGAAACTGCACCCAATGAATAAGGAAAGCCCCGATGAAAAACATCCCCCGGCGCATCATGCCGCTCTTGTCCCTGGCGCTGCTTTTCACCACTTCGGCTCACGCCTTCGAACAGGCGCAAGGCATCAGAAGCCACGCCATCGCTGTCAGCGGCACGGTGCAGGTGCTGTTCACCCCCGAGGACGACGCCGCCGGCCAGATCGTACACGCCATCGATCATGCGCAGAAGCAGGTGCTGGTGCAGACATTCAGCTTCACCAACCGAGGAATCGCCGAGGCGCTGATCAGCGCCAAACAGCGCGGCGTGGATGTCCGGGTCGTCACGGACGCAGAACAGATACGGAAAATGGAGCGCAGCAAGGTGCCGACGATTGCGTCCGGCGGCGTGCCGGTATTCGTCGACAGCCTGCACGCCAGCGCCCACAACAAGGTGATGGTGATCGATGCCGGCAGCGCCACCCCGGTCGTGATCACCGGCAGCTTCAACTTCACCCATGCCGCACAATTCAAGAATGCAGAGAATCTGCTGATCTTCCGCGGCAACCGGGAACTGACCGCTGCCTACCGGGAGAATTGGCTACGTCATCGCGAGCATTCGCAGCCGCTTGAAAAGTAGCGGCCCCTGATTGATCTGGCACGGTTAAGTTTTGACTCCGTTCGGGCTGAGCCTGTCGAAGTCCGCACCCACCCTTCGACAAGCTCAGGGCGAACGGTAGAATGAATAATCAAGCTTCGAACAGGGAATAGTCGGTATGGCCTTCTGGATTTATATTCTGCAGTGCGCGGATGGCAGTTATTACACGGGCCATACCGATAATCTTGAGAAACGCATTGGCGAACATCATACAAGGGCCATTCCGGGCTGCTACACCGCCAGCAGGCTACCTGTGAGCTTGGCATTCTCGCAACCTTTTTCGACCCGCGATGAAGCGCTTGCTGCCGAACAACAAATCAAGGGCTGGAGCCGGAAAAAGAAAGAAGCCATGATGCGAGGTGATTGGGCAGAAGTATCACGTCTTGCCAAAATCAAACTAGTGAGTCGCTGATTAAATCCGTTCGCCCTGAGCTTGTCGAAGGGCATTCTATGTAAATCATAATATTTAGAAATGGCTTCGACAAGATTCCCTACCTCCCATTCATCTTTCGACAGGCTCAGGATGAACGGAGATTTTCAGCAAGGGAAGACTTTTCAGCCGCAAGCCAGGGTTACTTCAGCGCTGCCTCGATTCTTTCGCACAGGGTCTTCAAGATCTTGATGCGGGCAAAATTCTTGTCGTTGGCCTCAACCAGGATCCATGGCGACATTTCCGAGCTGGTGCGGTCCACCATGTCGCATACCGCCATCTCGTAGTCTTCCCATTTTTCGCGGTTGCGCCAGTCCTCGTCGGTAATCTTGAAGCGCTTGAAGCCGGTCTTCTGGCGCTCTTCGAAGCGCCTGAGCTGTTCTTCCTTGCTGATCGACAGCCAGAACTTCACCACTACGGTGTTGTTCCGCACCAGCTGCTCCTCGAAATCGTTGATCTCGCCATAGGCGCGCATCCAGTCGGCGTTGGAGCAGTAGCCCTCGACCCGCTCCACCAGCACGCGGCCGTACCAGGAGCGGTCGAAGATGCTGACCCGCCCCTTGCGCGGCACATGGCGCCAGAAACGCCACAGGTAGGGTTGGGCGCGCTCCTCCTCGGTGGGAGTGGCAATCGGAGTGACCTGATACTGGCGTGCGTCGAGCGCGCCGGTGACGCGGCGGATGCTGCCGCCCTTGCCGGCGGCATCGTTGCCCTCGAACACCACGATGACAGTGACCTCCTTGAATTTCGGGTCGCGCGTCAGCAGGTTGAGCTTGCCCTGGTATTTTTCCAGGTCCAGGTCGTATTTCCTCTTCGTCAGCTTCTGGTTGAGGTCGAGGGTTTTCAGAATATGCAGCTTGTCGATCGAGGGCAGCAGCGGCGGCGCATGGGCATCATGGGGCGCCTCGGCCGCGTCGAGGCGCTTGCGAAGCGCCTCCAGGATGACCTTCCCCACCGTCAGACTGCGGTAGCGCTCATCCTCGCCCTCGATGATCATCCATGGCGCTTCGGCGGTGCTGGTCTGGCGCATGACGCGCTCCGCCACCTTGCGGAACTTGTCATACATTTTGAAGTGCATCCAGTCGCGCTCGGTGACGCGCCAGCGCGTCTTGGGATTCTTTTCCATGGCCTTGAGGCGCTTTTCTTGCTTGTCCTTGGACAAATGCAGCCAGAACTTGAGGATCAGCGCGCCCTCGTCGTTGAGCATCCTCTCGAAGCGCACGTTGCGCTCCATGCATTGGTCCAGATCGGCATTCTTGATTCTGCCGAACACCCGGCTGAGGATCGCCCAGGTGTACCAGGAGCCGAAAAAGATGCCGACCTTGCCCTTGGGCGGCAACTCGCGCCAGAAACGCCACATCAGCGGACGCTCCAGTTCCTCGTCGGAGGGGTTGCCCATGCCGTGGCTCTGGATGTGGCGCGGGTCCATCCATTCGTTCAGCAGGTTGACTGTCTCGCCGCGGCCGGCGCCGTCAACCCCGCCGACCAAAATGATGACCGGAAAGTTCGCCGCCTTCGCCAGGTCGAGTTGAGCGTCAAGCAGCGCTTCGCGCAGAACAGGCACTTCCTTGTCGTAGGTGGCTTTGTCGATTTTGTGGCCGAGCTCGGCGGATTCAAACATTGTTTTTCTCACTCCAGAAAACCTTGCATCGATTGAAGCGCTGCCATCCCCGTGCCATGCCGGCTAGCTGCAAACGCGTTTTGCAGGCAACCCAGCCGATTATCACGCTGCTGGCGCGATCACGCAACCGGCCTCCCGCCCCGATTTGTTCGAGCAGCCGCCCGGTGACGGTCTGGTCGTTGAGCACGCCCAGCTCGTCCTGCAAATCCGCCAGCGCTTGCAAATACCGCCTCGAAACCTTGCGCGGATAAAGCCCGGAAAAGAACTCCGCGGCATAGCGCAGCTTCTTGGCGGAGATCCGCAGCGCATGGCGCTGTTCCGCATTCAGCTGCGCAAGCTTGCGGCCGCGCCGGCGCAACTGGCGATGGCGCCGCCCCAGCATGGCCGCGGCGAAAGCCGCTAGCGGCTGATCCAGCTGCGCCAGCCCGGCGGCTTCCGCCGTTTCCCGCCAGGGCTCCCGCCAAAGCCAGCGGCCCAGTGTCAGCAGCAGCCTGTGGTAGCGCGGCGAGGCTGCCGCCGCGCACGCCCGTTCGCGCGCCGCCTGGCAGAGCCGGTCGGCCGCCTGCTGCAGCTTCCCCAGCCCTGCGTCCTGAGGCAGTGCCTCGACAATCGGCGGCAGTGTTTCGCCGAGAAACACGTCCCAGTCCCGCGCCGGGCCGAGTTCGCCGACGAGCCAGCGCAGCTCCGCAGTCAACGCGGCGTCCTTGATGCCGGGCGCGGCGGCACCGAACAGGTTGAGCCCGGAGCGCAAACGCCTGACCGCCACCCGCATCTGGTGGATAAGCTCGGGATCGTAGCCCTGCTGCAGCCGGCCCTGGTTGTCCTGCAACTGGCCAATGCAATTCCAGGCGATAGCGCGAAACGCCGCATCCACCGTCATCTTCCGTGCCAGTTCGGGCTGCGCGGCCTTGACCGCGAGCCGGGGCAACGGTGCTGCGCACAGGGCATAGCCGCGCTCGGCCTTGCTGGCGTTCTCGGGGGAGAGCGGCACGTCTTCCTGCAGCACCAGCGCCAGTTCGTAGAGCGCCGCCGGGTTGCCAGCCTTGAGCTCCAGTTCCACCTCGGAAATCGGTGATTTGCCTTGATCGGCACGGACTTCCCCCCGGTCCAGCGCCATTTCGACCTGATCGCCGGCATCGGTTTTCAGCAGCCAGATGGTGCGGGTGAACTCGGTCACGAATACGGGACGCAGGCTCTGTCGTAGCGCCTCGTCGGCGAACAGCGCAATCAGGCCGGGATCGGCGATCTTGGTGAAATCCGGCCGGTCGTGGACGACCGGCGCCTCCCACTCGTCGCGCTGGTGCAGACCCGCCTGCACCCTGCCGCCGCCCTTGACGGTCTGGATCCACTGCCGGCCGTCGCGGCGCACGCGCAACGCGATGTCCCGGTTCTTCAGGAAAAAATCGTCGGTATCGAAGTAGATGCTGGTGAGCTTGCGCGTCTTCGGCCCGGAAGGGCTTAGCGCCTTGAGCAGGGGATGGCGCCGCAGCTTGGGGATGTCGGCGGGGTCGATCAGGAGCTTGAGTTCGACTTCGGTGTTGTTCATCCTAGAAACCGCAGTTCATAACCGCAAAGACGCGAAGGCGCAAAGAAAACAAGGAAATAAAATCTATTTGGCATTCACCTACCTACTGACTTAGCAGATTCCAATAACACATTGTTTTTCCTTTGCGTTCTCTGCGCCTTTGCGGTTCAAATGCTTTTTTTAGGTTCACACGTCGAGCCAGTCCAGCAGCGGTTGCCATTGCTCCATCTCCCTGACGGTGCGCGACGGCGCCATATCGAACAGGCTCAAACCCTCGCCGGCGGCCTGGACGTAGATTTGCGCATCGCGCAGCAGGGTGAGCACCGGAAAGCCGGCATCATCGAGGAACGAGGAGAGATCGGCCGCGGCGCGGGTGCGCGCATCCACGCGCATACCGATCATCGCCACTTCGATCTTCTCCTTGCGCACCGATTTCTCTGCACGCAGTTCTTCGAGAAAATTCCGCGTTGCTGCCATGTCGAATGCGGACGGCTGCACCGGCACGATCACGCGCTCGGCGCGCTTGAGTGCATGGGTCAGCTTGTCGCCGTGCATTCCTGCGGGGGAGTCCACCACCAGCCAGTCCGGCTTGGTTTCACCCATGGCTTTCTTGTCGAGCTGGCTGTTCCAGCCGCGAATGGCGGGCAGAAATTCCGGCCGGCGGCCCAGCCAGTCGCTGGCGGAACGCTGGCGGTCGAGGTCGACCAGGAGTACGCGGTTACCCCGGTTGGCCAAATAGCCGGCGAGATTGGTCGCCAGCGTGGTTTTACCACTGCCACCCTTGGGGTTGGCGATCAGAATCGTTTTCATCTTAAAAACGGCGGTTAGCCACGGATAAACACGGATTAACACAGATAAAGCAGATGGCTGCAAGTCGCTCCCGACTTCCCGAAGGGTGAGCGTCTTGTCCAGTGCAATTCATTGATAATCCGTGTGCATCCGTGTTAATCCGTGGCTGAATTGTTTTTTTTGGATTCATAAAAACTCCGGTGAAATAACCGCTCTCAGCACTGTTTGGGTCTCATCCTGGCGAGTGCGATTGCTGAACCACCAGACCGCGCCCTTCTTTATATTCCAGCTTTCCTGCGCGTTGGCGAGGAGGTAGGCCGCCACCTCCCCCAATGCCGGCTGATGGCCCACCACAACCACCGCTCCCTTGGCATCCGGCCAGCCGGTGGCGCCCAACAGGGCGGCCACGGATGCGCCCGGCCCCACCTCCTTGACGACGATTCCACCCCGCGTCAGCGCCGCGGCGGTCTGTTGAGTACGCGTGGTCGGGCTGACGATAATGCGCGCCTCCTCCGGCAGGTGCGCTTTCAGCCACGCCGCCATCTTCGCCGCCTGCCTCTCGCCCTTTTCGGTCAGCTTGCGCCCCTGGTCGGGAGATCCATCCTCGGCCTCGGCATGACGCCACAGAATCAGGTCCATACTCACATCCCATTTATAGCCAGTTGGCTCCAAGTATAAGATACTGGGCAAAACCGGGCTATCGCGCTGCCGGAATTTTTTGCAGCGGAACGGGTGAGGCGATGACCCCTTTGCCGCAAGGCGGCCTCGCATCTTTGCAGGCCTTCATCACCAGCGACAGCGACCTGCTGATCGGCCTGGAACGGGAGCGCAGCCCGGCAATCGCCGTGCTGGTGTGTTACGGACCGGGTGCGCTGATTTGGTCCGGCTTCGCCATGCTGGCGATCATGCTCGCCATCGCACACAGTTGGCACCAGCTAAGCACAGGACAAAGAGCGCCCATGCCGGAGATGAAAAAATTCCGCCGAAATCCGCACTTCCCTGACCTTCGGACTGCTCTCCGCGGCCATGCTGTTATTCTCCGCCGGGGCTCTCCGATTATGCCGGCAGCAATGGGCTTTATGCCGTCGCAGTGGCCTCCGGGCTGGCCGACGTGGACCATCACCCTTTTCAGTCTGCAACGCTTCTCCCTCGGTCGGGTGTCCTTCGGCGGTAGCGCCGCCCTGGCACGGCGCTGTTTATGGGGCATCTTGGCAACCGCACTGGGCGCGGAAATTGCTTTGTTAGTCGTGTAAAAAATAAATTTATTCAAAAAGCGTATGAACATTCTTGTTAGAATCAAGGATACTTCATTGATATACAACAACAGTCGATAATAACGGGGCAAGTCGATGAAACTATCATTCTGGAATGCAGACTGGTTTCTGGGTCTTCTGATTGCCCTCGCTTTTTTTTTCGCCGCCCAATCCGATCTGCTGCAAAGTCTGGAACGCAAGGCCTACGACCTGGGGGTACAGGTATCCAACCGCATGCCGGGGCTGGTTTTTTTGCAGACACAGCCGGAACAACGCTACCAGACCAGGGTCGAATTCACGCACGATCTCCTGGCATGCACCGTACAAATTTCGTCCGCCGGGGAGAAATAATGGACCTACGCCTAGCCCTCGAAATCGTCAGCCTGACCGACCCCGGCAAGGTCCGCTCGCACAACGAGGACAGCATCGCCACGGATAATGAAGCCGGCTTCGCCATCCTGGCCGATGGCATGGGCGGCTACAACGGCGGCGAGGTGGCCAGCGGGATTGCCGTGACGATGCTGGCGGACGGCCTGAAAAAGGCACTGCATGCCGGGCTGCCGGAACAGGGTCCGGGTCTGTTAGTCAAAAGCGAGATCGAAAAAACCAATGGCGCGATCTACCAGACGGCACAAAGCCAGCCGCAGTTCTCGGGAATGGGCACCACACTGGTCTGCGCACTGTTCCACGACAACCACATCACAGTCGCCCATGTCGGCGATTCGCGACTGTACCGTTACCGGCAAAAGGAGCCCGATCAAACGCAGTTCGAGCAGATCACGCGCGACCATTCCCTGCTGCAGGAGCAAATCGACAGCGGCATGATCAGCCGGGAAGATGCGCGGCTGTCCAACAACAAGAATCTGGTGACGCGTGCGCTCGGCGTCGACCCCACGGTGAACGTGGAGGTCCAGGAGCATGAAGCCCTGCCCGGCGATGTCTATCTGCTGTGCTCCGATGGACTCAACGACATGGTCGGCGATGAGGAAATCCAGCTGACCCTGAGCGTACTCGGCACCAACCTCGAGCTGGCAGCGCAACGACTGGTGCAAATGGCCAACGACAATGGCGGACGGGACAATGTTTCGGTCATTCTGGTGCGGATATTGCATAGCTTTCCAGCCAGGCGCGGCATTTTTGCCTGGCTTTCCGCGTGGCGCAAGAAATAGATTGGGGGCGAGGTAAACCCGAATTGTCCATTAGGCCGTTCGTGGTGAGCTTGTCGAACCACATACACTGTAAACAAGCCCTTCGACAAGGCTCTCCTGAGCGCAGTCGAAGGGCTCAGGGCGAACGGATTCTGGCAAACATTGCGGTATCAGACTTAATGAACAATCTGGGGTAAACACATGGCGAAGCTGATTATCACCTTGGACGGCCAACTGCTCAGCGAATTCGCGCTCGACAAGGAACGCATTATCATTGGACGCAAACCGCACAACGACATCCCGATCGACAACCTGGCGATCAGCGGTGAACACGCCGCCATCACCACCTTCCACAACGACGCTTTCGTCGAAGATTTGGGCAGCACCAATGGCACCCTGGTGAACAACCAACCGATCACGAAACACGCACTGCACCACGGCGATGAAATTGAAATCGGCAAGTACCGCCTGAAGTACGCCAACGTCCAGGAAGTCGGCAGCAAGAGAGAAGCCCACGAAAAAGGGGCGCAAGCATTTAAAAAAAACCCGATCCTGCGCCCGAATCAAGTTCCGACCATGTTGCCGGGCGAAAAACCGACCAGTGACATGACATCGCACACAATCCCCCTGGTCATGCCCGAAGCAGCACGGCGCGCTGAAACAGCCGCCGAGCCCGGCTTGCCTCCCGCCAAAGTGGAATCCCATGCCGCAATCCAGATTCTGAACGGCCCGAACACCGGCAGGGAACTGGAGCTGACCAAGACCCTGACCTCGCTGGGCAAGCCCGGCATTCAGGTCGCGGTCATCGCCCGGCGCCATCACGGCCATTTCCTCACCCATGTCCAGGGTGATCGCTATCCGATGGTGAACGGCCAGACACTCAACGCCCACCCATGCCAACTGGCGGACCATGACGTGATCGAACTGGCCGGGGTCAAAATGGAATTTTACCTGAAGTGAAGGTATGCCGACCCTTTTCTGGATACGGAGCAAATCGACGAAGTGGACGTAACGAAAATTCCAGGGTTTGCCGCTTAATGCACAATGTGACGGAAAGCGTCACATTGTGCCGACTTTCAACCGGACCTCTGCAAGCAGCAATCCAGACATTCAGCCGTGACATGCCCCACCTGCAATAAAAAACGAGGCCTCCAAACCCTATCAATCAAACTGGCACACAGATTGCTGTGTTAAATACCAGACACTTCCAAGTGTTGGCAGTTTACTCATACAACAAGGAGCTCGTTATGAAAAAAATACAACAAGGCTTTACCCTGATCGAACTGATGATCGTCATCGCGATCATCGGCATTCTGGCTGCGGTCGCATTGCCGGCTTATCAGGACTACACCGTTCGCGCCAAAGTTAGCGAAGGCATCATTGCCGCATCTTCTGCACGTACGGCTGTCGCCGAAACTTATGCAAACTCCGGCAAAATGCTGGTTGGCGCTGATTCCATGGGCGTACAAAGTCAAACTTCTAGATATGTGTCAAGCGTGGGCTGGGTTGGCGATGGCGCCAACACAGGTACGGTAACCGTAACGTTGTCAACTGATGCTGGCCTAAGTGACGCCGCTGGCGATACCATCCTGCTGCTAGCAGAGGGCACATCTTCAACAGGCGCAGTTAAATTTACCTGTAAAAAAGGCAACATCAACCAGAAATACCTGCCTGGCTCCTGCAAGAACTAATCTGCGAGTCATGCATGGAAAAGGACCCCGGGGCTACCGCCCTGGGGTTTTTTTTGGGTAAATTATGCGCAAAATTTTTCGGGCTTTCCGCCGCTTTTCCCCATGGGTTGCCATCCTTGCATTGACGCTTGCCGTCATGCTGCCAGGCCTCAATGGAGGATTCCTTTTTGACGACAACCCCAACATCGTCGAAAACAATGCGATCCACCTCCAAACCTTAAGTCTTGACTCACTTCGAGCCAGCATTGAAGGGCCTCATGCCGGCCCGCTTGGCCGCCCTATCAGCGTTCTGAGCTTCGCACTTACGCATTATTTCTTTGGTCTTGACCCGTTTGCGTTCAAGGCGATCAACCTCGCCATCCATGTCATCAATGGCCTGCTTGTGGGCTGGCTTGTAGCGCTCCTGCTGCGAGCCACACCCAACATTCAACTTTCCGAAAAAACCGGTACCTGGCTGCCGCTCTGGGTGGCGGCAATCTGGCTGATCCACCCCATCAATATCATGCCCGTGATGCAAGCCGTGCAGCGCATGACCCTGCTATCGGGGATGTTCATGCTGCTGGCGCTCATCAGCCATTTGAAAGCCATGTCCACGCCCTTTGGGAAAAGAGAATACTGGACATGGCTTGCCACTGGCTGGCTGCTATTCTGGCCGCTATCCATCTTAAGCAAGGAAACAGGGCTGCTTTTCCCCTTTTATATTCTTGCCGTCACGCTATTAACCCAGCAGACATCGGCGCCACTCCCGCGAAGGGAATCATGGGTCGCCCCTGCAGCGATTTTCTCTCTATTCATCATTGCGGCAGGCATGTTGTCATTTCTTGGCTGGAATTGGCTGGAAAGCGCCTACGCGATGCGCCCATTCACGTTATTCGAGCGTCTTCTGACTGAAACTCGTGTGCTGTGGTTCTATGCTGCACAAATCATTATCCCTGAATATACTTCTTTCGGACCCTATCTCGACGACTTTACTTTATCGACGGGGATTCTCCAGCCGCACACAACCCTGCTCTCAGTCATCGGGTGGAGTATGGCTATTCTGGGAATCTGGCTCTTTCGCAATCGCCGACCACTTCTGAGTTTTGCTGCGGCATGGTTTCTTATCGGACACAGCCTTGAGTCCACCTTTTTGCCTCTCGAAATTGCACATGAATACAGAAACTACCTGCCTTCAATCGGCCTGATCCTTGGTGTCGGATATCTGGGGGGAACCATTCTGCAGAAGGTAAAACTTGATCATCGATCAATGACAGTAAGACTCGTGGCAACCATTCCCGTGCTGGTCCTTGCTCTCTTCACCTGGCTACGCTCGGATCAGATGGGAGACCCCCTGCTGGGTGCACAAATTGAAGCCACGCGGCACCCGCAATCCGCCCGAGCCAACCATGCCGCGGCACTTGCGCTGATCAAGGCTGGTTATGGGGACGCCGGGGACCCTATTAGCGGGGAAAACATACGATTTTATTTGCAGCAAGCAGAAACGGTAGATACCTCATTCAAATTTGGTTATCTGGGTTTAATCGTTTGGGCGTGCTCCTCAGGAAGGCTGGTAGAGCAACAATGGATCGATGAATTCGCACATCGCTTGGAATACACGCCCTTTGCGCCAAAGGACCGGGCACTTCCAGATCTCCTTTTCAAACCTTTGCTCAGCATGCCGAAATGTCTAACCAGGCAGGACGCCATCAAACTTTTCGTAGCGGGAGCCAACAATGCCAGAATAAGCAGCTCGCTGCGGGCACGTTTTCTTGAAGCGGCCGCTGACTATGAATTGCTGGTGGCCGTTGACCCTCGCTCAGCACAAGATTACCTAAAAATGGCATCCGCAGCTTCGCCAGGAGACCTCGTATTGAAACGAAAATTCGAAAGTTTTGAATTTCTCAAGCCGACTCCAGAGCGTAGCCACTAGCCGTACCGTCCCAAAAATTTCATTTTCGGTCAGGCTCTGGCCCCATCTTCTGCTGCCACATGTTTTGTAGCGCCTCTTCCAGATTCAGCGCAAAAAGGAGCGCATCGAAAAGAGGTGAAGCGAGTACTTTCTCGCGCAACCCTGATCGCAGACGCGCTAAGCGGTTGAAGTTTGCAGCGTGGGCTAGCGCCCGGGTTACATAATCATCCTCATCACTGGCTATCCAGTCCCCCAGCCCCGCACAAGCCAGCAGGCTTGCGCCTTGGCGAGCGAGCAAAGTATCCCCGGCAAGCGTCAACGTAGGCACCCCCATCCACAACGCTTCGCAGGTGGTCGTTCCTCCCGGATAGGGAAAAGTATCCAGAATGATATCCACATCGGCATGCGCCGCCAGGTAGTCCTTTCTGGGAACAGACCCTTGTATCATCACGCGTTCTGGATCAATCCCCACTCGGGCCAAGCGCCGCTGCACTTCTTCACGGGCCGAGGGGGACTTCATTTCATTGCTTTGCAGCCGCAGTCTGGACTGAGGCAATGCGTGGAAAATCCGGCCCCATAATGCAAGAACATCATCATTTATCTTGCTCAGTCTCTGGAAGCAACCAAAGGTGACGTAGCCATTGCGTGCAGCCGGCAAAGGCGTAAGCGTAAGATTCGTGTTTGTCGCCGGCGCCGTAAAGCAAAGGCGTGTATCCGGCAAATACCACACCGTTTCAGTAAAGTGATCGCGGTGGGAATCCGGCACCGATACGGGATCGGCTAACAGGTAATCCATTCCGGGCACCCCGGTGCTGGCGAAATAGCCCAACCAGCTCACTTGCACCGGGGCAGGCTTCCACGCGAATACCGGCAGGCGATTCTTGGCGGTGTGGCCGGCTAGGTCGATGAGGATATGGATGCCATCCTCATGGATTTTCCGGGCTGCAGTTTGATCGCTCAGACCCGCAATGGGCTTCCAGGAGGCAAACCGGGATTTGATGCGGGCGGTGAGTTCATCTTCCTGTAACTGCGTAGGGTAAGCCACAAGCTCTACCCGTGCCGGATTCAGATGAGCGAGAATACTCTCAAGAAAAAAACCCACCGGATGGCTTCTTAAATCTCCCGAAACCAGGCCAACCCGCAAAAGCGGTTGGCCACTTTTCACCGGGCAAACAGACCAGCGTGAGTAGGGCATGGCTTGAGCCATCAGCTTATTTCCATAGCTCCTGGCTTCTTCCTGGTACTGGGCAGGCGTGCAATCAGAATGGAAGCTATGGAGGAAAAGCAGGTTGCCATGCACCTGGACATGATCCGGCTTCAGCGACAGGGCATGACGATAGCACTCCATCGCCTCATCCAGCTTGCCTTGAGCCTGAAACGTGTGCCCCAGATTATTGTATGCGTCGACATAATCCGGCCTGAGTGCAATCGCACGGCGATAGCTCTGAACCGCCTCATCTTGCTTACCTTGCTCTTGGAGTGCATTCCCCAAATTGTTGTGAGCCTCAACAATACCCGGCTTTAGGAAGATGGCGCGGCGATAATGCTCAACGGCCGCGTCCAGCTTGCCTTGCGCCTGAAGCACATAACCCAGATTATTATGTAATTCAGCCACATCCGGCTTGAGCGAGAGCGCATGGCGGTAATGACCAACCGCTTCATCCAGCTTGCCTTGTAGTCGGAGCGCATACCCCAAATATTCGTGCGTGACGGCGTTAACTGGATCTAGTGACAGCGCCTGTCGATAACGATCGACCTCCTCGTCCAGCTTGCCTTGATCATGGAGTACCCCGATGAGGTTGCGGTATGCCTCGGAAAAACCAGGTTTGAATGAAAGCGCCTGATGATAACTCTCAACCGCTTCGTCCATTTTGCCTTGTTCCTGGAACGCATACCCCAGATTATTATGCAGTTCGGCATAATCCGGTTTTAACTGAAGCGCATGGCGATAGTGTTCAATCGCTTCGTCCAGCTTGCCTTGTTTATGGAGCGTATGTCCCAAATTGCCGCGTACCGCAGCATCATTCGGTTTAAGCGAAAGCGCATGGCGATAATGTTCAACTGCCTCGTCTAGCTTGCCTTGTGCCTTAAGCACACTTATCAGATTGAGATGTGCCTCAGCAATTTCAGGTTTGAGCGTTAGCGCATGATGATAATTTTCCGCTGCTTCATCTAACCGGTTTTGCGCCTGGAAGGCGCTCCCCAGATTGTTATGTAATTCAGCGTAATCCGGTTGCAGTGTTAGAGCGTGACGATAATGCTCAACCGCTTCGTCCAGTCTGCCTTGCGCTTGGAGCACAAGTCCTAGATTGCAGTGCGCTTCAACATGGTCCGATTGAAGCGACAATGTTTTTAAAAAACAGTCGCTTGCCTGATCAAGCTTTCTTTCGTTAACATATAGAGTTCCAAGATAATAGTGAAACTCCGAGATATCTGAATTAAGCGCGATTCCTTTTTTGATTATGTCTTCAGCCCGTTCATTTTGCCCATTCTGTAAAAGCGCATAAAACAAATCGCCGTAAGCCATTTCAAAATCTGCTTTGAGTTCAATCGTCTTGCTGAAATTCTCTATTGCTCCACTCAGGTTCCCTTGTTCCTGCAAAACAGCCCCTAATAGGTAGTAAGCGTCTTCCATTTTGGGGTTAATTAAAATGGCCCGCTTGAGATAACGTTCAGCATCCCCGAAATGCTTCTGCTCCTTTAACACGAACCCCAGGTTAAGAAAACCTTCGGCATCATCGGGATTGATAGCAACCGCTTGCCGATAACATTCCGCCGCCTCTTCCATCTGGCCTTGAGCCAAAAACTCGTTACCTTGTTTTTTATGGGCTGCACTTCCATTCAGCAAGTCCTGCTGCACTAATGAGTCATTGCATGACTCGACGGTAGCCGTTGCGCACGGAATCTTTTCCGAAGCGGGCATAGCCTTTTTGAGCCAATTAAACATGATTGCCGGACGAATCAAACGGATGGGAATGTTGCCATATGCCTTGCAGCGCTTCTTCAAGATGCAGCGCAAAACGGGGAGCGTCGAACAATGGCGAAGCAAGCACTTGCTGTCGCAAGCCTGTCCGCAGTTGAGCCAATCGATTGACGTCAGCTGCGTGGAACAAAGCCCGCGCCATGTAGTCTTCTTCATTACTGGCAATCCATTCTTCCAGCCCGGCGCAGGTCAGCATGCTGGCTCCTTGGAGGGCGAGCAATGTCTCTCCGGCGAGAGTCAGTGTTGGCACGCCCATCCACAATGCTTCGCAGGTGGTCGTCCCGCCCGGATATGGAAAGGTGTCCAGAATGATATCCACGTCGGCGTGTGCCGCCAGATAATCCTCTCTGGGCATTTTCTCTCCGATCACCACGCGCTGCTGCGCGATTCCCACTCGGCCAAGCCGCTGCAGCAGAAGCTCGCGCGCTGAAGGGCAATCCATCTGCTTGCTTTGCAGCCGTAGCCGGGCCTGGGGCAAGGATTGGAAAATCTTTCCCCATAAAGTCAGCACTGAATCACTGATCTTGCTCACATTCTGGAAGCAGCCGAATGTTATAAAACCGTTACTCATGGCCGGCGGGGGCGAAGGCTCCAGCCTATCGCTCGACATGGGTGGCGTGAAGCAAAGCCGGGTATCCGGCAGATACCAAACTGTTTCAGTAAAGTGATCGCGGTGAGAGTCTGGCACCGCCACGGGGTCTGCCAACAGGTAATCCATTCCGGGCACCCCGGTGCTGGCAAAATACCCCAGCCAGCTTACTTGCACCGGGGCTGGCTTCCACGCGAATACCGGCAGGCGGTTGTGGGAAGTATGGCCCGCCAAGTCTATAAGGATATGGATACCATCCTCGTGTATCTTCCGGGCTGCAGCTTCGTCGCTCAGTCCCGCGATGGGGCTCCAGGCAGCAAAGCGGGATTTGACGCGGGCGGTAAGTTCATCTTCTTGCGGATGCGTGGGATAGGCCACCAATTCCACCCTGGAGGGATTCAAGTGTGCGAGTATGCTCTCCAGAAAAAAACCGACCGGGTGGTTTCTGAAATCTCCTGAAACCAGGCCAACTCGCAAAGGCTGTAAATCACCATCATTTGGATGAGCCAACCAGCTTGTATATGGCTGAGCTTGAGACAGCACCTTACATCCATAGTGCTTGGCTTCTTCAAGGTACTGAGCAGGTGAGTAATTGGGATGGAAACTCTGCGCAAAGAGCAGACAGCTATTTGGTTCAGCAGAATTAAGGTCGTGTGAGAGCGCATTCCGATAAGAGTCCATCGCCTTGTCAATATTGCCCTGCTCTATGAATGCTTTTCCCATATTGGAGTGCGCCGCGACATAATCCGGCTGAATCAACAACGCCTTCTGGTAACAGGAGATGGCTTTATCAAGCTTATTTTCGTAAACGTACAGGTTTCCCAGATAACAGAGTAGTTCGGCAGATTCCGGGTGAAGGGAAAGTCCTTTTTTAATGACTCTCTTGGCACTTTCATTTTGGCCACTTTGAAAAAGTGCATGACATAAGTCACGGCAAGCAATTTCAAAACCCGGCTTGAGCTCAAGGGTTTTATGGTAATTTTCGATAGCCCCAGTCAGATTTCCGAGTTCTTGTGAAATCGTCCCTAAAAGGTAATAGGCATCCTCCAGTTTTGGGTTTATCAGCGTAGCCTGTTTGAGATAACCTTCTGCCTCCGCGTAGCGCTTCTGTTCCTTTAATACAAAACCCAGGTTGAGAAAACCTTCGGCACAGTCGGGATTGACAGCAACCGCTTGCCGGTAACATTCCGCGGCATCTTCTAGCCTGCCTTGAGCCAAAAACTCGTTCCCTCGCTTCTTACAGGCTACACTTTCATTCTGCAGATCTGACTGCATCGATAAATTTTGATCAGGTTCGGCTGAGATTGCGTCGGAAATATTGAATAGTGCGGCGGCATAGTCACTTGGTTTGCTCTTGAAGGCAACGGCAGATATTTCCAGGTCTCCTGCATGGACAAATACAAAAGAGAATCCGGCATTGGAAAGAATCGCCTTCAAAGATTTCTGCGTGTACCCCGTCTTATGTGCGTAAAAGTCGCTACCACTTCTCTCGATCTCTTCGCCATAACCATAAATGACATCGCTGACGGTTATTGGCCCGGCGGGGGCCTGATAAAGAAAATCGTCTATGTCCAAGCCACGTTGGGCCACGATTTGCATCAACTCCCCCATATCCGGCACCCGAATGTACGCGAAGCCATCATCTTTCAGGATATAAAGAAATCCGGCCAACACCTTCTCGACGTCATGCCGGTAATAATGCTCCAGATTATGGGAGCAATAGACAGAATCGTAATCGGCTCCGGGCAAACCCGTCAGGTCCCGAGCATCGCACACAACATCAGGATTACCTTTCGGGTCTATGTCCAGCAGAACATGTTCCCACCCGTCATACTGTGCCGGAATCGGGATTTTTTTGTTATTACCTCCCACGTTCAGCACTTTCCTTTCCTGTGGCAATTTTTCCGTAAACGAACCGTCACTTTCCCGTGCCGAGCGCCCTGGAGAGTTGATGACTTTATTGAAAAATCTGAACATAATTTATGGGTCTTAGGAGGTTAAAGTGGGTTTAATCGTAATAATTTTAGTGTTGCAAGATATCGTGTGGTTGGGATTCTCAGCATTTCAGCATCAAATCTTTTGTCAATTGATCCACAAACACAGGATCATATCTTGCGTCTTTTAATGCCCATTTGAAAGCATTTCCCAGCTGTGCTTTTTTGTAAATATTCAGCTTGTGCTCAAGCTTGAATCGCGCCATCTGCAGAAACATCTTGTTTATCACTTCCTGCTTTTTGGCTATAGACTTATTTTTTCCGCCTGAGTCATCTGCTGGAATTCTTTCAATATAAAAATGGGCCAGAGAGGTACCAAATTCCTTGGCTTCGCTTGCATCAAACCAACTTAAAACCATTCTGCTTCTCCTGCTGAATTTGATATCAAACATTACATTAACATTTATTCCTCGTTCAAGTAACATACATCCTCCTGTGTGGGCCTCAAGCGCGAAAACACACTTCACTCAACGAGAGAAAAACCAACAATATTCTTCTGGATGTTCATGTGAAACAAGAACTATTGAGTTTGATTCTCCCTTCCCGTAACGAGGCAGAAGGTTTGCGCCGCCTGTTGCCGGAACTGGTAACGTTATTACCCGACGCGGAAATCATCGTCGTCAATGATGGCTCGGACGATAATACGCTCGCCGCATGTACGGAATTCCCCGTACGAGTGATCAGCCACCCTTACCCCAAAGGCAATGGAGCAGCAGTAAAATCCGGGGCGCGGGCTGCAAATGGGGACGTACTGATATTCATGGATGCCGATGGCCAGCACAAACCGGAAGACATCCCCGCCCTGCTGGAAAAATTTAAAGAAGGCTACGACATGGTGGTGGGTGCACGCCAGTCGGGCTCCCATGCCGGAGCTCACCGGGCGGTGGCGAATGACGTCTTCAGCCGCCTCGCCACCTGGATGACAGGACAACCAGTGGAAGATCTTACCTCTGGCTTTCGAGTGGTGAAAGCAAACAAGTTCCGCACGTTCCTTTACTTGCTGCCCAACGGTTTTTCATATCCGACCACTATTACCATGAGCTTCTTCCGTGCTGGATTCAGCGTCGCTTACCTACCCATCCATACCCCACGGCGCGCCACAGGGAAAAGTCATATCCGGCCGACACGGGATGGATTACGTTTCCTGCTGATTATTTTCAAGATTGGGACGCTGTATTCGCCCCTGAAATTATTTTTGCCAATCAGCCTGATCTTTTTCTTCTCCGGCTTAAGTTATTACCTATTTACTTTCGTTACACAGCATCGCTTCACCAACATGAGCGCACTGCTATTGACCACGTCCATGCTGGTATTCCTAATTGGGCTGATTTCCGAGCAGATCACCATGCTGATCTACAAAGACAGTGACTAGCGACAACACTGGCCAACAACGCAAAAAAGTACTGGTTCTAACCTCCACCTTCCCCCGTTGGGAGGGAGACAACGAACCACCCTTTGTGTTCGAGCTGTGCCGCAGGCTTAGCGCGGACTTTGACGTTTGGGTACTGGCGCCGCACGCCCCATGTGCGGAAACCCGTGAAACTTTGAGCGGGTTGACGGTAGTGCGTTTCCGTTATTTTTTTGAGTGGGGGGAGACGCTTGCCTACCGGGGAGGAATACTGGCCAACCTCCGCAGCAACCGGCTCTGTTACCTGCTTGTTCCCTTGTTCCTTGTTTGCCAGTTGACCGTCCTGTTGCGGCTGCTGGCCCGGGAAAGATTCGACATCGTGCATGCCCACTGGCTGATTCCCCAAGGGCTGGTTGCTGTTGCCGCCAGGCTGCTTTCCCGTCAGGCTCCCGCGCTGCTTTGCACCGCCCACGGCAGCGACCTGCATGGTTTGCGGGGAAGGCTGTTTTCGGCGCTAAAGCGCTTGGTGATGCGCCGGTCCGATACGGTAAGCATGGTAAGCCAGGCCATGAAGGAACACGCGGTTGCTTTGGGAGCCGAACCGGAAAAAATTTCCATCATCTCCATGGGTGTGGATACAGCAAACACCTTCACGCCCGCCGAGCATCCGACACAACGCAATAATGAATTGCTCTTTGTCGGCAGGCTCACTGCACAAAAGGGATTGGAGTCGCTGGTCCGGGCGCTGCCCCAAGTGGTAAGCGCCTGCCCAGACACCATCCTTACGGTCATCGGGCGTGGCCCGCAGGAGGAACCCTTGCGAGCGCTAAGCAAAGCGCTGGGCGTGGCGCGGAACGTGAGCTTTCTCGGTGCCGTCGCCAACGAAAATCTTCCCGAACTCTACCGAAGAGCCTCCATTCTGGTGTTCCCCTCCGCAACCGACGAAGGCTTTGGCTTGGTATGCGTCGAGGCGCTGGCCTGTGAATGCCCGGTAATTGCCTCTGACCTTCCCGCAGTGCGGGAACTCATTCTGAACGGCGAGACCGGATTGCTGTTCAAGCGGGGCGACGGCGACGAACTCGCCCACAAGATACTCACCCTGCTGGCCGACCCCACATTACGCCATTCACTGGGAAAGGCGGGAAGGAAATTTGTATCGCAACGGTTCGATTGGCAAATTGTTGCCCAGCGCTATGGCGATCTGCTCACCCGTTCGATTGCCATAAAGGCCTAGGAGTGATGACTGCCATGGAAAATAGCCCCTCCACCACATCTCCCGTATGCTCGGTGTGCATCGCCAATTACAACGGCGCAGAGGTTATCGAAGACTGCCTGAACTCGGTGTTTGCCCAGGACTGCGATTTCCCCATTGAGGTTCTTGTCCATGACGACGCCTCCACCGATGGCTCAGTCGACATCATCCGCGACCGCTATCCCAACGCCATCGTCATTCCCAGCGAAAAAAATGTGGGCTTCTGCATCAGCAATAATCGTATGGTGGCCCAAGCGCGCGGAAAATATATTCTCTTGCTCAACAATGATACTGCGCTGTTTCCTGATGCACTACGAACACTTTACGCATACGCAGAAAACCAGCCCCTCACAGGCATATTGGGTCTGCCCCAGTACGACATGAAAACAAGGGAACTGCTCGATATCGGCAGCCAGTGTGACCCCTTCCTGAATCCTGTGCCAAATCTGGATCCGGGAAGACACGATGTCGCCATGGTCTCGGGAGCATGCCTGTGGATTCCCCGGTTACTGTGGGAGGAGTTGGGTGGCTTCCCCGACTGGTTCGGATCTTTGGCCGAAGATTTGTATCTGTGCTCATTAACTCGTCTCAATGGTTATTCCGTGCAGGCACTAGGTACTTCAGGTTTCCTCCACCATGTAGGAATAAGCTTTGGCGGTGGGAAAGTAACAAAAGAAAATCGTCTGGTTACCTCCAGGAAGCGGCGCGCCTTGTCGGAGCGCAACAAGAGTTTCGTGATGGCGTTGGCCTACCCGGCCCCGCTGTTCCAACTGATCTTCCCACTGCACCTTGTCCTGCTTCTAGTGGAGGGCTTGGTACTGGCATTGCTCAAAAGAGAGTGGCAGGTGTTCCGGGATATTTATCTGGCATGTTTGCAAAGCCTGTGGCGGGAGCGGAAAAGACTTTTACTCCTGCGACAGGGGATTCAGGCTGGCAGGACAATCCCTTGGCGAGCATTCGTTGCCCCTTTCATCTGGCGACCCCACAAGCTGAGATTGCTCGTCAAACACGGGTTGCCGAGCATCCGCTAGAATTCTGGCCAACGTCGTCAACGCCTGGTCATGGCCCGTCGTATTCGTACAATCAGACCGCGTACGCCCTCCCGCCTCAACACCCTTAGCACCTGAGTGCCGAGAAGACGTGCCTGCTTCATGTCCGTGGCGGCGCTCCGGAGGCGGGCAGCCAATGGAGGCAAAGCGCCCGCCGGCGGGGCGATCGAGGGTATCAATGGTCCGAATACTTGGGACCAGTCGGCATTCGCCAAGGGCGTGGGAAGAAGCTCGGGGTATTCCTTTGACCCTCGCTGCCGACACCAGCCGGCATAAGTCTCATCATCACCATGATCCGCGGCGAATGGATCCGGATACCGCCGCTGTAGATCCGCACGGCTGCGGAAGATGAGACGATGGGCACGGCCAATCTTCGCGCAATCGTCGAACTGACCGAAGGCCCAAGGCCGGCGGGAAAGAGGGTCGTTCCGCCAGCCGCTGGTTTCTTTTTCATACCAGCTTACCAAGGCGCTGACCGATGAGTTGGCCGCGCAATATTTTCCGGTCATGATACGATGGGCGCCGCTATCGAAACCGGTAAAGTGATAAAAACCCAGCGGCTCGCCGTCCACCCTGAAACCCTCTTCCAGATTGCCGGACATTTCCCGGGTGGTGAGGTTCCAGGGCGCCACGTTGAATCGGGATGACCGTATGACCTCGACCCCGTCGAACAGGGCTGGCGCCAAATCAATCCAGCGCTGATCGGTGAAGAGACCATTGGGAATATCGTCGCGGCAAAAATAATAAATCCTGTCCGCCCACCAACGGGCAAAGGCTCGTCCAATAGATGATGGACGAACGCCGATGAAGCCGAGATTGTAAATCCCATGCTTGAGGCTGCATATCTCATTGTCTATCACCTGAGCCAAGCCAACCTCCGGCTTGTTCTGGTGGGGCGTCAACAGAATGTCGGATTCCCCTAGGCGGCCAATAAGATCGTCGAGGCGCGAAAATAGCACCATGTCGGGATCGAAGTAGAAAACCCCGCCGCAATCCGGCCGATCCAGCAGCCGACTCAGGACGAAGGGCTTGATCGCTGTGGACAGCTCGACAATGTCATGGGTAAAGGCCCAGCGCCGCCAATCCGGAATATCCAGCGTGTCGATGGGCATGATCTCGTCCCAAGCTTCGCCTCGAAGGAGTTCGGGATCGGTCAGACGATCCGAAAGGGCGAGCACCAATCGTATCTCGGGGTGATGGCGTTTGAGGGATTGGATCAGCAACCTGACTTTGGGGAGATAGTTGCATGCAGCGCTGGTAAACGCATAAAGCTGAGGTTTTGTCATGTGCTTAGGGGAGACTCAGGTTAAGTTGGCCTTGCGGCTTTAATCGAGCGCTACGCATCCATGATCTCTCAAATAAGTAATATGAGAGGGTCGCCAGAATGATAGTCACAAACAACGTCCATACAAGAAACGGGAAGCCGGGACCAACACCTAATCGCTTAAGCGAAAAAATGACCGGTAGATGCCACAAATAAATCCCGTATGATATTTCCCCAAGAAAATCCAATGGCCTCGACATGATGCGCGGCACTTTCCATGGCCAGAGAGTCGCGCTGAGTATTATGGCGCAGGCCGCCGCACCAATCAGCGTCCGGAAGAAAATTACCATCCAGTTATTCGGCCAATAGTCTGCATGGTTTATGTAGATGGAGAACATAACGATGCCCGTAACAAGGCCGCCAAGAATAACTATGGCGTAATGCTGTTTAATCCATTCTGCGACACTCACATATTTAGGGTCGAGCATAATTTTGCACAGCAAGATGCCCAGAACGAACTGATCGAGGGTTCCGGGTAACTGAGTCGTATATTGAAACAGCAGGAAGGCGCCTTGATCGCCCAGCAACCCGAAAACAGCCGCTCTCCATGCCCAAGCAATCGTGAAGAATGTAGCGATCAATACAAGAGCGCTCGTTCTGACAATCCAGGGCAGAACGAGTGCCACGAGAAAATAAAACTGCATCTCAACGCCGATGGACCAGTTGACGCCATTAATCGAACCATGAGTTCCCGGAAACAGGTTGTGGATAAACAGCAGATGCGTCACGCCGTGCCAGAGAATTCCTTTGATTGAAACAGACATCCACTCCGGCTGCACCAGCGTCACATACATCGCCGATGTCAGCAGGTACAACGGAACAATACGTGTCAGACGCCGCCGCCAATAATGAGATTTCCAATCCACACCCTGGGTATGGTATAGGGACCAGGCGGAATAAGTAATGACCAAGCCACTAATGACAAAGAAAAGGTCCACACCCATCCATCCGATGCGGCCCCAGAAAAACAATCCGCTGGTAGGATAAGTCGTCCAGTGGGTGTGCTCGATGACGTGGTAAAGCACCACGCTTAGGGCCGCGAAACCACGCAGCTTGTCAAGATTAGCGAACCTAGGGGTTGCGGACATGATCTTTATACAGCTCTTCGGTCGCCTCAAGGATACTTTCCGGGCTGCCGAGTGGAATTACCCGTCCGTAGGCATATTGGGCGACTCTTTCTCCTGGAGCCCCCAGATCGAATGTAAGGACAGGGAGTCCCATTGTAATCATTTCTTCCGTTACATATGAGAAAGTTTCGGGCCAGATGGACGGAAAGAAACCGACGTTTACCCCATGGGTTTCCAAGAGCTCCGGCAGTTGCTCCGGGCGGTAGGGCCCCGTGATCGTGACCGATTCCTTGGGCAGGTCATACTCGATCGTCCCGATAACGACGATGTGGGCCTTTTTCCCGGCGATCCGAATGTGATTCGCCAAATCGCGCACCACCCCACCCCCTTTGTGGTAGCCAATTTGACCGATAACCCCAATCACAGGCCAGCCAGGATCCTTCAGAGCGACTTTTCTCAGTCGAACATGGTCGAGGGTGTGGGGCACGACGCTTACCCGCTCCGGGTTGATTTCGGCATGGGCACGAAGCAGCAGATTCCGGGTTGCATAGGAAAAACAGCGAATTTCGTCGGCTTCTTGGAGCAGGGCGCCCCAAGCCGCTCTCCAGGAAACAATATCGATTCCGCGGGCGAACTCCAGGAAAGGGGAAGCGTTTGCCGGCAAGCAGCTTGCGCAGACGGCCGTATCCGGGATGCCGCAATACTTGCCGGCGTCGTTCAGCAATAGCCACGAGGGACAGATGCAGTAGTGATCGTGCACCAGGAAAAGAAACTGCTCGATCCCCTTCTGCCTTAACCAGTTTGTCAGCGCATCCACCAAGGCGATCGGCGCCGGGAAGGAAAGGATATTGTTGAAAACCACGCGCCCGAAATTCGCGCCGGACAAGGTCTCGAATAGCACATTCAAGTCCTCGACATGAGCAGTGCGGGTCCGCCTCCCCCGTTTCGCAATCAATTGATAAGCGAGTATGCCGTGATGAGCGGAGAGGAGGATGGGCGCAAAGCCCTCTGCGGCAAGGCGATGCATGAGGGAATGCCGATAAAGATTCGCCCCGCCCCCAAGATCGTGATCGATAACCAGCGCCAGGGGTTTTCCTTCCGCTTCCACCCACTGCAGCAAGCGCACGGGATCCCAACCCGAAGAGAAAAAGGCGAGGATCATCCTGGCCAACTTGCCCAGCAGCAGCCCCGACTGCCCTTGACGAACGAGTTGCATGCCCCGCGTGAAGTAATGCTTCCACGGGAGTGCCATGATGCGCGCCATCCCTCGGCTGGGCAGCACATGGCGCGGGAGAGGCGCTGCCAGATGTATCCGCCTGTTGTCCGGCCACTCCAGGACCAAGGAGAATGCATCTTGAGAGCCGGGCACTTCTTCCAAGGCGCCGTAAAGAACGAAATCGATATACGTATAACGCCCCTCGCCACTTCGATAAAGCTTCCCGAATATCGCGGGAATTTTGCCGACACCGCCACCCTCTCCATGTCGGACTTCCAGCCATGCCTTGCTGGGCGGCTCGCCTGAACCTTGCAGCTTGCCCCAGCCATGAAGGAGGGAGTGCCTCGTCTGAAGGGATTCGATATCTGCGGTCCAAGAACTCAAGCGCCATGCCTCCGTTAGCGTTTTGCCGAATCGCTCGGCAGCAGTGAACGCAATACATTCCAGAATGCCCGAAGGGGTTTGGTGATTTGCCAGGAGACCGTGGCCTTGACGCGGGCAATCTCTCTTCTCAACGCGATGATTTCTTCGGCGTAGGTGGGCGGCGAGGTAAACGAACGCAGCGGCCCGTCCAGCAATTCGGCGAGAGAGGCTCCATGCCGACGCAAGCCGTAGACGGTATCGTGCAAGGTTTCCTCAAGCGCAACGGCAGCACGATAGTCCGCGTCGGAAAGATTTTGCCCCAGGGATGCCAGCACCCCACTCACCACTTCACGGAACGTCAAGCTCGCAAGGTTCGGGGAGCAAGGACAAGCGGAAAGCGCATTGACCAGTCCCCTGATCAGCACCCAGGCAAGGAGTACCGGCAGCTCGGATCGCCATTCGTCATCGATCTCGACCAGGGCGCCCGTGACGTCCCGCACAAAGTTGGACGGAATGGCATCCAGGCATTCTCCGGGCAGCACCATCGTATGATCGGGTCCGGGCTGGGCCATGGCGGCAAGACGCTCCACCCAGGGCGCCGCCCACCGCGCCACTTCCGCCACGCCGCCGCCCCGCGCCATGATGGGTTGCAGTTCAGTGACGTAAAGCCGCCCGGAAATGTAGGGGGCATGGGGGGGCAGCCGATGCCGGAAGCATGGGCCATTGGCTTGAATCGAAGCAGACATATGGTGAAAGAGATGCCGCTTGGCGACGGCAATGCTGGCGCCCACCGGCAGGAAAGCCGTTTCCGTGGCATAGAAGGGCACCCGCTCCGTGCTGTAGAGTCGGGCGAGCCAGCCTGGATGGGAGCCGTCTGCGGGAGATTCCTTGCGGGCAAGCACCAGGAAGGAATTTGCAAGCCCCGGCATGAGCCTATTGCGCGCCAAAGACTGCCAGGCGAGACTCTCATGAAACGCCCGGTCCGTGCCCCCGCCGTAGTCACGGCTGAAGGCGCGGTACAGCAAATCAGCGGGCCGAAAATCGTCTCGCGCGAAGGCATCCTCCGCCAAGATAAGGTTGGGCAGTTTATAATCGGGGAAAGGATAATAAAACGCCAGATCGGCGAAACCGGCGGCACGCAGCCGGGCCTCCAGTTCACGCCTACCAAAGGTTACCGGTGTCCCCGCGTCGTAAAGGCCATTGATGCCGAAATAGGGCACCCCGGTGTGATCCTCGCTGCAGCCGTTGAAATATTTGAGGCCCAACTTGTTTTCGATCGCAAGGATGAGAACACCATCCTCCTTCAAAAACGACAAGGCATGCGCCAGACAGGCTCCAATCGGGTCATCTGACTCGATGAACAACGGGGCATATTCGAGGACACCAATAAGAGTGACGTAATCGAATTTCTCCTCAGTCCTGAAATCGGCGAGGTTGTCGCAATAGATCGCAACATTAGGCCGGTCTCGACAACGCTCTGCAGCAATTTCTGCTCGCCGGTAGCTGCCTTCAACGGAAACGATTGTGGCCCCAGTTTCGCCAAAGTAACGAGTTATCGCGCCGCAGCCGCAACCTAGTTCAAGGATACGATCAGTGGGTTTGAACAAAAAGGGACGTAGCAGGTTGTGCCGAACGGGGCTCAGGTGGTATTCACTCGGCCAATCGGTGATGTGTGGCAGAAGCTCCTCGGAAGTCCCGCTTACATCGCGGCACTGCCGGAGCGCCGCCAGCAACCGGTGCTCGACGGCATCGCCGTCTGAGTAGGCAATGCCGTCGTGGGATGGCGTCACCCATATTTTGAGTTCGGGGTTGAAGGAGTATGGCCGTGCTTCTGTCATGGGAATAGGATGGGGTAATCCGCGTTCATGGTAGTCCTAACAACGACGTCAGCCGCCGAAACAGCCCGGCGCTCTGGGCTCTTTCAGGCTCGGCCTCTTTCTGCCGTGCGATGCCAATTCCAGAAATACGTTCCACCAGATATTCCTGATAGAAGCCGGCTGGGTCGAAATGGCTCAGTGATTCAGGCGCGCGCAAGAAGCCGTACCCCGGCTCAATGTGGTTGTACTGGGTGTGCCACCCCCGCACTGCGCGCTCCTCGGGATTGAATCTGGGCTTGCGTTCGCCCAGCACCTTCTTTTCCCCATGACTATGGGAGCGCACGGGATAGTGCCGCAGCAGGAATTTGTAGGGGAACACCCTGCGGCCCGGAAAGTCCGCATCGTGGCCGCCGCTTTTGGCGAGGGTGAGCGGCTGGCCTAGATTCTTCCAGGCCTTGACCTGCTGGAAATGGCCGGGGCGGCGACCGAACTCCCAATGGGTGAAATAGCTACCAAAATCACTGCCCGAAACAAAGCTGTTATCGATCGGGGGGAAATCAATCACCGTGTGATCCACCGCATTGAACCCCATCCGGTCCACATATTGCAACGCCTCCCTGAGCCGAATCTCAGGCCAGGGGGATTCCCGGATCTCATCCACGTCATGGTGGATGAACCAGTCGGCGGGAATGGTCCGGGCCAGTTCTTCTACCCTCGCCAGCAGCCTGCCCAAGTCGAAAGTCCCTGTGCTACCCTCGGCTGGAAAGCGTTCGATGCCGATCAGCCCCTTGCCCAGTAGCGGCTCAACCGCCGCTACGGTGCCGTCGGTGGACCAGTTGTCGATCAGGTAGACCTCTATGCCCGCACGCAACAACCGGCTCACCGAATGAAAAACAATGTCTTCCTCGTTATACGCCGTCATGAACGCGACCACCCGGAAGTCGTCGTTCGCGGCCATATCCCTCCGCGGCAGACGGTTGCCGTGCAGAACCGACAAGATCGTCTTCTTTTCCCGGTCGTGGTCATTGTTGCAGGTGAGCCCGAGGAAGGCGATTTTGAATGAAAACGCCTCCAGCAGTTGCAACAACTCGGCCCGGTTCCACTCGCGCACATGAGCCGGGTTTGCGGGGGGGCCAATGTCGTCCAAGCCCCTCACCAGATCGCGTTCCGGCGTAGTCAGAATGGCCGCCGGGGCGTACTCGAGGCAATGGCTGAGGGCCAGCAGCAGCCCGGTGGGATCGGTAAGGTGCTCGATCACGTCCGAACACACGACAAGGGTTTTTTCCAGTATCTCCCGTGGCAACAAGTCCCCATGCTGCTTTTCCAAATCCAGGGACAGCCATTGCCCAAAGGGGTAATGGCTGCGGCAATAATCGATATTGGCGCCGGAATCCACCCCGGCCAGCTTGAACTCAGGGTGCAGTTTGAGCAATTTGTGGCCGCGGCCGCAGCCGATATCGAGGATATGGGTGCAGCCGAACTTGCGCCCGAGGTAACCCGCCAAAGCGTAAACGTCCGGCTGATGGACTATCCCCCCGCAGTTGACCAGAGAGTCCTCGAAATAAACACTCGCCCCCCTGACCACATAACCCGGCTTGATGAAAAAGCTTTCAGCGTGTTCCATCAGGTTAGCATTCCCTTTCCAGAGAGACGACAGCGGGTGGGGCGAAGACACCGTAGCGCGGTTTCCCCATAACCTCGAAAGGCAGATAGTCGGTACGATGATCATGGGCCACCGATACCCCATCCAGCCCGAATGCTTGCGACCCGACAGACAGCAGGTAATGGCCCGGATTGAGAAACATCGGCAGCCGAAAAACAATGTTCAGTATTTGTCCGGGCTGGGGCGACTCGATATGAACATCTTCCATGAGTGTGGTCGTGCCACACAAAGGGAGGCCTTTCAGATCCTTAATGACAAACGACATGAATGGGCGAAGGTTGCCCCGATGGCTCAGCACCCTGATTTTTACAAGGCATTCATCCCCGTGGTGCAGCAGTTGAGTTGGCCTGCCGTCCAGAGTGAACAACCCGGCTTCGATTATTTCCGTTTCCCGCGAGCCATAACGTACCTCCGACAGATTGGGCTTGAACATCCCCTCCCAAAACCGACGAGTGTCAGCACCTGTCCCCAAGGAGCCAGACACCGGTTCCTGATGCTGAATAGTTGCTAACAACCTGCGGTAATTGTCGATGGCCACCTGAGGACTCCCGGATTCCACCAACCTGCCACAGTCTAGCAAAATCACCCGCTCGCAATGCGCAGCCACCAGGTCCAGGCTGTGAGTGACAAACAAAATGGTCACCCCTTTCTCCTGAAATTCCCGGAACTTCCCGAAGCACTTGGCTTGGAACTGGGCATCACCCACGGACAGCGCTTCATCCACCACCAGGATATCCGGCCCGACGTTGATGGCGGCGGCAAACGCCAGCCGCACATACATTCCACTCGAATAGGTTCGGACTGGCTGGTCGACAAATTCCCCGATGTCCGCAAAAGCAACGATGCTGTCGAAACGTTCATCCATTTCGGCCTTTGTCAGGCCCATTACCGCGCCCTGGAAATAGACGTTCTCCCGCCCCGTGAATTCCGGGTTGAACCCTGCGCCCAATTCCAGAAGGGCGGAAACACGGCCATTGACCTGCACCACACCCGAAGTGGGCTTGAGAATACCGCAAATCAGTTGCAACAGGGTGCTCTTACCCGACCCATTTCGCCCAATGATGCCAACGGTTTCCCCTTTTTTGATTTCAAAGGAAACGTCCTGCAAGGCCGTGAATTCCCGGTGGAAGCGAACCCGACCCAAGGTAAGCGCCTGCTTGATGCGGTCGCCGGGGTGGCCGAAAATACGGTATTTCTTGGTGAGGTTTTTGACCGAGATGGCGATTTCGTCAGAGGGCATCCCGATTGCTTTCCTTTGTTTGTTCGCCGCTGAGGATCGTCTGTGTCGCGTCCAGCAGTAATGGGAGTTCTGTCTTTATGGCATTCCAGACGATTTCCAGATCGACGCCGAAGTATTCATGGGCGAGCAGGTTGCGGAAGTCCTTGATATCACGCCATGGCACCTCCGGGAAGTCAGCCTTGACTGTTTCCGGCAGTTTTCCAACCGCTTCGCCGATGATCTCAAATTCACGTATGACGGCTGCGCAGCGCATCCTGTCGGCAATGAAATGTTCGAAGGCAATGTCTTGAACATAGGACTGGATTGCGCGCCCAGAATCCAGTATGTCCGTGAGATAAAGCTGGTGATGGCGTTCAGGCATAGAGAACATCTTTTTTTATTGTCTCGTGCACCATCGGCTTCAATGCGCTCTCGATGCCAAGATCGACGTGTTTTCCAAGGTTTTCTTCAAGATATCGCTTGCACCCGAAGAAATTCCGCAAGGTTTTCTTCTCGGCCTGAAATTCGACGAGGATGTCGATATCCGAGTCGTCCCGTGCAGCTTGGCGTGCATAGCTGCCAAAAAGTCCGATAACCGCTACACCGTAGTTCAGTTGCATTTCCTGCTTGTGAGTTCTCAGGAAGGTCAGGATGTCATCTCGTGTCATGTCATGTCTCCTGCTGGAGGGGTTTGCTTTGTGTGATTTCTCTATATCTGTAAGCGAAAGCCGGGAAGCGAATGCCGGCTATTTCCCTATCCATCGCAGAGTCACACCTATTCCATTGGGTTAGCGGCTTCATGGTTCGACAGGCTCACCACCGACGGAGTAACCCAACATTCACTGGCTTCACAATGGATAGTTTCGCATTTCTCGCTGGCAGATGTCACTCTTTCCTCATGATTTGATGCCGTGACGTGCACCAGGCTTACTCACAGCGCATCGGCAAATTCCTCGCGGCTGTGCTGAAAGAAGGCATAACCGAGAATGGCCGCTGCCAAACCGATGGCCAGCGCAGTGCTCCAGGGAGCCCACGGAATCGACGTTCCCAAGGCGGCAGCCCGTCCAGCCTCTATCACCGCGCCGAGCGGATTGTGCAAATAGATGGGGCGCAGCACTTCAGGCACAGCGCTCACCGGGTAGAACACGGGCGACAAAAACATCAGCATCTGCACAAATAGCGGCACGATCTGGGTCATGTCCTTGATGAACACCCCCCAGGCGGCCAGAAACCAGGAAAAACCCAAGGCGAGCAGCAGGACGGGAATGAGCAGGAGGGGAAAAAGCAGTACCTGCCCGTGCAGATTTCCCGTCCAGGCCAGTGCCACCAGCAGGATGAGGAAATTGAATGCGCCATGCACCAGCCCTGCGCCGAGGGGAACCAGGGGCAGAATATTCACCGGAAAGATGATTTTTTTTACAAAACTGGGGTAGCCGCGCACCGCCGAGGGCGAGCGGGATACGGCCTCGGCAAAGATATTGAATACGATCAGACCGCTATACAGGATCAGCCAGAAGGGCAGCCCCTCCTGCTGCTGGGGCCAGCGCGCCTGAAAGATATGGCCGAAGACGAAGGCGAAAATACCCAGCATCAACAGCGGGCTGAGAAAAATCCACAGCACGCCGAACATCGCGCCCCGGTAGCGCAGCAGCACATCGCGCTTGATGAGCTGGCCGAGCAGGTAGCGGTGGCGCCAGATATCGGCAACGATGCGCAGGGGATTGAAAACCATTTTGCTCATTGCGGCTTGGGAATCACTCCGCGACCCTGCAGATAGCCGATGACCTGATCCACACATTGATCCAGCGGCATGCTACCCGTATCGACGGTCAGTTCCGGATTTTCCGGTTCTTCATAGGGGGAGGAGATGCCGGTGAAATCGCGAATCTCGCCGGCACGGGCCCGGCGGTACATTCCTTTCACATCCCGATGCTCACAGATTTCCAGCGGACAGCGGCAATAGACTTCGATGAAATCGCCTGAGGCCGTCAGGTTGCGAACCTTGAGACGATCCGTGCGGAATGGGGAGATGAAGGCGGTCAGCGCAATCACGCCGGCTTCGACAAACAGCTTGGCCATTTCGCCGATGCGGCGGATATTTTCCCTGCGGTCTTCCTCGGAAAATTCCAGGTCACCACACAGACCATGACGCACATTATCGCCATCGAAAACAAGGGTTCGGCAACTCATCTGGTGCAGCCTCTCTTCAACCGCGTGCGCCAATGTCGACTTGCCGGCACCGGAAAGCCCGGTAAACCATACGATCACACTTTTGTGGCCGTTGAGCTGTTCTCTGCGAGCGCGCGTTACCGTGGCATGGTGCCAGACAGTGTTGGTGCTTTTATTCATACCGCAACGCCTCCACCGGCTTGAGCATTGCTGCCCGCCGTGCCGGGGCACAGTCTCGCAGCCGGGAACTCACCGATACACTTCCCGCCGATTGCCTACCCGCACAACGAGGACTCGCAAGGCTTCATCCTCGATGGCACAGACAATTCGATAGTCCCCCACGCGGTATTTCCAGAAGGCGCCAAGGCTCGCTCCCTTCAACGCTTCGCCAATGCTGCGCGGGTCGTCCAGTGCGGCAACACGTTCAAACAGGAACTTAAGTATCCTTTTGGCGTGTTGCGGGTCGAGCTTGTCAAGCTCCCGATCGGCGGCGGGAGAAAACTCAACCCTCCAGGCCATGGCGCTTCATCACGTCCTCAAGCGGGATGGTTTTTTCCCGTCCAGCGCGTATATCCTCTAGCCGCTTCTCGGCCAGATACACATCCTCCAAGTCATCGAGGTATTCAAGGATGGCCTCGCGGGCGTAAAATGTTTTGGTACGCCCGGTACGCCGAGCAAGTTCATCAAGGCGGGATTCGATTTCTTCAGGCAGTCGAATAGCAAGCATGTCAGTAACCCTCCGTTATTGATATACAAGTATATCCGCATTCTTGACGGTGTCAACTGACACGCCCTGGCCTTTCGCCAGTGTTGCTACGCAGAGCGGACAAAATACAGAGAAACCCATCAGGCTCCGAAGCATCTCCTCACGAGGAGGTCATTCATACCGCAACGCCTCCACCGGCTTGAGCATCGCCGCCCGCCGTGCCGGGTAGTAACCGAAAAATACGCCGATCGCGGCAGAAAAGGCAAACGACAGCAGGATCGACCACACCGTTACCACCACGGCCATTTCCGCCATCGAACTGACCAACCAGGCTCCACCAACACCAAGGAGCACTCCAACCAACCCGCCGACTACGCAGATAATCAGCGCTTCAAGCAGAAATTGTAACAGGATGTCTCGGCGGCGCGCACCGATCGCCATCCGGATGCCGATTTCCCGGGTGCGCTCGGTGACCGATACCAGCATGATGTTCATGATCCCTATTCCACCTACCAGCAAGGAAACGGAGGCAATTGCTCCCAGCATCAAGGACATGGCCTGCGCCGATCCGGCTGCGGACTGTGCCACTGAAGTCAGGTTGCGGATCATGAAGTCATCCTCCGCTCCCTCAGCCAGGCGGTGGCGCTGACGCAGTAACTGGCCCATCTCCCGTTCCGCCTCATCCATCACTTCGGCGGATTTTCCTTGTACCGAGATATAACGCACCGTACCGGGGAACTGGTTGCCAAAGAGCTTGCGCTGGGCGGTGGTGACCGGCACCACGGCAGTGTCGTCCTGGTCGCGCCCATCCAGGCTCTGCCCCTTGGCCGAGAGCACGCCGATCACCAGGAACGGCATGTTTTTGATGCGGATGCTCTTGCCGGTAGGATCTTCCTCTCCAAACAGATTTTTTGCCACCGTCTGACCGAGCAGAACGACCCGGGTCGCGCCGCGCACATCGCTTTCCTCGAAAGGATGGCCGGAATCCAGGGTCCAGTTGCGCACAGTCAGATAATCAGGAGTGGAGCCGGTCACCACCGTACTCCAGTTGTTCGAACCATAGGCCAGCTGCGCGCTGCCCGGATAGACCGGGGCAACCGCCTTGACCGACGGGACTTGAGCGAGCGCCTGCGCGTCGCCGACGGTCAGGGTAGGCACGCTGCCCGTACCGAAGCGCAGTCCGCCTGAAGTGCTGGCGCCGGACAAGACGATGAACAGGTTGCTGCCCATCGAGGCAATGGATTGGTTGACGGTGTATTGCGCCCCTTGGCCGACGGCGAGCATCAGCACCACCGCCGCCACGCCGATCACCATGCCGAGCATGGTCAGCGCGGTGCGCATGCCGTTCATCGCCATGGCGCGCCAGGATTCGGCGAAAATCGCGAGAATTTTCATGACAGAAAGATTAACCACGAATGACACGAATGTTCACGAATCTGCACGAATACATCAAAATAGGAAATCATAGAACGACCCGCTGGTATTCCAAACGAGGGTTGGCAAAGTTAAATACCATAGCCAAATTCAGGCCGGTTGCCTTGAGATAATTAAGTGTCTGGGCCTTATGGGAATCAGATATTTCACTTACTGTTTTGAGTTCCAGAATAATCTTGCTCTCGATCAGAATATCCGCGTAATAAGTGCCGACGGATTCGCCGTCAAACAATACAGTAATCGGAGCCTGCTGCACCGCATTGATTCCTGCTTTGCGAAGTAGCACCATCAGTGCATTCTCATACACTTTTTCCAAGAACCCATTTCCCAGCCTGGTATGAGCCTGCATGGCCAACCCCACGATTTGGTAAGCCAGTTCCTGATGAAGTATTTTCGTCTGATTCGTGTTCATTCGTGAACATTCGTGTCGCCTAGAGGCGCCTACTTTCGGCATTCGTGGTGAATGAACTGACTTTTCCATCATGCGCCACCCGCCCGTCCACGAAGCGCACCATTCGGTGAGCATAGCGGGCGATATCAAGCTCATGGGTCACCAGGATGACGGTCATGCCCTGTTCACGGTTGAGGCGGGTGAAAATCTCCATGATTTCCTGGCTGGTGTTGGTGTCCAGGTTGCCGGTGGGTTCGTCGGCCAGGATCAGCGGCGGGCGGTTGATCAGCGCGCGGGCGATGGCGACGCGCTGCTGCTGACCGCCGGAAAGCTGGTTGGGCAGCGATAGGGCAAATTTTTCCAGACCGGTCTGGCGCAACATTTCCAGGGCGCGTATGCGGCGTTCAGCCCGCCCCAGGCCAGCATAAAGCAGCGGCAGCGCGACATTGTCCAGCGCGGTGACGCGCTTCAACAGGTTGAAGCCCTGGAACACGAATCCGATCAGGCCGTTGCGCAGGTGTGCCAGTTCGTCCGGACTCAGCTGCGCCACATCCCGACCATTGAGAAAGTAATGGCCGCTAGTGGGCGTATCAAGACAGCCCAGGATATTCATGAAGGTGGACTTGCCCGAGCCGGACGGCCCCATAATGGCGACGAATTCGCCTGCAGCGATGCTCAGGTTGACGTCGTACAGCACCGGGACGACGCGCCCGCCGGCAACTTCATACTGCTTGTGCAGGCCCTCGACGCGAATCAGGGGATCAGCCATTACATCATCCTGAGGCCAAAGCCGGGACCTTTTTCTTTCTTGGCGCCTATCTCTCTGACTATCAGCGGCTCCCCGAGCTTGATGTCGTCTCCCAGCACTTCAGTGTAGGAGCCATCAGAGATGCCGGCCTTTATCCTCACCGGCTTCGGCTCCCCTCGCTCGAGCCGGTAAACGGTAGCGCCGCCGCGCCCTTTGTCTTTCCTGTTGTTGTTCTTGGCGGCGGTCTCGCCGCCTTCTTCCTTCAGCGGCTTGAAGCGTAGCGCCGCATTCGGCACGCGTAGTGCGTTTTCATGCCGGCTAACGATGATCTGAACATGAGCGGTCATGCCCGGCAACAACACTTCATCCGGGTTATCCACCGCCACCACCACGTTGTAGGTCACTACATTCTGCTGCACGGTGGGATTAAGCCTGACTTGTTTGACGCGGCCTTCAAACTGCCGGTCGGAAAAGGCGTCGACGCTAAAGTGCACCGGCAGGCCGATCCCGAGGTTGCCGATATCCGCCTCGGCTACGCTGGTTTCGATCTGCATCTGCTTGAGATCGCCCGCGATCTGGAACAACGTCGGCGTCTGGAAGCTGGCCGCGACCGTCTGGCCCACATCGATGCTGCGCGCCACCACCACCCCGGAAATCGGCGAACGGATCACGCTATAGTTCAGGTTGGTGCGGGAACGCGCCAACTGGGCTTGTGTGAGCTTGAGCTGGGCCAGTCCCGACTCCAGCTGCTGCCGAGCCTGGTCCACGCCGTCCTGGGAAATAAAACCCTTCTGCTGCAATGCGCGCGCTCGCACTTCCTTGGCACGCGCCAGGGTCAGTCCGGCCTCCGCATTGGCGACGTTGGCCTGGTCCTGCTTGAGTTGGGCTTCGAACAGGGCGGGGTCGAGCTCCGCCAGGATTTGCCCTTCTTTCACCCGGCTGTTGAAATCCGCATTCAGCTTCTTCACCGTGCCGGACACCTGGGTGCCCACGTTCACCAGCACCACTGGGCTCAGGGTGCCATTGGCCGAGATGCTCTGGACAATATCGCCGCGGTCAACCGCCTGGGTTTTGTACTTTTCCTGGGAGGGGTTGGCGCTCTGGGTCTTCCAATAATAGGCTCCGCCGGCAGCGACGATGAGCGCGAGAATGACGAGCGGGATGCGGATGGAACGGGCTGAGGGCATAGGCATCTTCGACAAAGAAATTTTTGTCCTGAAAACTACTATTATCCACGGATGAACACGGATTAACACAGATAAAAAAATGGTTGGGCATAAACCGTTTGCCGCCAGAAGGGTGGGCCATACGCCTTATGTAACCCATTGATAATCTGTGTACATCCGTGTAATCCGTGGATAAACTTTTCTAGGATTACGGCAGTTGCCCGCCTATCTTACCCTATTCAGGCGATGCCGGCATTGCCCTCCACCCCGATCAGCCTGGGCAGATTGAGCTTGCGCGGCGTGATCACCTTCTTGTCGCGCAGATAAGTTGCCACCACATCCCAGATCGGCTCGCCGCTGGCACCTTCGGCCACCGGCGCCCAGCCCGCCACCTTGTATTTCTTGTTGGGATCGAGCGCCTTGCCTTTCAGGCTCATGTTGTTGATGCGCTTGCCGAAGCCCTGGCGCAAATCGCAGGTATAGCTGATGCCGCCGACGCGCACCATGTCACCGCCCTGCTGCTTGTAGGGATCAGCGTTGAACAGGTTGTCGCAGACATCTTCCATGATGTCCTTGATCATCGTGCCGCTCATTTCGGTGAGGGTGGTATACGGATAGGTAATGGCGGTCTGGTCCATCACGTGCTCCATGGTGATGGTGTCGCCCGGCAACAGCGAAGTGCCCCAGCGGAAGCCGGGAGAGAAGGCAGCGTCCGCGCCTTTCACTTCCATCAGGGCATCCAGTATCAATTGATCGAAGGTGCCGTTGAAGTTACCGCGGCGGTACAGCGTTCCCTCGGTGACGGCCAGCTTCTCCGCCAGCTTGGCTTCGTAGGGCGCGCGAACTTTCTTGATCAGCCCCGCCATTTCCGCATCCGGCTCGATCAGGTTAGCGAACACCGGCAACAGCTTGTATTTGAAGCCAGCCACCTTGCCATTCTTTACGTCGAAATCCAGCACGCCAAGAAACTTGCCATTGGAACCGGCATTGGTCACCAGGGTCTGCCCTCTGGCATTCTTGATGATGGACGGAGCGGGTATGCCGTCGTGGGTATGGCCGCCAAGGATGGCGTCGATGCCGGTGACGCGGCTGGCCATCTTCAAATCCACATCCATGCCGTTGTGGGACAGCACTACCACGACTTGGGCGCCCTTGGCGCGAGCCTCATCCACCATCTTCTGCATATTGTCGTCCTGGATGCCGAAGCTCCAGTCCGGGGTCATGTAACGCGGGTTGGCGATCGGCGTGTAGGGGAAGGCCTGGCCGATGATCGCAACCGGAATGCCATTCATGCGCTTGATGACATAGGGCTGGAACACCTGGTCGCCGAAATCGTTGGTCTTGATGTTCTGCGCCAGAAAGTCCACCTTACCCTTGAAATCGTTATCCACAATCTGCTTGACGCGCTCTGCACCCAGGGTGAATTCCCAGTGGCCGGTCATGATGTCCACACCGAGCAGTTTGCAGGCATCCACCATGTCCTGGCCATTGGTCCACAGCGCGGTGGCGGAACCCTGCCAGGTATCGCCGCCATCCAGCAGCAAGGCCCCCGGACGGTTGGCGCGAACTTTCTTCACCAGTCCGGCGAGGTGGGCAAAACCGCCGACCTTGCCGTAGGTACGGGCGGCCTTTTCGAAATCGAGGTAAGTGAAAGCATGGGCTTCGACCGTCCCGGGCTGAATGCCGAATGACTTGAGCAGCTGCTCTCCCACCAGGTGCGGCGGTTTATTGAGGCTGGTACCCAGGCCGATATTCACGTTGGGTTCACGGAAATAAATCGGCATCAACTGAGCATGGCAATCGGTAATGTGCAGCAAAGAGACATTGCCGAATGAAGGTAAATCGTAGAAGCTTCCAGCATGGCTGGCAGACAGGGCCTGCCGGCTGTTCAGGGCGAAGCCGGATGCGGCGGCTACTGCCAGGATCTGCAGAAATTCGCGGCGGTTCATGGACATGGGAACTCCAAATCAGGGTAGAGAGGCACGAGGCGAGGGACAAAAGGAAACCGCGAAGCGACAACCGCCTCCAGCCTCCAGCCCCGCGCCTCTGGCCCGAAGTGGTTTACTTGCGGAACACCGGCGTCTGCATCGGCAGGCCGTTGCTCATATAGGTGAGGAAGTATTCCAGGTTGTTGTACTCTTCGCTGTTGAATTCCAGCGGTGCTGCTCGAACATTTTTCTGGCACTGGCGAAAACGTCCTTGCAGCGTAACCAGTTCCGTTCCGGCACGAAATTCCGGCCAGTGCGCAGCCTGCCCGATCATCGGGGAGAGCTGTTCGCTACGGATGAACTTACCGACATTGTCGATATGGCAAGATGCACATGAGAAATTCAGCTGTCCACGGCGGCTATAGTAATGTGTCTTGCCTTTCTCGTACGCCGCCAAGGCAGCAGGGCCCTCCACCTTGACCTGCACTTTCATTCCGTCCGACAAACTCTTTACGTATGCCGACAGCAACCCGAGATCATTGCCGCCATATTTCAACTCCGCCTCGCCGTTCGCCTTCAGGCAGGCATTGAGCGCATTCTCGAAAGTGATGACCTTGCCGCTGGCATTATCGAAATAGGGATAGCTGCCAGCTACATTCTTTCCGCCATTGGGAAAGCACGAGGAGAGCTTCTTACCGTTCTTGAACGGCTTTTCCCATATTTTCCTGCCATCATCGACATCATTAACGAAAGGCGGGAAAATCATGATGCTTTCATACTGATCCAGGGCGTCTTTATTCAACGCCAGGGCGCCCAGCACATAATCCTCAAACTTTACGCCAGGAAGATGCTGCTTGTAATGCTCGCTCAAGGCCTTGCGATCGTCGGCAGGCCCGGCGCTCGCAGCAAGGCTGGCACCCAGAAACAGACAGGCCAGAAAAGCGGTGAGTCTCCGTCTCATCATCAATTCCTTTCGCAGAAATCGTTATAATTTTTTGTGTGAAATTGGCCGGACGAGAAGCATCCGGCCAGGCTCGATCAGGCAATAGCTGCTTCGCCGCTCATCTTTTCGCCTTTGTTGTCCACCGCATTGATCACGATTTTGTCGCCGGCCTTGGCACCCTTGATCTTGAAGCCCAGAAAGGGATTCTTGGAAATTGCCGCGCCCCACTGCGCTTCCAGTACGGTCTTGCCGTTCAGGGTGGCCACGACGTGATTGATGAAGTGGGCAGGAATCAATTGCCCGGTTTTGGCGTCCTTGCGCAGGCCGGTCTCCATGATGTGATTCATCAGCGCTTTCACATCGGCGACATCGCCTTGCAGCGTCGCGCGAATTTTCATTCCTTCAGCCATGTTCGTATCCTTGTCAAATAAAGTGAATATTCAAATCCATTCAAGCTGATCAACCGCCGCAGCCGCCGATCGTCACCTTGACTTCCTTGGAGGCGGTGTAAGCCTTGCCGCCGGCCTTCACTGCCACCCTGACGTGGGAGGTGTTGGCCATCTTGATGCGTGTAGAAATGTATCCTTCAGCGCCATTGGCAAACTCGAAATCAGCGATCAAGGGATTCTGGTTCTTGTCTACAAAGATAATGATGGAAGTGGTGCCGGGAATTTTGCTGGTCACTTCTACCGGAACCACCGCACCATTCTCGGCAATATCCGGCGCCTTGATCAGGATGTCCTTGCTCTCGGCGGCGCCAGCAACATTTACGCCCTTCATCGCATCCGTCGTGGTCGTGGCATCAAATGCCACCTTGTTCCATTCCGCTGCCAACACCTGACCAGGCTTGAGCAGGCCCGCCGCAATCGCGACCGCCACCGTCCCGGCAGCTCCGGTGCTCTTCAAAAAAGTTCTACGCAAGTGATTCATCATCCGATCTCCAAATAAAAAAGTTAAAGACTATGTATGTATTCAACGACCTGATCAATTTCCTGCTCAGTCAGTATCTGGTGCTTTCCGAAAGGCGGCATCGATGTTTTGGGGTTGGCTACAGTGGAATCCCAAATCTGGGCACGCAGTTTGCTTCGGTCAGGAAAGCGCTCCTTCATCATGATGAAGGGTGGCGCTATGTTACCGGGCGACTCGGCCTTCGGATCATTGGGGATCGCATGGCAGGCGAGGCAATTGCCCTTCGCCTTATCAAATACGACCGCCCGTCCAGCGGGCTCCTTTGTGCCCTCGGCCGCCATGGACAGGTTCGCGATACCCAAGCCGGCGATCAGCGCAAACAAAAGTGTCGATTTTTTCCGCATCACTCCTCCTTCTCCGTTTTGTCGAGCATTCTCCGAAGGCATCCGTTTTCCTTGGAAAGATTTGCTGTTTGTGTAAAGCAAGCATACTGAATTTATCTTGGGCAAAGCAAGCTTTTTTTTAATTTTTTTGTTTTATTTCCGATAGTTAGTACAAATGTACCAGGTAAATTAGCATATGACCAATTACCAATTAAACTGGCAGCGATCATTTTAATCGCATGAAAAACTGTCCTGTGCTATATTCAAAATTGAAAATTTATTTCAATGGGAAACTGCCATGGATATTTCCAGCGCATCGTCTGTCAGCGCACTATCAGGCCAATCGGTAGGCAACTCGGTCGAGAATGAAGTTTTGAGGAAGTCCCCGGAAATTCAGGCGCAAAACACCGCGGCACTCATCAATTCCGTACCGCAACCGACAAAAACCTCCGCCGCGAACATGCCCTCCCACTTGGGGCAGAACGTCAACACTACGGCCTGACTTCAGTTCCTTGCCACTGCGGTACACGAAGTGTGGGGCTATCCTGCCTCGCTCAACAGCTTTTCGATCATCCCTTCCGCTTGTCCAAGATAGCCTTCGCCAAACATATTTAGATGATTGAGTATGTGGTAAAGGTTGTATAACGACTTTCGCGCGGGGTAGCCGGAATCGAGAGGGAACGCTTCGCGGTAGGCCGCATGGAATGCCGCAGGAAAGCCGCCGAACAGCTCAGTCATCGCCAGATCCGTTTCCCTGTCGCCGTAGTAGACCGCCGGATCAAAAATAACCGGCTCACCGCTAGCGGCGTAAGCATAATTTCCGCCCCACAGATCACCGTGCAACAACGACGGCAATGGTGCATCGCCGGTAAAAAACCCGTCCAGCCTCACCAGCAAACGCTCCCCCTTGCGCTGCAGTGCACCGCCATAACCGTTGCTCGCTGCCAGCGCAAGCTGGCACCCGAGCCGCCGGTCACGCCAGAACTCCGGCCAGTTGTCGGCAGGTGTATTGACCTGGCACGTGGAACCGATCGTGTTGTCACGCCGCCAGCCGTACTGTGTCCCGCGGACCCGGTGCATGCCGGCCAGCTGGCGCCCCAGATCTTCTGCCCGCCCCTTCCTGCCGGAACTGAAATCAATATATTCGAGCACCAGAAATGCAGAATCCGCAGCGGTTCCGGTACACACCGGACTGGGAACGCGGATAACGCCGGTTCCCGCGATTTCACGCAGCCCGTCGGCCTCCGCCTCAAACATGGCCAGACCAGACATACGGTTAACTTTGACGAAGAAGCGGTGCGCACCGTCCTCGACCGAATACGTTGAATTGATGCATCCGCCCCCGGTGGCGCGGCATTTCCGGACGGTAAAATCTTCCCCCGTTGCAGCCTGGATTGCTTTGCCGATTGTCTGCCACATCGCTTTATTTCCCATGGTTCATTTTACCCACTGAAGTTCGCATGTAAAATTCGCGCCATACCCGTGCAAATCCATTACCATCAATACATGAAACCTTACGCCGAATCCTGCGAGCAGAATCAGGGACCCATACTCGAAGTCCTGCAGGAGATTTTTGCCAGCCAGCGCCGAGTGCTGGAAATCGCCAGCGGGACCGGCCAGCACGCCGTTTACTTTGGCCGGGCACTGCCGCACCTGACCTGGCAGACCAGCGAGCTGTCGCAGAACCATGCGGGCATCCAGGCATGGCTGGATGAATCTCTGCTGCCGAATGTGTTGCCCCCTGTTGCCATCGACATCAACGATCCCGAGTGGCCGATCGAAAGCGTGGACGCCGTGTTCAATGCCAACACCGTGCACATCGTTGCGTGGCAAGAAGTGGAGATTATGTTTGCAGGCATAGGCCGCGTTCTGGACGAAGGCGGAATCCTCTGTCTGTATGGGCCGTTCAACTACGGCGGAAAATTCACTTCCGAAAGCAATGCGCGATTCGACGCCTGGCTCAAGTCACGCGACCCGAACAGCGGCGTCCGGGATTTTGAGGCCCTGAATCGGCTCGCCGAATCGCAAGGGCTGTTGCTGCAGAAGGATGTAGCCATGCCTGCCAACAACCGGATCCTGGTATGGCAGCGCTCGCATCGCTCCTAGGAATCCCTAGAAACCCGTCACGACGAGCAGCTCACCGAAATATGCTGCGCCCAGTCCGGCGGCGGCGCGGCATAATCCGCCATCTCCGGCTGCTCGTCAAAGGGGCGGCTAAGCAATTTCAGCAAGCGATCCACTTCTGAAAAGTCGCGCTCCTTCTCGGCCTTGCCGATTGCGACTTGCGCCAGATAATTGCGCAGGATGTATTTGGGGTTGACCCTGTCCATGCGCACCTTGCGCTCATCGTCCGTGCCCGCCTCATTTCGCAACCGGGCGCGATAAGTTTCGGCCCAGGCATCGAATGCCGGGCGGTCGATGAATTGATCGCGCACCACGCTGTTCTGCTCGCCCGTTGCGGATTTGAAATACCCCAGGCTGCGGAACAGATGGGTATAGTCCACCTGGTTGGCGTGCATCAGCCCCAGCAGCGCCTCGATCAGTGAAACATCTTCTTTGCCTGTGTGGGTCAAGCCCAGCTTCTGGCTCATCAAGTCCACATAATGCTCGGCATAAGTCGGGCTATAGTTGCCCAGCACCGCTCTTGCCTCCTCCACCGGGATAATCGGCGTCAAGGCCTGCGCCAGGCAGGTCAGGTTCCACAGGCCGATTTGTGGCTGCCGGTCAAAGGCGTAGCGCCCGCCATGGTCGGAATGGTTGCAGACGTAACCCGGATTGTAGGTTTCCATGAAACCGAATGGGCCATAGTCGAAAGTCAAACCGAGGATGGACATGTTGTCAGTATTCATCACCCCATGCGAGAAGCCGACCGCCTGCCATTTGGCCATCAGCCTTGCAGTGCGCGTGACCACCTCGTTCAGGAAACGCGGATATTTGTCAGGCGCGTCGGCCAGCTCGGGAAAATGCCGGGTAATCACATAATCGGCAAGCAGGGAAATCGGTTCTGGCTGGTCCCGGTAGAAAAACACCTCGAACGAGCCGAAGCGCACGTGAGAAGGCGCGATGCGCGTAACCACCGCGGCACTTTCGACGGTCTCGCGCCAAACCTCTTCGTCGCTGCCGACAATGCACAAGGCGCGAGTGGTGGGAATGCCCAGGCCATGCATGGCCTCAGAACACAAGTATTCGCGGATGCTGGAACGCAGCACGGCACGGCCATCACCACTGCGTGAAAACGGCGTGGCCCCGGCCCCCTTCAATTGAAGATCCCAGTGCTCCCCGGCGCGATTCTTTACTTCACCCAGCAATATCGCCCTGCCATCGCCCAACTGCGGCACGAAATGGCCAAACTGGTGCCCGGCATAGAGCATCGCCAGCGGGTCGCTGCCGGGCAGCAAACGGTTGCCGATGAAATACTCGGCAAAGTCGGCGCGCATCGCTTCGTCCGCATCCAGATCAATCAATTTTGCCGCATTCGCGTTGAAGCTGACCAGATAAGGCTCGGGCAGAGGCGTAGGGTGCAGGCGGCTGTGGAAAGTGTCCGGCAGGCGCGCAAAGGTATTCTGAAAATCCAGCTGATCAAGTTTTTTCATGGAGCGATTCAATCCCGAGTGTATTACTGGGAGAATCGGGCCGACTCGGCTAGAATCAAGAGGACTAAATTACCGGGCCAATGAAATTGCCTCCCTCACCTGATCTCAAGATTATCGAAACCATCGCGGACATCCCCGAGGCGCAGTGGAACGCACTGGCAGGCAACAATCCGTTCCTGTCCCACGCCTTCCTGCGCGCACTCCAGGAAAGCGGATGCGCCACGCCGCGCACCGGCTGGCAGGCGCAGTTCCTTACCCTCTGGCAGGACGGCACCCTCGCTGGTGCCATGCCGCTGTATCTCAAAAACCACTCATACGGTGAATTCGTTTTCGATTGGGCGTGGGCGGAGGCTTACCAGAAACAGGGGCTGAACTACTACCCCAAACTGCTGTGCGCCGTGCCCTTCACGCCGGTAGCAGGACTACGGCTGCTGGCCTCATCGCCCCAGATTCGGGCACAGCTGGTCCGGTCAGCCTTGCAACTGGCACAGAGCTCAGGCGTCTCTTCCCTGCATTGTTTATTTCCCCACGAAGATCAGGCGCTGGAGATGCAACAGCAAGGCATGATGTTGCGCCAGGGCGTGCAGTTTCACTGGCAAAACCCGGGATATGCGGATTTCGATGCTTTCCTGTCCGGCATGAGCCACGACAAGCGCAAAAGGATCAAACAGGAGCGGCGCAAGGTGAGGGATGCCGGCATCAACTTCGAGCGCATCCGCGGGGAAAGGATCACGGCAGAACAATGGGCGTTCTTTTTTCGTTGCTTTACCCACACTTTCCGGCAATACAACTCGCCGCAACCTTTGAATCTGGATTTTTTTCGGCGCATCGGTGCAGCCATGCCCGAAAACATTCTACTCGTCATCGCCTCACGCAATGGCGAGCCGATTGCCAGCGCACTCAATTTCTTCAACGACGACGACCTGTATGGGCGCTCCTGGGGCGCGCTTGAATACCACCCCGGCCTGCACTTCGAAACCTGCTACTACCAAGCCATAGAATTTTGCATCGAACAGAAAATCGCCACCTTCGAAGGCGGCGCTCAAGGCGAACACAAGATCGCACGGGGATTCCTGCCCGTGATCACCTGGTCGGCACACTGGCTAGCTCATCCCGAATTTTCGCGTGCGGTGGAAGATTTTCTACAGCGCGAAGCAAAAGGCATGAGCCAGTATGTAGATGAACTGAACGACAGCAACCCGTTCAAGCAAAGAGGTTTCAGGTAGCGTCACGATCATTAGTCTGATTGAGACTCCGCCTCGCCGTCCGCAGTTGGCACATTTGAGACTGTCGCCCACCGTCCAGCGCGGAGCTTCTTCGCCAGACGTACCTTTCACCCAATTTCAGAACCGATCCCGCTTTTTCCTGATGCGATCAAAAAAAGCAAAAATGACAGGGAGCATATCAATGGGGCAGTCGACTAAAGCACTGTCAAACCGAAACCACCGAGGAGCTCCGTCGCCTGAGAGCTTGAGATAATTGCACCACGTAACGCCCCTGCGTCATTAAGGTTTAGACTGCCGAGATCACATCCACGAAGATCCGCATTGAGAAACAAAGCGGTTCGTAGCGATGCCTCTCGCAAGCTGCATTCCGTTAACACGGCATCACGAAAATCGGCGCCTCCAAGGTCGGCGTCGGTGAAATCAAGCCCTACAAGTTCGCACTTACGGAAGGACACGCCACGTAGCATCGCGCTGACGAGCAGGCAGCGCTCGAAATGGATGCCAAGAAGACGAGCCTCGCTGAAGTTTGCTCCCGTTAGCTTGCAGTCTTCGAAGCGTGCAGACGATAGCCGGGCTCCGCGCCAATCCGTGTTTGCGAAATTGCACCGCCAGAAACCTGCATCGCTGCAATCGGCCGCATGCAGGCTGGCTCCTGCCCCTCTACATGCAATCCAGGTACTGTCGCAAATGCTCGCTCCGCGCAGATTAGCCCCAGTGATCTCGCAATTGGAGAACTCGATGGCCGACAAATCCAATCGAGACAAATCCGCATTAGAAAATGCGCATTCGGAGAATGTTCGTCGTCCGTCGCGAATCTCCGATTCGAGTATGTCACGGTCGAAGACCTGCATTACGAAACTCCTCAGAGACACCTGTTTATGGTTTCTTGATTAGCCCCAACCTCAGCCAGCCTGACCATCCACCCCACTCTGACTACTTCACAATTTCCAGCAGCTCCACCTCAAAAATCAGCGTGGCATTGGGGGGTATGGTTCCAAGGATACCGTGCGGACCGTAAGCCAGATTGCCCGGGCAAACCAGCTTTGCCTTGCCGCCGACTTTCATGGCTTGAACGCCTTCGGTCCAGCAGGGAATGACCCGGTTCAGGGGGAAACTGGTCGGCTGGCCTCTTTTGTAGGAACTGTCGAACTCCTTCCCGTCGGTAAGGGTTCCACGATAATGAACCTTGACCGTGTCCGTTGATTTTGGACTGTCACCCGATCCTACTTTCAATGTGGTTATTCCAATCCCGGAAGGGGTCTTTACTTCCTTGAACTCGACCGCAGCGATTGTTGGCGCCGCAGCATGAGCACCTAGCGTTAGCACGAGGGACATTGAAGCGATTAGCGTGCCTATTTTTTTCATGAAAGTCTTTCTTGTGAGATTGAATAAACGGATTACATTAGAACTATGTTGAACTGTTCCCGTGCATCGCTACTTTCCGCATGCTAAGGATTCGATCGGCCAATAACGTCGGATAGCATGAGCCAGAGTCCGCGGTTCTACACCGAAGGTTGGCGTTTCAACCGCTCGACCTGAAGTATCCTTGACCTCTGCACCCCCAGTCAAATGCCCAAGGGGCGGATAACAGACAAACTGAACCTACTGCCACCGCGCCACATCTCTACTCTACACGTAACTGCCTGTCACCACTTTATCGAGGCCAGCGCCTGCTTTCAGCGAAGGCGAACGAACTGCCGTACCCGACCCCAAGCTGTCGCATAAGCTCACATCTGATGATCAGAAGCGAAAGATGAATGGCTGTTCCACCCTAAGACGTTGCATGAATTTATGCCGCCTGTAGAGGCTGACGGACTAAGCCCGGGTGGCAGGTCTGCGCGGCCGCCTTCCCACTGCTGACCATCGGTAGAAGCCCTGCTTGGCCAGTTCAACAAGGAAGAGATAGACAAGCACCATGGCCCCGAGGATGAAATAGAACCTGGCCGGCGGCGGCACAAAACCGAAATGCGTACCCAGCGGCGTAAACGGCAAGAGCACGGCGATGGTCACAACCGCCAGGGAGGTAACCGTCAGCATCGGATGGGCGCGGCTTTTCAGGGGGTTTCCACGGGTGCGGATGATGAAGATCACCAGCACCTGAGTGCACAGCGATTCAACGAACCAACCGGTCTGAAACAGTTTCTCATCCGCCTGCAACACGGCCAGCAGGATGTAGAAGGTCAGAAAGTCGAACAGGGAGCTGATCGGCCCGATCACGAGCATGAAATTGCGGACGAAATTCATGTCGAGCACACGCGGGGCGTGAATTTCGCCGGCATCCACCTTGTCCAGCGGGATCGGTATTTCCGAGATGTCGTAGAGAATGTTGTTGAGCAGGATCTGGGTCGGCAACATCGGCAGGAAAGGCAAGAACAGCGAGGCGCCGGCCATGCTGAACATGTTTCCGAAGTTGGAGCTGGTCCCCATCATGATGTACTTCATGATGTTGCCGAAGGTGCGTCGTCCCTCCAGAACGCCCGCATGCAGCACGTGCAGGTCCTGTTTCAGGAGAATCATGTCGGCCGCCTCCTTGGCTACATCTACAGCAGAATCCACCGACAGACCGACGTCCGCCGAGTGCAAGGACGGCGCATCGTTGATGCCATCACCCAGGTATCCAACCACATGGCCGCGGGCCTTGAGCGCCCGGATCACGCGCTCTTTCTCTGTCGGATTCACCCGGCAGAACAGGTTCGTCGTTTCGACCCTGGCCTGCAGGGCGTGATCATCCATCTTCGCGATTTCTTTGCCGGTCAGAAGCCCAGTGACCGGAATCTTCAATTGGGCACAGACATGCCGGGTGACCAGATCACTGTCGCCAGTAACGATCTTGATTGCGACGCCGACCCTGTTGAGCGCCTCAAGTGCGGAGGCAGCGCTCTCCTTCGGAGGGTCGAGGAAGGCTGCAAACCCGGCAAGCACCAGTTCCGTTTCGTCACTCACCACGGCATGGGGATGGTCCAGCGGAACCTGACGCCAGGCGATGCCCAGCACACGGAAACCTTCTTCTTCAAGCGCGTGATACTGGCCGCGAATCGCCGTCAGAGCTTCGTCGTCTATAGAACGCTGGAAATTGGCGCCTTCTGCTTCATAATGAGTGCAAAGTCCCGCGATCTCGTCGGGCGCGCCTTTCACCACCAGCCATCTCGTCTCGCCATTATCCAGAAGCACCGAGACGCGACGGCGCTCGAAGTCGAAGGGGACCTCATCGATTTTTTTCCAGGCGCCAATCTCGATGTGCTGATGAGCGAGAATGGCTTCGTCGAGGGGACTTTTTAGGCCCGTCTCGAAGAAGCTGTTGAAATAGGCCAGCTCCAGTACTCGCTCGCTGGGCCGGCCTTTCGCATCCACATGTCTTTCCAGGCGGATTTTTGCCTCGGTCAGGGTGCCGGTCTTGTCGGTGCAGAGGACATCCATGGACCCTAGATCCTGAATGGCGGACAGGCGCTTGACGATCATGTGCTGCTTCGCCATGCGCATTGCACCCCGCGACAGTGTCACCGAGATCACCATGGGCAGGAGTTCCGGCGTCAGCCCAACGGCAAGGGCCACGGCAAACAGGAAGGATTCCAGCCAGGGCTTGTGGAAAAAAGTGTTAACGAGCAGAACGAACAGCACCATCAAGACCGTCAGCCGCATGATCAACATGCCGAAGCGGCGGGTGCCGATTTCGAACGAAGTCGGCTCCGACTGGCGTGAAACTCTGTCAGCGACTTCTCCGATGGCGGTACCTGCCCCAGTCTTGACCACCAGTACCCTGGCACTACCGCTGATGACAGATGTGCCCATGAATACCGCATTGGTCGCTTCCTGCAGCTCTGTGGACGTATCCGGTAGCGCGCCCGGTCGCTTTTCCACCGGGTAGGACTCACCGGTCAACAGCGCCTGCTTGACAAAGAAATCACGCGCTTCCAGCACTCTTCCATCCGCCGGAATCAGATCGCCGGCCGAAAGCAGGACGACGTCACCGGGTACCACCTGGATCACCGCGACCTCCAGTGGCTTGCCATCGCGCAGCACGTTGGCCCGTATGGAAACCGACTGGCGCAATTTTTTTGCGGCCGCATTGGCACGGTACTCCTGGACAAAATCCAGCGTGACGCTCAGCAAAACGATGCAGCTGATGATGAGGAAGTTGGTGACCTCCCCGGTGAACGCTGAAACCGCACTGGCGATGAGAAGGATAATGACGAGAGGGTTCTTGAAGCGGGTGAGATACTGTAGCAGCAGAGATTTTTCCTGCCGCTCGCGGAACAGGTTGGGGCCGAATCTGGCAAACCGGGCTTTGGCCTCGGCGCCCGACAAGCCGGTAGCCTTGGTCGCAGGCTCAGCCACCTCTTTCGACGGTGGCTCAAGCCACCAAGGTCGGCGCGTCGAATCTATCGGCATTTCACAAGGCCCCGGTCAGTCCGGCGTGGAATAGTGGTAATGGAGAGCATTCAGGTATCGAGCCATCTCCGCAACGTCGTCATCACCCCACCCAAGCCCTGAAAATCCCTGCCAGCGGCGTACTTCCGCCTGAAGACTTGACCAGTCGGTGGCGAGTTGCTTGTCCCGCCAATGAACCTCGGCGCTGTGGCAGGCGATGCTACGCGTCGAGTACAACAACTCACCGCGTGTAGCGTCATGTATTGGCTCTGCGTCGGCATCAGCGAGATTTCCGAACAAGACGGACAGCACGACGAGTATCGATCTCCGAAGCATGTTGATCCCCATAAACATCACCACCCAATTTAGTATATACCTCGTCAGATGGCGGAACTACCTGGCAGGGCAGGTCTTGTAAGTTGGCTTTTTGGCTGAAACCCGCCACTCAGGCGCATCAATTCGGCTTGTGATGACTGACGGTAATTGGCACCAACGACTCGTCGCATAGGTCTCTTCCTGGCCGATGTGAAACGGTCGGGCCGTTACCCATCCAACGATCAGTAGTCGCTGCTGCATCGCACTACGCCAAATCAATCACGGAAATCGGATACCAACAAAATGAAGAAATCAACTTTCCAGGATAGGAAAATACGGCAAGGCGCAGAGCAGTGTATTTTCTACGACCCTCCCGCCAGTGTCCCGCCAAATAAAAAGGAGCTAGGCGATTAAACCTAACTCCTTGTTATTATGGTGGGCCCGCACGGACTTGAACCGTGGACCAAAGGATTATGAGTCCTCTGCTCTAACCAACTGAGCTACAGGCCCAAAAAAAGCTGCGTTGCGCTATGAAGGCGGCTTGCCTGGATCAGACCTCGTGATCCAGGAAGCTGCGCAGGCGCTCGGAGCGGGAGGGATGGCGCAACTTGCGCAGGGCCTTGGCTTCGATCTGGCGGATACGCTCGCGGGTGACGTCGAACTGCTTGCCGACTTCCTCCAGGGTGTGGTCGGTGTTCATCTCGATGCCGAAGCGCATGCGTAGCACTTTGGCTTCGCGCGGCGTGAGCGATTCCAGCACTTCCTTGGTGGCTTCGCGCAAGGAGGCGTACAGCGCCGCATCGGCCGGAGCCAGGGTGGTCGAGTCCTCGATGAAGTCGCCCAGATGAGAATCCTCGTCGTCGCCGATCGGGGTTTCCATGGAGATCGGCTCCTTGGAAATCTTGAGGATTTTGCGGATCTTCTCCTCGGGCATTTCCATCTTGGTCGCCAGCTCGGCAGGGTCGGGTTCCTGCCCGGTTTCCTGCAGGATCTGCCGCGAGATGCGGTTCATCTTGTTGATGGTCTCGATCATGTGCACCGGGATGCGAATGGTGCGCGCCTGGTCTGCGATGGAGCGCGTGATCGCCTGACGGATCCACCAGGTGGCGTAGGTCGAGAACTTGTAGCCGCGGCGATATTCGAACTTATCGACCGCTTTCATCAGGCCGATGTTGCCCTCCTGAATCAGGTCGAGGAACTGCAGGCCGCGGTTGGTGTATTTCTTGGCGATGGAGATCACCAGGCGCAGGTTGGCCTCGATCATCTCGCGCTTGGCGCGACGCGCCTTGGCTTCGCCGGTGGACATCTGACGATTGATTTCCTTCAGGTCCTTGATGGGAATCCGCACCCGCACCTGCAAATCCAGCAGGCGCTGCTGCTGGTCGACAATGGCGTGCTGGAAACGCGACAGTTTCTCGCAGTAGGGCTTCTTGGTGGCGATTTCCGTCAACACCCAGTCCAGATTGTTTTCGTTGCCGGGGAAAGTCTTGATGAAATGCGGGCGCGGCATGCCGGATTTGGTCACGCACAATTCCATGATCTCGCGCTCGTAGCTGCGAACTTCTTCCACCAGGGAACGCAGGCTTTCACACAGGAATTCCACCTGTTTAGCAGAAAAACGGATGGACAGAAGCTCGCTTGAGACCTGGTCCTGCCATTCCTTGTAGCCCTTGGTCTTGGGACCTTTATTCGCCAGCGCCTGCTGCATTTTGTCGAATGCCTTGCGGATCACGGCGAAGCGCTCCAGCGCATCCGCCTTGAGCTGGGCCAGATTGGCCGCTGCTACCGCGGCGCCGGCTTCTTCTTCCTCTTCTTCCGTCAGATCCTCTTCCTCTGCCGCCGCTTCCACGACAGAATCCGCCAAATCCGCGGCAAGCTCTCCATCCGCGTTCATCAAGCCGTCGACCAACTCGTCCACACGCATTTCGTCGCGCTCGACCTTGTCTACCAGCGCAAGAATCTCGGCGATCGTGGTCGGGCAAGCAGAAATCGCCTGCACCATGTGCTTCAGACCATCCTCGATACGCTTGGCGATTTCAATCTCGCCCTCTCGGGTCAGCAGCTCCACCGAGCCCATCTCGCGCATGTACATGCGCACCGGATCGGTGGTGCGGCCGAAATCGGAGTCCACGGTGGAAAGCGCCGCCTCGGCCTCTTCCACGACATCCTCGTCGGTCACTGCCGCCGGGGCATCGGACATGAGCAGGGTTTCCGCATCCGGCGCCTCGTCGCACACGGAAATCCCCATGTCGCCGATCATGCTGATGATGCCCTCGATCTGCTCGGCATCGAGCATGTCGTCGGGCAGGTGGTCGTTTATCTCGGCATAGGTCAGGTAACCCCGCTCCTTGCCCAGCACGATCAGGGTCTTCAGGCGCATCCGTCGCGCATCGACGTCGCTCACACGTGATTCTGGTTTGTCGTTTTCAGTCGCCATAACATTCTGTTCCAGCAAAGAATTTCGTTGCAAAAAAGTGCTAAATTATATACTATTTTTGGGTGAATTGGCCACTTTTTGTCGAGGCGGAACCACCCTGCAGCAAGCGCTGCAACTCCTGCTTCTCTTCCGGGGACAGCCCCTGCACGCGGGAAAGCGCAAGCAGCGATTCGATCCGCCGCTGACGGGCCGACTTTTTCAACTGCTCCAGCGCGCCGGCGAACTCCTCCGCCACCTCGAATTCCTCGTCCCACTGGAGAATCTCGCCCGATACCTCGCTCAACAAAGCCTCATGAGATGTGCCGCGAAAACGCTCCAATACAGCTACCGTCATCATTGGCTGTGAATAGCCACCGGCGACGAGACCCAGCAGTGCCGCCAAGGTCTTCAGCTCTTCCGATTCGTCACCCAACAGGCCCATATCGAAGTCCGCCCCCAGTTCGGGCTGGCAAAGCAGCAACTGCAGCAGCTTTCTGGCCAGTGAGGGCGGCTTGCGGGAAGGCCGGGGTCGCGTAGCGGCGGGTTTTACCGTCGATTTGACCGGGATCAGTCCCTCTAGTTCATTCCGCGAAACACCCGCCAATTCCGCCAGACGCTGCTGCAGCATCAGGCGAAGTGCCGGTGCAGCCACCTGCTGCGCCAGGGGCTGTGCCAGCTTGAGAAAGTGCGCCCGCCCTTCCATGGTTTGCATGTCCACCCCGGCGGCCAATTCACGCAGGAGGAACTCCGACATCGGCATCGCACTTTCGAGCAACGCCTCGAATGCCGCCTTTCCTTCCTTGCGCACGTAGCTGTCAGGATCCTCGCCCTGGGGCAGAAACAGGAACTTGATGCTTTTTCCGTCGCCCACCAGCGCCAGGCTGTTTTCCAGGGCGCGCCACGCCGCCTTGCGCCCTGCCGTGTCGCCGTCGAAACAGAACACGACGTTATCGGTCTGGCGTAGCAGTTTCTGCACGTGCACCGGCGTGGTCGCGGTGCCCAGCGTTGCCACCGCATATTCGACGCCATGCTGTGCCAGCGCCACCACGTCCATGTAACCTTCCACCACGATCACTTTGCCGGCAGCGCGAATCGCCTGGCGCGCCTGAAACAGGCCGTACAATTCCCGACCTTTCTCGAACAGCGGCGTTTCAGGAGAATTCAGGTACTTGGGTTCTCCCTTTTCCAGCACCCGCCCGCCGAAACCGATCACCGCACCCTTCTGGTTGAGGATGGGAAACATGACACGGTCGCGGAAGCGGTCGTAGCGCTTACCTTCGCCCTCGATCACCAAACCCGCCTGCACCAGGGATTTTTCCTGATAGTCGGAAAAAACGACGGCAAGGTTTTGCCAGCCGCCCGGCGCATAACCAACGCCGAATCGCGCCGCGATTTCGCCGGAAAGGCCGCGTTTTTTCAGGTAAGCGATCGCCACTTCCGAGCGCTTCAGTTCATCGCGGTAATAATGGGTCGCATGCTGCAGCGCCTCTGACAGGGCGTCTAAACTTCCCTCTGCCTTGTGCTCATAACGCCCGGATTCCTCTTTCGGCACCGTCAGGCCGGCGCTTCTGGCCAAATCCTCCACCGCCTCGACGAAGCCCAGACCCTGATGCTCCATGACAAAACCAATGGCGCTGCCATGCGCGCCGCAGCCGAAACAATGATAAAACTGCTTGGTGGGACTAACCGAAAAAGAAGGGGATTTTTCGCTGTGGAACGGGCAGCAGGCAACGTAGTTCGCGCCCGCCTTCTTGAGTGGGACGTAGCGGTCCACCACGTCGACGATATCCAGGCGATTGAGAAGATCCTGAACGAAGGACTGCGGAATCATGAGCCCCCTGCTAACTGCATCATACCGAAACGGCACCGCCCGTCATGATACGGGAATCGGAAACGACAGTCGGACGGGTGAAACTTTGGAGATGAAACGCTAGCGGCCTGTCAGACTTAAAGAATCGAAGCGAAAAATGAGCTGGTCGAGGGCAGATTTTGCGAGCTTTCGCCTTACGGCGAAATGCCTGCTTACCCCATTTCACGAATTTCAAGCCAATAGTTATTCATATTGGCGCAGGAAAGCGGGGAAATATGCACCGGCCAGGTCATTTTGCAGCCGATTTCCTTTAAGCCCGACAGGCTGCTAGCCGCCCAGCTTGCCTTTGATCAGGGCGGACACCTTGCCCATGTCGGCACGTCCGGCCATTTGCGGCTTGACGATCGCCATGACCTTGCCCATGTCCTTCACGCCGACCGCTCCAGAAGAACCGATGGCAGCAACGACCAGCGCCTCGGCCTCGGCATCCGTCAGGGGCTGCGGCATATAGCCCTGCAGCACCGACACCTCGAACTTCTCGGTGTCAGCCAGATCCTGCCGCCCGGCGGATTCGAACTGGGAAATGGAGTCGCGCCGCTGCTTGAGCATTTTCTCGATCGCCGCGACCACCTGATCATCGGAGAGCTCGATACGCTCGTCCACCTCGCGCTGCTTGATCGCGGCCATCAGCAGCCGGATCGCTGAAAGGCGTGGCACATCCTTGGCACGCATCGCCGATTTCATATCCTCGGCGATTTGAAGCCTGAGACTCATTGCTCAGTAAAGCTTGGGGGGGAGCATTTGGCTGCGCAGGCGCTTGAAGTGGCGCTTGACGGCAGCAGCCATCTTGCGCTTGCGCTCGGCAGTGGGCTTTTCGTAAAACTCGCGGGCACGCAGTTCGGTCAGCAGACCGGTTTTTTCCACGGCGCGCTTGAAACGGCGCAGGGCTACATCGAACGGTTCATTTTCCTTGACGCGTACACTCGGCATGAGCAAATCACCTTCTAAATTAGTAATGAGTTTTGGAGTAAATCGATAATTATATCGGCTAAATCGTCTTTTTCATAGCCAAATTTACCGTTACCCGCAAAACCGCTATGATGGCGGGCTTATGCTCGTCCTCGGAATCGAAACCTCCTGCGATGAAACCGGCGTTGCTCTGTACCATACGGAGCGAGGCTTGCTCGCCCATGCGCTGCACTCGCAGGTGGCGATGCACGCCGAATATGGCGGGGTGGTGCCGGAACTCGCTTCGCGTGATCACATCCGGCGCGTACTGCCCCTGACCCGGCAAATCCTGCAACAAGCTGGCTGCACCCTGAGCGATATCGAGGCCATCGCCTACACCGAAGGGCCGGGACTGGCCGGGGCGCTGCTGGTCGGCGCCAGCATTGCTGCCGCGCTTGGATTCGCGCTCAAGGTACCGGTCATCGGCATCCACCATCTTGAAGGCCACCTGCTCGCGCCATTGCTCGAACCCAATCCGCCTGCCTTCCCGTTCGTCGCCCTGCTGGTTTCCGGCGGCCACAGCCAGTTGATGAAAGTTTCCGGCATCGGCGCCTACGAAACCCTGGGGGAAACCCTGGACGACGCCGCCGGCGAAGCCTTCGACAAGACCGCCAAGCTGCTCGGACTGGGCTATCCGGGTGGGCCGGCCCTATCCATGCGGGCCGAGCGGGGCGTGCAGGGGCGCTTCAAGCTGCCAAGGCCGATGATTAACAGCGGCGACCTCAACTTCAGCTTCAGCGGCCTGAAGACAGCGGTGCTGACCCTGGCCAGGCAACAGACGCTGGATGACCAGACCGTGGCCGACATCGCCCGCGCCTTTCAGGACGCCATCGTCGAAGTGCTCGCCGCCAAATCGCTGGCTGCGTTGAGCCAGAGCGGCCTGGACCGACTGGTGGTGGCCGGCGGCGTGGGCGCCAACCGGCAGTTGCGCGAACAGCTCTCCGCGCTTTCCGCCCGCCGGGGCTTTGAGGTGTTTTATCCGAAACTCGAATTCTGCACCGACAACGGCGCCATGATCGCCTTCGCCGGCGCAATGCGGATCAAGCTCTCCGCCGCCAAGGGCTGGAAGTTCAACGTGCGGCCGCGCTGGGATCTGGCAACTATTTGATTCCGCGCAATCCGCTCACCCAGCGGATCAAGGATTCATTGCCGATCATCCGCGTCACTTCCAGCGGGAAAAACAGCACCGCATAGAATACGATCAGAACCAGTATCAACAGCACATGGCCGAACACGCTTTCAGGACGTAACACACCCCAGTATTTCATGGCGAGGAACACCAGATCCTTCTTGTGCTCCGCCATGCTGCGGTATTTCAGCACCAGCTTGACCAGCAGATAGACGGCGTAGCCGCCGCTAAGCGACAGGAATACCACGCGAAACAGGCTGTACATGTCCATGCCGCCGAGCAGGGCGCGGTGATACATCAGCGAAAGCCCCCCCATGACTACCGAAGCGACCACCGCGATCAGGATGTTGGCGATCAGGCGTCGCCGTTCCCGTGCCAGATCCTGCTGGCGCTGGATGAAGAAGCTGTCCACCTCGCGCTTCAGATATTCGACGCGGTCCTGCACCAAGGCGGTGATTTCCGCCTTCATCACGCCCACACGGGCGTCGATGGTGGCGCCGAGCTTCTCTGCGGCGTAGTCCACCAGCTCGATCACGTCGTCCTTGGTGAACTGGCGCTGGCTGTGCAATTCGGCGGAAATCTTGTCCAGCTTGTTATCCACCTCCCGGCTCGCGCCCAATACCGCCTCGCGCAGCTCGCCGCTAGCCTCTTTCACCCCATCCTGGACAACGCCATTCAGCTTCTCCGCGGCCTGCTCGATGGCCGTGCGGGAAACCTGTTCCAGGCTTTCCCGTGCGTAATCCATTTCCTTTTCGAACCAGGCCACAGCCACACCTCCCGTAACTTAAGTATAGGGCTTACTGCGGCGGTGAGTCGCCGGGCTGGGTCTTGCCGATCGCACGTTCCTTGCCGGAAAGCAGGTTCTGGATATTGCTCTTGTGCCGCCAGATCAGGAGCAGCGACACCGCCGCCACCGCCGCAACCAGCACACCGGATTTCAACCACAACCAGCCGTAAAACGGCGTGAACACCGCCGCGATCAAGGCGGACAAGGAAGAAATTCGCCACATATAGGCCGCCAGCAGCCAGGTGGCCAAGGCAGCGAGACCCAGCCAGGGATTAAGCGCCAGCAGGATACCCAGCACCGTGGCTACGCCCTTGCCGCCGTGGAAGCCGAAAAAAACCGGGTAGGCATGGCCGAGGAACACCGCGATGGCCGATGCGGCGACGACAGTCTCGTCCAGGCCGTAGACCGGCGCCAGGCGCAACGCAAGAAAAACCGCCAGCCAGCCCTTGGCGCCATCACCCAGCAAGGTCACCGCGGCGGCCAATTTTTTGCCGGTACGCAAGACATTGGTCGCGCCCGGATTTTTCGAGCCGAAGGTACGCGGATCGGGCAAGCCGAACACCTTGCTGGTGAGTACGGCAAAGGAAACCGAACCGATCAGGTAAGCGGCGAGGATGAAAATTACCGTGTTCATGTCAAAGCACCTAGACCGGATGAGCCGGAAGCAAAATGGAGTGATGGGTAATGGGGGATGGTCGAAAGGTTTTCATCACCCATTCCTCATCACCCATCACCGTATGGCTCATTTCAACCCCAAATTCTTGTCGAATTTTGACATCATTTGGTCAATAAGCGATTAAAATGGCCACTTTTAGATTTTACGGCAAATTGCCCGCCTGAACACCCGATGGATATCGTTTTCCTGGAAGAAATCAAGCTCGACATCGTCATAGGCATCTATGAGTGGGAACGCAAAGTCCCGCAGACTATCCGCATCGACATCGACATCGGCCTGCCGCACAGCCGTGCCGGCGAAACCGACAGCATAGCGGACACCATCGACTACGGTGCGGTGATGGCGCGCATTCGCCAAACCGCGGCCGAACGTCACTTTTCCCTGGTAGAAGCCCTGGCGGAGCACATTGCCGCCCTGATCCGCACCGAGTTCGGCGCGCCCTGGGTAAAAGTCTCTGTCGCCAAACTGGGCATGCTACGCGGCGTCAAGCGGCTGGGAATTGTGATTGAGCGCGGGGAACGGCCATCAGTCTAGAAGCATTAGCGGCCGCACTGCTGATCCTCCTTCTCGCCTACTTCATCCGTGGCATCACGGGTTTCGGCTCCGGACTGATTGCGGTACCCCTCCTGGCGCACTTCCTGCCCCTGCAATTTGTCGTGCCATTCGTACTGGTGCTGGACTTTACCGCTTCCATTGTCCTTGGCGGCAAAACCCGCGAACAGATCGACTGGAATGAACTGAAACCCTTGCTGCCCTTCAGTGCGGTGGGCGTGATGCTGGGCGTGACGCTGCTCATCCACATGCCTCGCGAACCCCTGCTGATCGGGCTGGGGATTTTCGTGCTGATTTTCGGCGCACGCACCCTGCTCAACATCCATGGCGAAACCACCATCTCGCGGCTCTGGGCCATACCGGCTGGACTCACAGGCGGCACCGTAGGCGCACTATTCGGCACGGGCGGTCCGCCCTACATCATCTATCTGTCCCACCGCCTGAAGGACAAGGCAAAGTTGCGCGCCACCTTCTCCGGCCTCTTCACCTTGGAGGGCGGACTGCGCGTCGTCACCTTTCTCGCCGCCGGCCTGCTATTGCAAGACGGGATGTTCACCGCCCTCCTTGCCGCCTTGCCGGTCATAGCGCTGGGGCTATATCTCGGCCACCGCGTCCATCTCGGCATTTCCAGCCTGCAAATGCTCAGGCTGGTTGGGCTGCTGCTGGTTGGCAGCGGCCTCTCCCTTCTCTGGAAAGCCTGGGCCTAAAAACAGGTATGCAACCTCCCGTCGTCATCCAGCCTCCGTCCCGCGCTGCCGCAATGACTGATCAGAATCAATAAAGATTGTTTTGTCCGCAACAAAAATCCCAACCCATAAAAAAATTATATACAATCTTCGGGTCTTCCCTTATATACAGTCTGGAACCCCTGAGGCGCATTGATAAAGAGGGTTGTAACGCTATGGGCATTACGCGAAGGATTATCAGTTTTTCACTCGTCCTCTTCCTTTTTTCCTGGGGAGGCGCCCAAGCCGACTCCGCCTACAAGCCGACCGGCGCACCGGCTAAAGAGAGCGTGTTTATTTTCGGCCCCCATCCCTACTCTAACCCGCAGGATGTTTTCGAGGACTATGAACCGATCATGCGCTACCTCGAGCGCAAGCTGCCAGGCACCCATTTCCAGATCGAAGCCTCGAAAAACTACGCTGATTACGAAGCAAAACTTGCGGCGCAGCACTTCCACTTTTCCCTGCCCAACCCCTACCAGACAGTTTTCAGCCTGGAACACGGCTACCGCGTAATCGCCAAAATGACCCCGGACGAGGATTTCCGCGGCCTGATCGTGGCTCGGATCGATAAAAATCTGCACTCCGCACACGACCTGTCCGGCAAAACACTCTGCTTTCCTTCGGCCACTGCGGTTGCGGCTACCATGCTCCCATTGCTTTACCTGCAGGAAGTCCAGGGCGTTGCGGTAAAACAAGATATCCAGATCCGCTATGTCGGTTCGCAGTTCTCATCGTTGCTCAACGCCTACACTGGCGATGCAACGGCCTGCGGCACTAGCGTGCGCTTCTGGCGCACGTGGTCGAAAGAGAATCCGGACAAAGCAAAGCAAATGCGCGTGTTATGGAAAACCGAGCCGCTGCCGCACAACGCCATCATTGCGCGCAGCGACATAGACCCCAAACTCGCACAACAAGTCGCATCCGTGTTAGCGGGAATGGACAAGGACAAGGAACTGGACCAGCAGCAATTCAAGGTGGGGCAGCAACATTTTGAATTGGCCAGCAACGCCTCCTACAAACCCATGCAGGATTTCCTCCGGCGGTATGACCAGGCGATCGGCCTGCCTCCGGCAATGAAAACGCAGAACTCGAAATAATCGTGGGAAAACACTACCGGCTGACCAATTTTCTTTTCCATAGCCTCAAGGGCCGGATCATCGGCACCGTAATGCTGCTTCACGCCGTGCTGATGGGGCTGGTGGTGACCGACATGCTTACCCGCCAGCAAGGCTTCATGGAAAAGCAACTTGCCCATGAAAGCCAAATGCTGGCACACACGCTGTCGGTCAACGCCCCCTCCTGGCTGTTGAGCCGCGACGTCAACGCACTCGATGAACTGGTTTCCAGTCTTAAATCGGTAAAACATCTGAATCTTGCCTTGATCCTGGACACCCACGGCAAGGTGCTTGCCGCCACGGATTCTGCACTGTTCAACGTAACGTTCTCGGACTCGCCCAGCAAAAAATTGCTCGCCCCCCTGCTCACCGACCCGACTCGAACCGAGTATCAACTATTGCACGACGGCCTGATTGACTCGATTTTCGCCATTACCAGCAACGGCAAACGCATTGGCTTCGCCCGCGTCATCCTCGATGCCGCACCGATGCAGGTCGAATTGAATGCGGTAACGCATAAAGGCGTAATTTATACGCTGATCGCCATCACCCTTGGCGGCCTGATCACCTGGCTGGTGGTGCGCAAGGTGACCTACCGGCTGAACATGCTTTCCAATGCGGCGGACAGCATTTCCGCCGGCGACCTTGAAATCGCCCTGCCGAATTATGAGGGCCGGGATGAAGTCGCCAGGCTTGCCCGCGACTTCAGCCAGATGGCGTTGGCGCTGAAACAGAATAGCCGCGAGCGCGACCAAGCCGAAGCCGCCCTGTACGCGGAGAAGGAACGCGCCCTGGTCACCTTGCAGTCAATTGGCGATGCCGTGATCACCACCGACATCGAAGGCAGGGTCGAATTTCTCAACCCGGTGGCGGAGGCCCTCACCGGCTGGAGCAACGACGAGGCCACCGGACAACCTCTGCAGCAGGTGTTCAACATTATCAGCGAAATCACCCGTCAACCGGTTGAGAACCCGGTGGAGAAAGCGCTCCTCCAGAACGGCATCGTCGGCCTGGCCAACCATACCGTGCTGATCCGGCGCGACGGGCATGAGGTGCACATCGAGGACTCCGCCGCACCGATCCGCGAACGCGACGGACGCATCATCGGCGTCGTGCTGGTGTTCCACAACGTCAGCGAAAAGCGCAAGCTGGCCCACCAGCTTTCCTACCAGGCCAAGCATGATGCCCTCACCGGCCTGATCAACCGGAGCGAATTCGAACACCAGCTGGAAGACCTGCTCGACAGCGCGGCCACCCAGCACAAGCAGCATGCATTGCTTTATCTCGACCTCGACCAGTTCAAGGTAGTCAATGACACCTGCGGCCACAGCGCCGGGGACGAACTGCTGCGCCAATTAACCGCGCAGATCCAGGACAAGGTGCGCGAGTCCGATACCTTCGCCCGACTCGGCGGCGACGAGTTCGGCGTCCTGCTGGAAAACTGCCCGCTGGATCAGGCGGTTCGCCTGGCAAACGTCCTGCTCGACGAGGTGGGGGCCTTCCGCTTCGTCTGGCTCGACAAGACCTTCGCCGTCGGCGTCAGCATCGGCCTGGTGGCGATCACCGCAACCAGCGGCAATTCGGCAAGCGTGCTGTCCGCCGCCGATACCGCCTGCTACGCGGCAAAGGACAAGGGGCGCAACCGGGTGCAGGTGTATTCGCCGGACGACATCGAGATGGCCGAACGCCACGGTGAAATGCACTGGGTGGCGCGCATCACCAAGGCCTTCGTGGAAGAGCGCTTCCAGTTGCACTACCAGCCCATCGTTCCGGTTCAGAATGGCGCGCCCGAACAGGAACAGCATTTCGAGATACTGCTGCGCATGCGGGACGAAAACCATAACCTGGTTCCGCCCGGCGCCTTCATCCCCGCCGCGGAACGCTACAACCTGATGGTCGAGATCGACCGCTGGGTGATCCACAACGCACTCAACTGGCTGATCGCCCACGCCGAACGGCCGGTGATCTGCGCCATCAACCTTTCCGGCCAGTCGGTCAACGATGACCGCTTCCTCGCCTTCCTCATCGACCAGATCAAGGGCACAGGCGTGCCGCCGCACAAAATCTGCTTCGAGATTACCGAAACCTCGGCGATCTCCAACCTTGTCAAAGCGAGCAACTTCATCAAGACCATCAAATCGCTCGGCTGCAGCTTCTCGCTTGACGATTTCGGCAGCGGCATGTCCTCCTTCTCCTACCTGAAGAACCTGCCGGTGGATTACCTGAAGATCGACGGCAGCTTCGTCCGGGACATGATCAACGACCCGATCGACTGCGCCATGGTCGAATCCATCAACCACATCGGCCATGTGATGGGAATCAAAACCATCGCCGAGTTCGTCGAAAACCAGGCCATCCTGGAGAAACTCCGCGCCATCGGCGTGGACTACGCCCAGGGTTACGGCATCGCCAAGCCCCGCCCGCTGGAGGAAATTGTGCCTTAGAAGCTGTCTCAATAAATATCATGGGATGCATTGCTGCCAGAAAGCCCGGCAGCTAGGCGCGCGACGCAGGTCGTAGCTGGGTCTACGATGCCAAGTAGCGCCAACCCCCATCCCAACCTTCCCCCGCGGGCGGGGGAAGGGGCGATCGCCTCCCCTCCCGCTTGCGGGAGGGGATTGAGGGGAGGGCTGACGCTGCCG